>CAZNJN010000047.1:0-11883 GCA_964573365.1 uncultured Oscillospiraceae bacterium
CTTTTCGACCTTGATGCCGGCGTCGGTGAGAGCCTTGATGGAGAACTCGGTACGATACTGAGCATCAACATTCTCGGGGTCGCCCATTATCATGACATAGCTTACAACGCCATCGCCGTTCGCGTCGCCCTTGGTGGGCAGGTTCGCGACGATCTCGCCCTGATAGGTGCCGGACTGACGAGCGTCAGCGCCAACGTAGCAGATCTTGTCCCAAGCCTTCATGTCGTCTTCGGTGGGCTCACGATTGATGTAAACCACGGGGACGCCAGCAGCCTTGCACTTTTCGGTGATGGTGGCAGCGGAAGAGGACTGAACCAGATTTACGATCAGTACGTCCACGCCCTGTGCGAGGAAGGTATCGATCTGGTTGGTCTGCTCGGCCATGTCGCCTTTGCCGTCAACAACAGTGACGTCATACTTTACGGTGTCGGTCTCGAGGGACTTGAGATAGCTCTCGAGCTCGGTGCGGTAAAGGGTCATGAAGTTGTCGTCGAACTTATAGATGCAAACGCCTACCTTGTAGGTCTTTGCTTCTGCGGCAGCGGGTTCTGCGGCCGGCTCAGCGGCGGGAGCGGCGGGCTCAGCAGCGGGAGCGGCAGGCTCGGCTGCGGGAGCGGGAGCGGCACAAGCGGCTACGGACAGCGCCATAGCGATGACCAACGCGATTGCCAACAGTTTCTTCATGGTGTATTTCCTCCTATTTGATGTGAATGATGTGTGCCGGCTTTTACCGACACCTTCATTGTAAAGCTTGCCTTCTATTTTTAACATAAGATTTTCAGTTTATTTATATGAAAAATCTTTTGTGTTCATATTTTTACTTATAGAGTCCTAAGAATTTCCTGTATAGACATATTGCTGCACGCGCACAGAGCCGTCAGGACGGCGCGGATGCGCCTCACTGTAATCCTGACCGGTCACCATAGCGTATGCGATGTCGAAGATTGCCTGCGCCTGCCCTTCATAGCCGATAGAAACGGTTCCGAGCATTTTCCCCTCATCCACCGCCTGCATACCGGGCGGGGTCGCGTCGATGCCCACGATGTTGGAAAAATTTAGTCCCATGCGTTCCACCGTGTCCACCACGCCAAGCGCCATATCGTCGTTATTGCAAAGCATCAGCTCGATCTGCTCGCCGTATGTGGCAAAATACTGCTCAGCCAACGCGGCGGCCTGGCTGCGGTTCCAGTTGGCAATGCCGCCGTCGAGCTTTTCAAGCTTTAAGCCGTTATCCTTGAGCGTCTGTACGGACACTTCCGTGCGGATTACGGTATCCTGATGGCGGCTTTCGCCCTCAAGAATGATATACTGGATTACGCCGTCGCTGTTCACGTCGATACTATGCGGATTCTTTTCGTAGGCGTCTACGATGATGGAGGCTTCGAGCATCGCTGATTCACGCGCGTCCGCGCCGACATACACGAGCCGATCCCATTTTTGCAAATCGCCCTGTACTGGCTCGCGGTTAAAAAATACGACGGGGATATTGGCGTCCATCGCCTGATAAATGACGCGCGCCGCGTCCGTGCGATCGACCAGATTTACGCAGAGCACATCATAGCCTAAAGCGATGCAACGGCCCACCTGGTCGTTTTGCGTAGCCTGACTCTCCTTCGCGTCCAATATGTTCAGATTGATGCGGATGCCCGTCTTTTGCTCATACTCGCTTGTAATACGCCGCAGGGAATTCATCATATTTGAAATGAATGTGTCGTCCCCGCTGTAGATCATCGTGCCGATCTTGATCGTATCATCCACGGATTCGTCCTTCGTGCTGGAGGCGACAAAAAGGGCGATCGCAATTAGGACGCATAAGGCGATCAATACGATTTTCCATGTGGCATTCTGTTTCATAGCCGTTCTCCTTATCTAAGAAATCGGAAAAAGGATCTGCTCTTGCGGCAATTCATACATATTGTCCGTATCAACAAGCAGACTGCTTAATACAAAGTCACTGAGGTTTGGCGTTTGAACTGCCTGCGCTGCGCTCTTCATGCTGATATACCCTTCTTCAAAGCTGCTGTAGACGATCAAGCTGTGAATGCGCTTGTTTTCAAGCTCGGTGCGTATTTCGTTATTGTAGCCGATGCCATAAAGGAGATCATAATAGCGACCGCCCTCGCAAAGCGCCGGCAGCAGCGCCGCGTCGAGTACGCATACGCAGCTTGCGCGTCGGTCGGCCATAATTCCGGAAATGGCTTCCGCGCTGTTTTCGACAAAGCGACATTCCACCGTCCGCCCCGCTTCACGAATGGCGCGGGTGAGTCCCTCGCAGCGTTCTTTGATGTGGGGGCTGCTGTCAAATTCCATTAACACGAGCAGCGGATACTCCTCTCGCGCCTTGAGCATTTCTTCTGCCAGCTTTCTGCCAAGCTCTACATTGTCAGGCGAAACATACGCGGTGACGGAGGATGAAACGATCCGATCCCCTATGGCGATGATGGGAATGGAAATGTGCGCGCTATCGATATACGTCGAAAGATAATCAGCGTCTGCCGCTGAAAGGATCACGGCGTTGACGCCGTTTTCGATCTCTCTTTGCAGATATTCCGCCTGCTGCGCGGCGCTCTTGCCAAAGCCCGAAACATAGTGGACATCCAGATTGCAGTCAAGCGCGGCCTTTTCCATACCCAGGCGCGCGTAATCGTTCAAATCATCCACGAGTACCGATATGCTGTAGATTTTCTCGCTCTTTTCGGGGGAAAGGCTTTGAAAAAGCAGCACCGCCACGAGCGCAAAAAGCGTAATGAGCAGGATGATGAAGATGGTCTTTTCTATGCGTTCCATTATTTTTCCTCCATCTGCCCGTAGGGGATCGCCGCAAGATGCAGCACGACGGAGGTGCCTTCATCCGGCTCGCTTTCAATCTCTAAGCCGTACCGATCGCCAAAGTAAAGCTTGATACGCTCGTTTACGTTCCAAAGACCAATACCCGAGCCTCGCGAATTCGTGTGTGCGGCAACGGGCTGCTCAAGCAGCTTTTCCACGATCTCGGGCGGCATGCCAAGACCGTTGTCGCGCACAACCAGATACAAATCGCCGTTCTGTGTATAGGAACGAATCACGATCTCGCCGTCTCCGTCCATAAATTCCATACCATGATAGATTGCGTTTTCCACGACCGGCTGAAGCACCAGCTTGATAACGGAAAGCGTCAGCGTGTCCGGCTCGGCTTCGATTCTGTAGGTGAACTTGTTTTTATAACGCATTTCCTGGATCATCAAATAATTGCGTACCTGCTCAAGCTCCTCGCTTACCGGAATGATATTGCGGCTGCCGGAAAGGCTGAGCCTAAAGAAGCGGGCAAGCGCCGATACGATGCGCACGGCTTCCTCAGGCTGCTTTTTTTCGATCATCCAGATGATGATGTCAAGCGTGTTATATAAAAAGTGCGGATTGATCTGCGCTTGAAGCGCGTTTCGCTCGCTTTTCTGCTTTTGCTCATGCTCCGCCACGATGTCGGCAGTCAGCTTACGCATTTGATGTACCATGCGCGAAATGGAACGTCCCAGATGCTCGATCTCATAAGAACCGCCGATATAGATTTCGGCGCGCTCCGCATCCTGCTCGAGACGCTGCACGGACAGCTCCAGCTTTTGAATGGGGTCCATCAGCTTTTTTGAAAGATAGCTGTTGGAAAGCAGGGTGATCGCGAAAAACAGACAGAACACCATCAAAACGAAAAGCACGTTTTGAAGTCTGTCCAGCGTAAGGCCGCGATGCGGGATCACGCCTACGATGCGCCAGCCGGTATAGGCGACCGAACGAATGATAACGGAGCTTGTCCCCTCCGGCAAGCGGAGGGTATGGCTGCCGTCACGAAGCTGGGAGGCTTCAAGGCTCTTTTCGCTGACGATGCCGGAGGCGAGAAGCTGCTGCTGCGGATGATAAATGATATTGCCGTCCGCATCGATGAGATAAACATAGCCATCGTTAGCTAGAGATACGTTGTCAAAAAGCTCAGCGATGCTGCTGTGCTTGATGTCAACCAGCAAAACGCCCTGTTGTGTGGCTTTGTTTCGCGTAATCTCCGCCGCGCAGGAAAGGGAGATGATCCAAGTGTATTTATTCTTGGCGTCCACAAACAGATTCTGCACATGCGGGGACGAAAAGTGAAGGTTTTCCGTTTCGCCCATGGCCTTTTGAAACCATGTGTTCGCCGTGACATCGACCCCATCCTTCATTTTGGCCGGCGGGGCGGTGGCAAGCATTTCGCCTTTTTCAGAAAAAAGCACAATGTTCTCCGCGTAATCGCTGTGCGTATTATATAAAAGCTGTAGCTGAGAATTGATATCGTTGGTATTGATGTCTTTGTTTTTTACGACATTATAGGAAATGGAGTTGGAAAGCCGTATGGTATTGCGCAAATGTGAGGATACGGCCTGATTCACCTGATCGACAAGGATCTGACTCTCGTTGAGCAGAGTGCTGTCAAGCTGCGTGGAAAAGCGCAGATAAAGAATGATCCCGGTAAGCGTGATCGCAAAAACGGCGCTCAAGGTAAAGCTGATAAACACCGTATAGCGCATACTGCTTTTGTTGATAAAGGCGGAAAGCCGGGACTGCTTTTTTGCGTTTTCCATAGCTGATCAAAGCCTCATTGACCGCGGTACTTGCTGGGGGAAGTACCAAAGCGCTTTTTGAACACATAGCTAAAATAGTTTGGCTCATCATAGCCGACCTTTGCGGCTATGATGTAGGTCTTGTCGTCGGTTTCACTCAAAAGCCGCAGCGCCTGCTGCATACGCACCTCCGTCAGATACTGCACATAGCTTTGCCCCGTTTCCTGCTTGAATACGGTGGAAAAATAGGAGGCGCTCACATGCAGATGCTCGCATATGCGATCGACAGACAGGTGCTGATTGGCGTACTGCGCGGCAATAAATTCTTTTGCGTGCGATACAAGCTGTCTGGAGGCGGATTCCCGCTGCTCCGCGATGTATTCGCCCATGCAGTTAAGAATCTGATATAAAAAATCTCTAAGTTCGTTTTCGCTCTGCGTGCAAGGGATGAAAGCGGGTAGCTTAGAAAGCAGCGTGAGAAGCTTTGTTTGATTATATAAATCATAGCGCTGCACAATCTGCAAAATATTATTGAAGAAAGTATCGGCAAGATAAGCGGTTTTCTCCCAAAGCGGCATATCTTCACTGCGCAGCGGCAAAAGAAGCGTGTCCACCATGCGCGAAATCTGCTCGGGAGAGCCGAATTTGACCACGCTGAGAATATGCTGATCCGCGGAATGCTCGTTTTGCTCGACGGGCTGAGAAAACTGCTCCATATCCCGAATGTAGATCGCCTTTCCTTCACCGGCGATCTTTCGGTATTCCAGCGCCGTTTTTGCTTCCTGATATGCGCTGTGGATATCAAGAAGCTCGCTTACGCAGTGGCTGATGCCGGCGCTGAGTACCAAGCCAAAAATACGTCTGCAGGACGCGCAGGTTTCGTTGACCGCCTGCATGAGTCTAGTTATACAGTTGTCCTCGTTCCATGCGGAAATGACGATGATGGAAGAAGAACCGACGATGGTCGCGTAGGCGCACTTGCCCTTTAGCTGTTCCTCGGCGGCGCTCTTAACGGAAAAGGGGATGAACTCGCGCGCGAAGGGAAGATTTTCGCCCGCTGTAAGCGTAACGTCGAATACGGTGACGATTTTATACTTTGCCTCGTTGATATGCAGATCGTGCAAACGAAGCTGCGCGCTGATATCCTCGGGGCGGATCGCGCCCCAAAGCAGCTCGCTTAAAAAGCGTTCCCGCATCAGAGGGAGGCTTTTGTTATAGGCTTTCGTGAGCGCTTCGACATTGCGGCGTTCCGCGATCTCGGCGTCAAGAGAGTTTTTTACACGCGTAAGAATCTGCGTAAGCTCCTCGACGTTTACGGGCTTGAGCACATATTCGACCACGTTAAGGCGTATCGCCTCCTTGGCGTACTCAAATTCGTCAAAACCGGAAAAAAGAATCAGCTTGAGCGAAGGATGCGTGCGCATGAGCTCCGCGCTCATGGCAAGGCCGTCCAGATAAGGCATTTTAATATCGGTAAGCAGCACGTCTATATCAAGGCTTTCCGCCTTTTCAAGACCGTCCTGTCCGTTTTCGGCTTCGGCGACGACCTCAAAACCCAATGCCGCCCAGTTCATATGGGCAACGATGCCCTCCCGAACCTCGGCCTCGTCGTCCACGATCATAATTTTGTACTGTTCCATGCTTTTTGATTATCTCCAAAAAGACAAATATGTAGGCTTACCGCCGAAAAAATGAGTCGATTTGTTTACCGTTCCTATCATAACATTAAGTGACAAAGTTCGCAACCACGCCGCAAAATGGCGCGGAGCAAAGAAATAATTATCGTTTGGCTTGCCCCTTTCGCGCTTTTGCAGTAAAATGTCACTCGTAATATTATGATGAATGCACAGGGAGGCGAAATATGGCAGTACAGGCGCCCAAGGGTACAAAGGACGTAAGACCCGACGAGAGCTATAAGTGGCACTACATAGAGCGCATGGCTCGAAGAATCTGCGAAAACTACAATTTCAAAGAAGTCCGCACGCCCGTGATTGAGCATACGGAGCTTTTTTTGCGGGGGATCGGAGATACGACGGACGTTGTGCAAAAGGAAATGTACACGTTTCTCGATAAAGGAGAGCGCTCCATTACGCTCAAGCCCGAGGGGACGGCGGGCGTAGGCCGAATGTTTTTGGAGCAGGGGCTTTTTAACGACGCGCAGCCTACGAAGATGTATTACTTATACTGTCCGGTATTCCGCTACGAGAAGCCGCAGGCGGGACGACTGCGCGAGCATCATCAGTTTGGCGTGGAAATCTACGGCGCGCCCAAGGCGAGTGCGGACGCGGAGTGTATTGCGCTTGCTTTTGAGCTGCTTACGCGCTTAGGGGTAGAGGGACTTTCTGTCAACATCAACAGCATCGGCTGTCCGAAGTGCAGACCTGAATATAACGAACGGCTCAAGGAGTATCTGCGCGCGCAGTATGACGGACTGTGCGACACCTGCAAGACGCGCTTTGAAAAGAACCCTCTTCGCATCCTTGACTGCAAAGAGGAAAAGTGCAGAGCGATCTGTGAAAACGCGCCTAAGATGCTGGAGTGCATTTGCGAAGAATGCGCCGCGCATTTTACGGAGCTGGAAAGCTGTCTTGACGCGCTCTCGATTCCGTATAAGGTCGATCCGATGATCGTGCGCGGGCTTGACTACTATACTAAGACTGTATTTGAGATTATCGCGGACTCCGAGGGCTTTAAGGGCACTGTCTGCGGCGGCGGCCGCTATGACGGGCTGCTCGAGCAGCTTGGCGGCGCAAGTACGCCCGGCGTCGGCTTTGGCATGGGCATGGAGCGGCTGCTGCTTGTGGTGGAGAGCTTTCGTCCCATCCAAGCGCCGGAGGCGGTTTCGGTTTACATCGCTCCTATGGGAGACGCAGCAAGACAGGCGGGCTTTAAGCTTGCCGAAGAACTGCGAGAAGCAGGCGTAAAAACTGAATTTGATCATGTGGGGCGCAGCTTTAAGGCGCAGTTTAAGTATGCGGACAAGCTTCACGCCGCAATGGTGGCGATTCTTGGCGACGACGAGCTGAATGCTGGCGTCGTCACGCTGAAAACCATGGCGGAGGGTACGCAGGAGAGAATCCCACTTGCCGCATTCTGCGAAACGATCAAGCAAAAACTGAAATTGAAATAAAGGGGTATACGATTATGGCAGAATTTTTAGGCGGATGGAAACGCTCGCATTACTGTGCGCAGCCGTCGGAAAAAGAAGTCGGGCAGGAGCTCACTTTGATGGGCTGGGCCGGAACATGGCGCAATCTTGGCTCGCTCATTTTTATCGGACTGCGTGACCGCACGGGTGTGATGCAGGTGGTCTTTAACGAGGAAAAGCTTCCCAAGGAGATTTTCGAGCGCGCCGAAACGATCCGCAGCGAGTATGCGATCGCCGTCAAGGGAACGCTTGCGCGCCGATCGGACGATATGATCAACAAGAACATGACGACGGGCGAATATGAGCTTTTAGCAAGTGAGCTGAAAATATTCTCTACTTCGCAAACGCCGCCGTTCTATATTCAGGACGAGGTAGATACACAGGAGCAGCTCCGTCTGAAATACCGCTATTTGGATTTGCGCCGTCCCATCATGCAGCAGCGTCTTCGCCTGCGCCATGAAATTGCCCGCGTCGCGCGGAACTATTTTGCGGATAACGGCTTTCTCGAGGTGGAAACGCCGATTTTGCAAAAGTCCACGCCCGAAGGCGCACGAGACTATTTGGTTCCCAGCCGCGTAAAGCCCGGCTGCTTTTACGCGTTGCCCCAGAGTCCTCAGCTCTTTAAGCAACTTTTGATGCTTTCGGGCTGCGATCGCTATATGCAGATCGCGCGCTGCTTCCGCGATGAGGATCTTCGCGCCGACCGTCAGCCGGAGTTTACGCAGATCGATCTTGAAATGTCCTTTGTGGACATCGACGATGTGATCGCCGTCAACGAGGGCTTTCTCAAGACGCTTTTCAAAGAGGTGCTCGGCGTAGAGGTGAAAACCCCGATCGCCCGCATGAAATGGATCGACGCGATGAACCGCTACGGCTCCGATAAGCCCGACACGCGCTTTGGCATGGAGCTTGTCGATGTGAGCGAAGACGTAAAGGACTGCGGCTTCTCGGTGTTTTCCGATGCCCTCGCAAAGGGCGGCAGCGTCCGCTGCATCAACGTGAAGGGCGGCAGCGAAAAGTTCCCGCGCAAAAAGATCGACGAGCTTGGGGAGTTTGTAAAGACCTACCGTGCAAAGGGTCTTGCGTGGATGAATCTGAAGCAGGAGGGCATGCAGTGCTCGTTTGCAAAATTCCTTTGTGCAGAGCAGCTTGACGCCATCGTGAAGAAGGCGGACGCGCAAACGGGAGATCTGCTATTCTTTGTGGCGGATCGCAACGACATCGTCTGGGCTTCGCTGGGCGCGCTGCGTCTGGAAATCGCCAGACGTCTCGACCTGCTTGATCCAAAAGAGTATAATTTCCTTTGGGTCGTGGAGTTTCCCCAGTTTGAATGGAGCGAGGAGGAAAATCGCTTTATGGCGATGCACCATCCCTTTACAAGCCCCATGGACGAGGATGCGGAATATCTGCTTAGCGACCCTGCGCGCGTGCGGGCGAAGGCGTATGACATCGTGCTCAACGGAAACGAGATCGGCGGAGGCTCCATCCGTATTCATTCGGCAGAGCTGCAGGAAAAAATGTTTGAAGCGCTGGGCTTTACGCAAGAGCAGGCGTGGGAACGCTTCGGCTTCTTGATGAACGCCTTCAAATTCGGCCCGCCGCCGCATGGCGGTCTTGCCTACGGTCTTGACAGACTGGTAATGTTGATGTGCAATGCGCAGTCCATCCGCGACGTGATCGCATTCCCCAAGGTGCAGACGGCGAGCTGCCTGATGAGCAACGCGCCGGATGTGGTGGATGAAAAACAGCTTGAGGAGCTGCATATCCGGCTTGCGGATGATGCGCTTTGCGATACCGAAAAGGCATAAAATAGGAAGAAAAAGCAAAATAATCATTGAAATCGTGCGCGGCGGTTGAAAAACTGCCGCGCATTGGTTATAATGGAAAAATAGTGTTTCAATGATTCAGTCTATGACACAACAAATCTATACGGAGGAAGAGTAATGATTCAATTTGATCTCATACGTCGTACAGATCCGGCTATCGCGGATGCTATGGAGAAGGAACTGCAAAGGCAGCGTACCAACATTGAACTGATCGCATCCGAGAACTTTGTTTCCGAGGCGGTCATGGCGGCTATGGGCAGTCACCTTACCAATAAGTATGCGGAAGGTTATCCCGGAAAGCGCTATTACGGCGGATGCGAATGTGTGGATATCGTGGAGAACATCGCGCGCGACAGAGCCTGCGAGCTCTTTGGCGCCGATCATGCTAACGTACAGCCGCATTCCGGCGCGCAGGCAAATTTGGCCGTCTACTTTGCGCTGCTCAATCACGGCGATACCATCATGGGCATGAATCTTTCTCACGGCGGGCATTTGACCCACGGCAGCCCCGTGAATATGTCCGGTAAATATTACAACTTTGTCGCATACGGCGTAAGCCCCGATACGGAAATGATCGATTATGACGAGCTTCGCAGGATCGCCCTGGAGTGCAAGCCCAAGATGATCGTAGCGGGCGCGAGCGCATATCCCCGCGCAATCGATTTTGCCAAGTTCCGCGAGATTGCCGATGAGGTCGGCGCGCTGCTTATGGTCGATATGGCGCATATCGCGGGTTTGGTGGCGGCGGGACTGCACATGAACCCCGTTCCCTATGCCGACGTCGTGACTACGACTACGCATAAGACGCTGCGCGGCCCCCGCGGCGGCATGATCCTTTGCAAAGAGGAATATGCCAAGGCGATCGACAAGGGCATTTTCCCGGGTATGCAGGGCGGGCCGCTTATGCACATTATCGCGGCGAAGGGCGTATGTCTGCACGAGGCGATGCAGCCCACGTTTAAGATGTATCAGCAGCAGGTCAGAAAGAACGCGGACGCTTTGGCGACGGGACTTGTGAAGAACGGAATCAAGCTCGTTTCGGGCGGCACGGATAATCATTTGATGCTGGTGGATCTTGGCGCCGAGGGACGCACGGGCAAGGAGGTAGAAAACCTGCTTGACGCAGCGCATATCACCGCCAACAAAAACACGGTTCCCAACGAGACTCGCTCTCCGTTTATTACCAGCGGTATTCGCCTTGGTACGCCTGCCGCGACAAGCCGCGGCTTAGTAGAGGCGGACTTTGAGAAGATCGCGCAGTTCTTTGCGCAGATCGTTGAAAAGGGAGAGGATGCCGTACCCGGCGTGCGCGAGGGCGTGGCGGAAATCACAAAAAAGTACCCGATGTACCCGGAGTCCTAAGCAGCATTTAGCCAAACAGAATATATCCAACCAGACCGCTTGCCTTTATTGACAAGCGGTTTTTTGAATGCTATACTAAATCCAACCAAAGAACTAGGAATTGGAGCGGTATATGAAACTCTCGACAAGGGGACGTTATGGATTAAAGGCAATGGTCGATCTTGCCGTGGAATACGGCGGTGCGCCCGTAAGCACAGCTTCGCTTGCCGCCTTGCAGGGAATAAGCGAGGCGTATTTGGAGCAGCTTATCAGCAGTCTTAGAAAAGCGGGCTTGATCGTTTCGCTTCGGGGAGCGCAGGGAGGCTACAAGCTTGCGCGCGCGCCGCAGGAGATCAATGTAGGCGAGGTGCTTCGCGTTCTTGAGGGCAGCACGGATCTTGTGGACTGCGTGGGAACGGAAAAGGTGGATTGCAGCAATGCCTGCACTTGCTCGGCAAGACCGCTTTGGCTCAAGCTTCAGTCAAAAATCAACGCCGTGCTCAGCGAGACGAGTTTAGCGGACATGGCGGAGGACTATAAAACACAAATGAACAGAACGAAAGGCGACAACCATGAAAGTATATCTTGACAATGCGGCGACAACCGCCCTTTCACCCCGCGTATTGGAGGCAATGCTTCCGTATTACACAAGCTTTTTCGGTAATCCCTCAAGCGTACACGCATTTGGCAGAGAGGCCAAAGAGGGCATAGACAAGGCGCGTTCGCAGGTCGCTAAAGCGCTTGGTGCGCAAGAAGACGAGATTATTTTTACCGGCTGCGGTACGGAAAGCGATAATACGGTTCTGCTTGGCGTGGCTCATAAGTTCAAAAATAAAGGCAATCATATTATCACAACGGCGATTGAGCATCACGCGATATTACATACCTGCGAATATCTGGAGAAAAACGGGTATGAGGTGACCTACCTTCCCGTAGACGCGGACGGACTCGTAAGCGCGGCGCAGGTTGAGGCGGCGATCAAGGATACGACGATCCTCGTGAGTGT
>CAZNJN010000048.1:0-3419 GCA_964573365.1 uncultured Oscillospiraceae bacterium
CTGTGCTTACGGGCGTAGGTCTTGGAGAACGACTCAATAATTTTCCGGCGCAGCTCTCGGGCGGCGAACAGCAGCGCGTATCGATTGCGCGTGCTTTGGCAAAAAATCCTAAGCTGATGCTTTGCGATGAGCCGACCGGCGCGCTGGATTATCAAACCGGCAAGCAGGTGTTACAGATATTACAGGATACCTGCAGAAAATCGGGAATGACGCTTATTATTATTACCCACAATCAGGCGATTGCGCCGATGGCGGATAAGGTAATCAAAATTCGCAACGGCGCTGTATCCTCTGCCGTCGTCAATCAAAAGCCGACACCGATTGAGGAGATCGAATGGTAAATGAACTATACGCCGCTTATTAAAAACCTGCTGCGTGAAATTAAGAGGACAGCGACTCGATTTCTGTCCATCTTTACAATTTGCGCGCTGGGAACGGCGTTTTTTGCTGGAATCCGCGCAACAAGCCCGGATATGAAGGAAGCGGGAGACGAACTGTTTCAAAGCTCTAACATGTCGGATGTTACCGTGCTTTGTTCAAAGGGCTTGAGCAGTAAAAATATAAAGGATCTTCGCGCCATGCCGGAGGTGCAGGCTGTGCGTCCCGGTCTTTATGTGGATGCTATGTTGATTTACGGCGATAAGGAGCTGAATCTTTGTGTACGATCTCTGCCGATCAAGGAAAGCAGGGAGAAAACCGGCGGCATCCTGAGTCTCGGGGCAAAATACGATATTGATCCCGCGCCTGAGCAGCCGATGAATGAGCTTGAACTGCATAGCGGACGGTTGCCGCTTGATGATACGGAGGTTTTGCTGGACGGTCTATTATTGGACAATTATCCCCTTGAGCTTGGCGAATGGGTAAACTTCGTCGGCAAATCAGGCACGGTGCGTCTTCGCGTGGTGGGCTTTGGCTATAGCCCTAAATATGTCGGCATATATGAGCGCGGCAACAGCAGCATCGGCAACGGACGCTCTAACGGCTTTGCCTACACTTCCGGAAATACGGTTAGTGCGCTGAGCAATAAGCTTCCCGCAATGGGCTTGCTTTCGCCTGCCTATACGCTCGCCGAAATTCGCATCAAAAATGATGGTGAGGAATCCGCTTTCAGCACCCAGTATCAAAACCGCGTTGACGCTTTGATCGATGAGATCGAAGCCTATGGCGAAACGCAGGAGGGGGACTGGTACGCGGACGACCGTTCCGCCAACCCCGGTTATGACGATTACGAATCCAACACGGAACGCATCGGCAATGTCGGAAAGGTATTTCCCGTCATTTTCTTTATTGTTGCGGCTCTTGTTAGTTTAACAACGATGACGCGAATGGTGGAGGAGGAGCGCGTTGAGATGGGTACGCTCAAAGCGCTGGGCTATAATTCTGGAACAATTATCGCAAAATACTTCGTCTATGCCATGCTTGCTTGCGTGCTGGGGGGACTTGCGGGCTGCTTAATCGGATTTTGGCTGCTGCCAACCGTGATTTTGAATGCGTATTCGATTATGTACCGCATACCAACCATCAGAACCCCCTTTAGAATGGATATCGCGACCACGGCTATTCTGGCATCCTGCCTCTGCACAGGCATCGCTACGCTTTCCGCTTCCTTTGCGGCGCTCAAAGAGGTTCCTTCCTCGCTTATGCGGCCAAAAGCGCCCAAGGCGGGGAAAAGAATTTTTCTGGAATACATCCGTCCGCTGTGGAAACGCTTCAGCTTTACCACCAAAGTAACGGCGCGCAATATTTTTCGATATAAAAAGCGCTTTTTTATGAGCGTGATCGGCATTGCGGGAAGCTGTTCCCTGCTGGTGACGGGATTTGGACTCAACGATTCAATCTTTGGCATTACTGAAAAACAGTTCGCCGGCGTATGGCATATGGATTTGCAGGCTTATACTTATGAGGGAATGGAGCTTGCAGAAATCAGCGAAATGATCAAAAGCAACGCGGCCATGGATAAGATCGATTCCGCGGTCTACTGTATGGACAGCAGTTGCGACGCCATAGACGATGGCGCAAGAATGGGAAATGTACATGTGCTGGGCGTAGAGAGCACGGAAGCGCTCAACGGCAAAATCAATCTCAAGGATGGAAACAGGTCATGTACGCTTGAGGATGACGGGGCGATCATAACAAAAAAGCTAGCGGATACCTTTTCCATTAAGCCCGGTGACAGCTTGACTATCATCAAGGACGGCAGCAGCTATGACCTTAAGGTGACGGATATCGTGGAAAACTATGTTTATCATTATGTGTATGTGACCGCTGCATACTATAAAGAGGTATTTAGAAGCACAATGGATTACAATGCCTGCCTCATTACGTTAAAACAGGGATTGAGCAACGAGCAGATGGATCAGACGGTCGAACAGCTTCTCAAAGATCAGCGCATGTATACGGTACGTTTGCTTCGGGATACCATGGCGGATATGGAAAAGACGCTCGGCGTGCTCAACTACATCGTGGTTGTGCTGATCGTCGGCTCTGCGCTCCTTACACTTGTCGTCATGGTAAACCTTACGAATATCAATATAGAAGAACGGAAGCGAGAAATGGCGACGCTCAGGGTGCTTGGCTTCTATGATAAGGAAATGTATGCGTATTTATTCAGAGAGAACAACATTCTCACCATGATCGGCGCGGCGGTAGGCTTGATATTCGGCCGCTTTATGCATGCCTTTATCATCCGCACCTGCGAAGTCGATCTGGTCATGTTCATCCGGGAGGCGAATACGATGAGCTATGTCTATTCCTTTTTCCTAACGATTGTGTTTTCGATGTTGGTAAATCTGCTTATGCGTAAAAAAGTACGCGCGATCGATATGGTCGAATCACTCAAGAGCGCGGAATGATGGGAGTGTAATTGAGATGAAACGCAAAATCTTTGAAGGCGGGACGGCATTGATGCTTGCGGCGATGCTTTGCGTGAGCCTGCCGTTTTCACGGGCATATGCAAAAGAGGACTATGTAATCGATCGAAGCGAGAGCGTCTATGTAGATCTTGCATCAGACGGTACGCCGGAAACCATGATTTCGAGTGTATATTTGACAAATACGGAAAAAAGCGAAACGCTCGAAGATTCAACGACCTTACATGATATCAAGAACGTGCTTGGCAACGACAAGCCGAAAATTGACGGGGAACGGATTGTTTTTACTGCGGACGGGGAGGACGTCTGCTATCAGGGCAGCGCGGAAGGGGAGCTTCCGGTGACGGTCAGCATCAACTATACGCTTGACGGAAAAGCGATTAAGGCGGAGGAGCTTGCGGGGAAAAGCGGGAAAGTAGGAATCCATATCCGAACCTTCAACCGCGACAGGCATTTGGCGGAAGTGGAGGGGGCGCAGGTCGCGCTCTACACGCCCTTTTCCGTAATATGCATGTTACGGCTAAACGACGGCTTTTCCATGATACAATG
>CAZNJN010000048.1:3430-6499 GCA_964573365.1 uncultured Oscillospiraceae bacterium
CGGGCGGATCATGTCCGAAGCGGGCTCGACCAACGTGATGACGATTTTACAGCCGGGCTTAAAGGAAAGCTTGGGTATTGCGAAAAACGACTCGATCCATGACGAGTTGAGACTCTGGGCGGATGTCGATAACTTTTCAATGGACAGCATGACGTTTGTTGTGATGACTGGCTTAGTGGAGCAGCAGGACTTAGGCGCGATCGACGATGTGCAAAAGCTGATCGACGGTATAGACGAGCTTGCAGATGCCACGGACGAGTTATACGACGGAGCTTCTGACATGACGGACGGCGTTACGGAGTATATCGACGGCATCAAGTCGTTTTCAGACGGCTTGCAGGAATACAAAGAGGGTTTGGAAAAATACGCCGGCGGCGTCACGGAGCTGTTTTTCGGCATCAAAGAACTGAACAACGGAGCGGGAAAGCTGACCACGGGCGCATGGCAGCTTAACAGCGGCGTAAAGGAGATGGAAAGCAGCATCCAAAAGGCGGCGACGGATTCGTCTGGCGCGATGAAGTTTGCAAGTGAAACCGCCTATGGTGTAAATAAGATTGTCTTTGCAGGCACGCTTAATACAAGCCAGATGGAAAACCTCACTGCCGTGCTCAATAATGCCTACAAAAGCGCAAGCACGACCACCCTCACACAACTGCTCACGGGACTTTCTAAGCTTGAAAGCGGAACCAGCACCTATGCTGGAGGTGTGGCGGAATATAAGGCCGGCGTCGGAAAGCTGGCGGATGGCGCGCTGGAGGTGGTCGGCGCGACAGGAGAGTTAAGGGACGGCGTGATTGATTTGCAGGATGGAGCGACGGAGCTTGAGGACGGCGCGGTGGAGATCAGGGATGGTGCGGAGGAGCTTACCGACGGAATCGGAGAGTTTCGCGATGACGGCATAAAGGAAATGCAGGAGCAAGTGTCCGATATTCGTGTTTCGATGTCCAGAAAAGACGCGCTACTGGCGCTTTCGGATGACTATACCAGCTTTAGCGGAACGGACGCTAGCAAAAGCTCTTCCGTGCAGTTCATTATGACGAGCAAAGAAATCGTGCCGGAAAAACCGATCATCGAATCCGACGCGCAGCTAGATCAGACGATAGAGCAGAAAGAAGCAGAGCAGAATAAGGAAAAGCTTTCATGGTGGGAGAAGCTTTGGACAGCTATTCAAAGCTGGTTCAAATAAAAGTTTAGCACATAAACAAAAGGAACGGCGTCTGCCGTTCCTTTTGCCGTGCGATGTTGGGGATACACCGCACAAAGATGGTTGGGGGGTATGTCATCGGGAAAGAGAATTTCTTTTCCCGTTATGACCGGATTAAGCGTTTCGTTCGCCCAAGGTGACCTTTATCTCCTTGGGCGTGTCATCTCGTAACACCTTTAGCTTTACCACATCTCCGATTTTATATTCATACATCATTGATGTAAGCTCGGATGCGCCGGATATTTCCGTATCGTCCATGGCAAGTATGATATCGCCCTTTTTCAGCCCGGCCTTATCCGCGGCGCTGCCATCCTCTACGGAGGCGATCTGCGTATGCGTGGTATAGCCGTATCCAAAGTAGCCCTGCATTTGACTGAAAGGATCGTTGCTGCTGTTGCTGCGCACATACACATCCTGCAAGCTTACGCCCAGATACGGTCTGCCGCTTACATAGCCCAGATCCATCAGATCCGCGATGACGGATTTAACGGAATCGATGGGGATTGCAAAGCCAAGCCCTTCTACGCCGACGCTCTTTGTTTTGGCGTTCACGACGCCGATCAGCTCACCCTTGGAATTAAAGAGTCCGCCGCCGGAATTACCGGAATTGACAGCCGCGTCCGTCTGGATCAAAGTCAAATTCTGCCCGTCAAGATCGAGCGTGCGATTCAGTCCGCTGATGATACCCGTACTTACGCTGCAAATAAACTCACCGAGGGGATTCCCGACCGCGTACACGGTTTCGCCGACTACGGCTTCCGCAGAATTACCCAAGGTGGCCGCGGGAAGATTGCTTGCGTCGATCTTCAAAATAGCGATATCAGTCTGCGTATCTTTACCGACGATCTGCGCTTTATATTCAGTACCATCCTGTAAGCATACATAGACGCTTTCGCCACCGCTGATCACATGCGCGCAGGTGGCAATAAACCCGTTTGAAGTCAGGATGATACCTGAACCCGCGCCATAATCGATCTCGCCGGAATCGTCTTCTTCTGCACTGGGACTGATACCGTACACGTTATAGTATGCGCTTGCAGGAACCTTCGTGGTAATTCCTACGGCGGTCGCCATGCAGTTTTGAATCATGTTGACAGTCGGATCGTCGATGGCGGTACCGGTGTCGCTGCTTACGGAAAGATTTTTTGAAGCGCTGCCGTCGGGAACGAAGGGTGCAGATTCTTCCTTAGGTGCATTTTCGCCCTTCCGGTTTGCTTCGCCGCGTCCTTCCTCCTGCGGCGTAGGCGTCTCAATCACTACGCTGTCCTGCGAAGCGGAAGTTTCAAGCTTGTCTTCGCCGGATTTTGCCGCACCAAGAAGATAAAAAGCGCCGATGCTTAAAGCGCCGCTAAGCAGAGCTACGACCAAGATGCAGGCAAGAAGCTGCCCAAAGCTAAATCGCTTGTGCGGCTCCGGATTTGCGTTATTGGTTGGCTGATAATAAGATTGATAATGATTTTGCGCGTTTTGCTGATTCTGATTATCATACCAGTTGTTTTCCATGTTCAGGTACTCCTTTCGTGAGGATTCTCCCCTCCGTGTATGAGTACGAGTATAACGATGGAATTTGTATAGAAAAAATCAGCAATGTTCCGCAATTATGAATGATTTTGAACTGATTATGTCAACAAGCCATCCGAGGTGACGACGCCTGTCAAAACGTATTGCTCCAGCGTGGAAAAATCCGCTTGTGCGAAAGAAAAAACGAGGTTTGGAGCATGTTCTCGCAGACGGTATTGAACAAAGCCGTCGTTGATCTGCATAAGCTCCGCTCTAAGCTCGTCGGCATAGATCGAGCAGTATTGCGCTTCACCGAGTCTGCGCACAAAGCAAATGCAGCGGGCGTCGCTGATGATGGTTTCGCT
>CAZNJN010000048.1:6509-9197 GCA_964573365.1 uncultured Oscillospiraceae bacterium
CTGCGATTCCACCAGTTTCTTCGTCCGTGTCGGTAGTAATACTCTCTATGGTCTGCGCGCTGTGAAGGGTATAGCAAAGCTCATCCTTTTGAAAGCTCCCACGCAGATAATCGCCATTGTCGTAGGTAAAGACGAAACGGTACTGATCGGGTATATCGGCTTGAATAAGGGTCATACTTCCGCTGCCCATGGCCGCGCCGTAGAGCGTATCGGCATAAGAAAATTCACCGCTGCTGCTTAGTCGTCCAATGCAGGAGTTTGGGCGCATAACATATTCGAGATGATCTTCAAAATCCATTAAGCGCTCGATGCCCTCGATGCTTTTTTGAGCGACAAGCGAGTCCCTGTACGCATTTCTCGCATTTTCGGTTTCTTTGCGATATTGGGAATAAAAAGCGGAAACAGGATTCACCGAAAAAATCTGCGCCGGACTGGGCGCGGCTTCTTCCGCTTCGGATGCGATATTGACGATCACACTCTCGCTATTGAGCGCGGATGAATCCAGCACGGACGATGTTTCGTCCTGCGTGGAACAGGCCATGCAAAAGAGCATAGCGACCGCGCAAAAGAGCACGAAAAAACGCTTCATTACTGCTTCCTCCTCCGGCGCGCTGCCTACTCGCGCGGCTTTGACGTGATACATAGTTGACCGTTATCGGCATTTACGGTAAAGACGCCCTTTTCATCCATGCGGCCGGAGAGAATTTCTTCGCTAAGCGCATCCTCAAGCTGGTGCTGGATCGCACGGCGGAGCGGACGCGCGCCATACTGCGGGTCAAAGCCATCCTTTGCCAACTGCGCTTTTGCTTCGTCTGAAACGCAAAGCTCAATGCCTTTGTCAAGCAGCCGCTTTTGAACCTGACGGATCATGAGATCTGCAACGGCAAGCGTCTGCTCGGGTTCTAACGGATGGAAACAGATCAGCTCGTCTACACGGTTCAAAAATTCCGGGCGGAACGTGTTTTTGAGCTCCTTGAGCATGATCTCGCGCATACGCGCAAAATCCATTTCGGCATGATTTACCCCAAAGCCGACCGTATGGACTTTGGAAAACTCCGAAGCGCCGACATTGGAGGTCATAATGATAACGACGTTTCGGAAGCTGACACGGCGTCCCTTTGAGTCGGTAAGCGTGCCTTCGTCGAGAATTTGCAAAAGCATGTTGAATACATCGGAATGCGCTTTTTCTATCTCGTCAAGGAGGAGCACGCAATAGGGCTTTTGACGAATCCTTTCGCAAAGCTGGCCGCCTTCTTCATAACCGACATAGCCGGGGGGTGAGCCAATGAGCTTACTGACGCTGTGGGATTCCATAAATTCAGACATATCAAGGCGAATGAGCGCGTCGTCACTGCCAAAGAGCGCCGCGCAAAGAGCCTTGGCAAGCTCTGTTTTTCCGACGCCAGTAGGACCTAAAAATATAAACGAGCCGATAGGTCTGCTGGGGTCCTGCAAGCCTGCGCGGGCGCGGCGGATCGCGTGTGAGACGGCTGTGATCGCCT
Source organism: uncultured Oscillospiraceae bacterium (assembly GCA_964573365.1). GTDB lineage: Bacteria > Bacillota > Clostridia > Christensenellales > CAG-138 > JAQVRG01. The sequence continues at coordinate 8,012 of CAZNJN010000048.1, forward strand.
CATCCTGCCCGACGACGCGCGTATGAAGCTCGTCCTCCAGATGTAAAAGACGGGACGCTTCGCTTTGTGTCAACTGCTGAACGGGAATACCCGTCCATGCGCATACCACGGAGGCGATGTCCTCCTTGGTGACAGACTGATGCAGATCCTCTCTTTGGTGTTCCCAGGCAGAACGGGCGTCGCCAATCTGCACAAGCAGCCGCTTTTCTTCATCGCGCAGGGAGGCTGCCCGTTCAAAATTCTGATTGACGACGGCTTCCTCTTTTTCCTTGCGGAGTGCTTCAAGCTCCTGCGAGAGAGTCTGTATGCTTTCGGGAGACATATGCCCGCGCAGCTTTACGCGGCTGGCGGCCTCATCCATAAGGTCGATGGTCTTATCGGGAAGATAACGATCCGGAATGTAGCGAACGGAAAGCTCCACTGCGCTATGGAGCGCCTCATCGGTGATCTGTACCTTATGGTGCGCTTCGTAACGGTCGCGAAGTCCGAGCAGAATATCATAGGCTTCGCTGCTGCTTGGCTCCTGTACATTGACAGGCTGAAAGCGGCGCTCGAGAGCGGGATCCTTTTCAATGAGCTTGCGATACTCCTCAAGCGTTGTCGCGCCCACCACCTGAATCTGTCCGCGCGCGAGAGCGGGTTTCATTATGTTTGCCGCGTCAATGCTGCCCTCAGACGCGCCGGCGCCGACGATGGTGTGAAGCTCATCGATAAATAAAATTGTGTTGCGGTTTTCGGCAAGCTCATTGAGCGCATTTTTCAAACGCTCCTCAAATTCGCCCCTGTATTTGGCTCCGGCGAGCAGGCCGCCAAGATCAAGCGCGAGCAACCGCTTGTTTTTGAGAAGCTCGGGTATGGAGCCGCTCACGATCCTTTGGGCAAGTCCCTCGATGACGGCGCTTTTTCCGACGCCGGGATTTCCAAGGAGCACCGGGTTGTTTTTTGTACGGCGAAGCAGAATTTGAATAATCCGCTCAATTTCCTTGCTTCGTCCGATCACGGGATCAAGCTCCCCCTCGCGGGCGGCTTGCGTGAGATCGTGCGCGTATTCGTTCAATACGGGCGTAGGGGAAGCGGAGGGGGCGGAATCGGGAGGATTTTCGCCGTTTTCCTCGAGACTTTCATTGTATTTTCCCACAAGCAGGGCTTGCAGCGCGGGGAGACTTACGGAAAGCTCCTGTAAAAT
>CAZNJN010000048.1:9207-11629 GCA_964573365.1 uncultured Oscillospiraceae bacterium
GGCGACGCAATCCCGCTCACGAAGGATCGCAAGTAAAATATGTTCTGTGCCGATGTAGCTGTTTTTCTTTTTTTTTGCTTCATACAAGCTAAGCTCAAGTATTTTTTTTGTACGCGGTGTGTTGCCAAAGCTATCGGTAAACTGATAATCGCCGCGACCGACGAGCATTTCGGCTTGCGAATGAATATCCTCCTCATTCACATGAAAATAAGCGATGGCGTGTGCCGCCGTACCGCCTTCACGGATCAAACCCAAAAGAAGATGCTCGCTGCCAACGTAATTATGCCCCAGCTCCTTTGCGCTTTCCTGCGCAAAGGCGAGTGCGCGGCGCGCGCCTTCTGTAAAACGTTCAAAATAGTCCATACTTCACCTCATACAAATCATATTTTAGCGGATTAGCACGAGAGTTGCAATAAGCGCGCAATCGTGTTGCCCGTTTTGTTTAGGAATGATATAATAACCGACAGTGAAAATGAAACATATATATAGATACAGAAAGAAATTGTTCTTTCGAGTAAAATATGGAGAAAGATCATGATATATCTGGATAATAGCGCAACGACGCGCACGATGGATGAAGCCGCAAAAACGGCTTTGACATATATGAGCGAGCAGTTCTTCAATCCGGCGGGCGCCTATGCTCCCGCAGCTGAGGAGGAAAAACGTGTCAATGAGGCTAGAAGCCGTTTGGCGGACGTTCTGCACGCGCAAGGTGAGGAGATCATCTATACCTCCGGCGGAACAGAGAGCAATAACATGGGGATCCATGGTACGATGGGAGCGATGCGAAACATAAGGCGCGTGATTCGCAGCAGCGTGGAGCATCCTTCCGTATATGAAACGACGGCGTTGCTTTCGCCGCGCTGCGAGGTGCTCGACGCACCGGTTGATCACTACGGCTGCGTCGATATTGATAAACTGACGGAAATACTGACCCCCGATACCAATTTGGTATCGATTATGCATGTGAACAACGAAACGGGCGCGGTAAACGATATTCGCGCGATCTATGCCGTGATCAAGCGTAAGGCTCCGCAGGCGCTTTTGCATGTGGACGGCGTACAGGCGTTTCTAAAGGAACCGCTTGAGAGCGCTTATTTTGACCTGTACTCGATCAGCGGCCATAAATTCCATGCGCCAAAGGGCGTTGGTGCGCTTTACGTTAAAAAAGGCGTTCGCTTTATCGGCGGGCAAACGGGCGGCGGACAGGAACGAAACCTGCGCTCCGGAACGACAAATACACCCGGCATCATGGGGATGGATAAGGCGATCTCGATTTATATGCAGAACCGCGAGGCATATATTCAATCGATGAGAAACTGTAAACTGCGTCTTGCGCAGGATCTACTGAGACTGCCTGACGTCTATGTTAACGGCCCTGCCCCCTCCGAGGGTGCGCCGCATATTCTCAATTTATCCTTCATGGGCGTTCGCGGCGAAGTGCTCCTTCATGCCTTGGAGGAAAAGGAAATCTATGTTTCTACAGGATCGGCGTGTTCGGCGCACAAAAAGGGCAAAAACCGCATTCTTTCGGCAATGGGCGTCGTTGGAGAACGGCAGGAGGGGGCGATCCGCTTCAGTCTTTGCCCCTTTAACACGATCGATGAAATGGATACCGCGGCGGAGCAGATCGAATCCATCCTCTCGCTTTTACGCAAGTATAAGCGAAGATAAAGACACGAAAGCTTAAAACAGCGAAGAAGCGCGAGGGATAGGCGCATGTGCTACAATCAAACAAAAGAACTGCGGAAGGAATAAAATGGAGGAAGGCATGGAGAAGTTACTGCTGATACGGTATGGCGAGATTCACTTAAAAGGCTTGAACCGACCCTTTTTTGAACGAAAGCTGATTGAAAACATCCAAAGTGCCATTGCGGGTACGGATGCGGAGGTGAAAAGGGAACAGGGGCGGTTCTATGTATGGGGCTTAAAGGAAAATGAGTTTGAAGACGCCATCGAGAGCTTAAAGCGTGTATTCGGCATTCATTCGATAAGCCCCGCTTATGTGGCGGAAAAGGATTGGAAGGGAATCTGCGAGGCCTCCTTTTCGCTGATGGAGGCTCGTCTTGGGGATAAGGACGAAGCGTCCTTTAAGGTGTTCGCAAGACGCTCTGACAAGACCTTTCCGATGAACTCGGATACGATCGGCAAAGAGCTTGGACATGAACTGCTGCAGCGCTTTCCCGCGCTGCATGTGGATGTGCATACGCCAAAGATCAAGGTGTGCATAGAGATCAGAGAAAAAGCCTTTCTCTATATGGACGAGATCAAGGGCGCCGGCGGTATGCCTACCGGTACTGCCGGACGCGCTGCACTGCTGATTTCCGGCGGCATAGACAGCCCTGTTGCGGGATATATGATGGCGCGGCGCGGCCTTGAGCTTTCCGCAGTTCACTTCTACAGCTATCCCTATACCAGCGTG
>CAZNJN010000049.1:0-11577 GCA_964573365.1 uncultured Oscillospiraceae bacterium
CAGCTCCTACTTTGGGCTATTGTCCACCGTGGGTATGAACTGGGACGAGGAGACAAGGATCGTGGATTATTTTTACAAGTCGTTTCCTATCTGGGATTTTCTGGTGCTGCTATCGGCGACAGCGATTGTGTATCTTGTCTGCCGCAGGCGTTTTGCAAATAGGGAGGTGTAACGAATGCTGCTTGCTGTTATCAAAACCGAACTGCTGAAGCTGCGCCGCGCACCGGTTTGGATTGCATTTCTGATTCTACCGCTGCTTGCAGCGATTATGGGAACCTTTAATTATGCGCAGAATATGGGCATTTTGAAAAAAGCATGGTTTAGCCTTTGGACGCAACATACTCTGTTTTCCAGCTTTTTCTTTCTTCCCGCGCTGATTGGTGTGCTCTGCGCCTATCAATGGCGGCTTGAGCACCGAGAGAATAATTGGAACAAGCTCATGACGCAACCCGTACCCGCCTCATCGATTTACTTGGGCAAGCTAGCCGTAAGCGCGGCGTTGGTTGCCCTGACACAAATCTGGGCAGGAGCGCTATATTGGATCTGTGGCAGATGTGCAGGCTTGACGGGTGTGCCGCCCAAGGAGCTGATGATGTGGCTCACCTTGGGCTCTTTAGGCGGGATCGCCATTGCATCGCTGCAATCGCTGCTCTCTATGGTGATCAAGAGCTTTGCCATTCCTGTGGGCGTCGCATTGGTAGGCGGTATCGCAGGGATGCTATTTGCCAACTACGGCTATGGCCTTTACTGTCCCTACGCGCTGCTGGCTATGGGCATGGACGCCAACGGCAAGGGCTATATTTCTATTGACCATACTCTGCCGTATCTGCTCAGTTGTTTACTCTTTACCGCCCTTTTTACGTGCTTAGCCATCGTGCTTCTCAAGCGCCGGGATGTGGACACCAACTAGGTTGAATCGCCTTTGTGTATACTCCATTATGAAGCGATGGTATCGACAATGGTGGTGCGCGTTATTTTTTGAATGGGCTTCTTCACCGCAAGTAGAACCGAGAGCATCACCACTGTCAAAATGACAAGCAGCTCAGCAGAGGGAAAGCGCCACGCATCGTCCCCGTTGAAGGAAACCAGCTTGGAAAACAACAGATAATTCAGCATGAGCCCAATGCTTGTGCCGAAGAATGAGCCGGTGCGCGCATAGGTGCTTGCCTCAGAAAGTATCATGCGGGCAAGCTGCCGGCTGGATAGCCCAACCGCCCGCAAAACGCCATATTGTTTGGTACGCAGCGCCACGCTCATGGCGATGCTGTTGACAATATTGAATAAACGAATGCTTTCCGCAACCCGCCTGCGAGCATCATCAATGCTACGCTCCAAGCGCTCACACGTCTTATCATCGTAAGCGCAAATACATATTCATCCCACGCGCAATAACGAAGGACATAAAAAACATTGCGATAGTCCCATCTCAAGCTCCGTTATAGAACCTTCTGTTAAAAAACATAGCCGCCGATAGCGCAAGTAGCAGTAGGCCCGACACAACCATGAGCATACGCATAGACATCACATCCGCGAGGGGGCCAAATACCACCATTCCAATGGGCAAAAATCCGGAATACATCGCGCCAAAGAGTCCAAACATCCGTCCCTGCATTTCAGGCGCGGTATTTTCCTGCAAAAGCGTAGTGGACGCTGTTTGAACCATGGTAAGCGCGATTCCGTAAATTGCCATAAGCGCAAGATACACGATAAAGCTATTGACTGCGCCCATTCCGATCGCCAAGGTTCCAAACGCGATCATGCCGACGATCAGCGTTTTAACGCGGTTTTTGAAGCCTCCCCAAGCGCTAATAATCACACCTCCAGCCGCCATTCCAAGAAAACCGATCACCTCGACCAGCGTCAGATTCCAATAGGTATCGCCATAGTATCTGCTTACAAATAGAGTCGCAAGGAATCCCGCCGGAACGCATAGAAAAATGAATAGGCCAAAAACAAGCAAAAGCTGTCCTATAAAGCGCTTTTCTAAAGCGTATCGAAAACCCGCCTTCATCTCCGAAAACATCGAGGGCTTCTCTTCGGTTAGGATTAAGGGTATCGCAACCGTGCTCAAAAGTCCGATCCCGATCATGGCGGTTGCAATATCAATGATGAGCGCTTCCCTAAGCGTAGCGGTGGAAAGAACCGCGCCCGCAACAGCGGGCGCCGCGAATTGAACCAAAGACTGTATCGTCGCATTAACGCCATTGAATTTCATCAGCTTGTCCTCGGGAACAAGCTGTGGAATCGCAGCATTCACGGCAGGCGTCTGCACTCCTGTGCCCAGTGAGCGAATAACAGATATGATCACAAGCGCATACAGCAGCGCCAAATTCTCTTTGATATACGGCATAAGCAGAATCAGTGCCAGCGTCGCGGCGGCGATAAGTGCGTCGGCAAGTATAATGAGCCTTTTTCGCGAAAATCTGTCCGCCCAAACCCCAGAGAAAAACGAGATCACAAACTGCGGTACATACGCAGCGACAGTAAGCGCCGATACCCATATTCCGGAAGATGTTTTCAGCGTTACATACCAGATAATTGCAAACTGCACAACAGACGAGCCAAAAAGCGTAATTCCCTGACTTGCAAGGAATACTGCCGCTTTCTTCTTGTAATTTTCCATGAATCACCCTCCTATTTGTTCATCAAAGCATAGCGAAAATTTGAAGCTTGGCATATTACTGGAGGGTAAAATCTTTTCCCTTCATCTCAGTAATGATTTTCAAGATTCCTGCGGCGTCGTTTTTCGCGGCGGACAGCGATAGGATCAGTCAGTCGCATTTTTTCTCTACTGCCAAAAAAGAACAGCATGGTTATAAAGGATATAGGCGATTTTTACCTCAATCTCCGGCTTACCCCTATACCCGCTTGCGCTGATTAGCAGAGAAACGCCGATGAACTGTCATTCCCTCCATGCAACCGCGCGAACCGGCGAACCGTCGCAGCAATCAATTTTTAAGGGATAGCAACTAAAATAGATCAGCTCATGCCCACACTCATCGAGCCGGCACAGGTTTTCAATGTTAATGATATCCTTGCTTTTAAACAGCTTTTTGTGCCGCGTTAATTGATGGTCCGCTAGCGGATCTAGTCCGATCACATCAAAGCCTATCCCTTTATAGGAACCGGCAAGTATAAAATCCATAACCGCATCGTCCAAGCAAGGATAATCTCCGAAATAATCCGCCGTACCCCAGCGCTTATCCCAGCCAAGATTAAACAGCAGAAAATCTGCCTGTCCAAGCCGTTCTCCGTAAGGTAAAAGTCGATGCATTGTGATCGTCTCGCCCTCCCTAAGCCCTTGACAGTCTATAACCAGCGCCTTTCCCATAAACTGCTCCGCGGGAAATTGATCCAAAGTCGTTCTTCCCGGGAATATATGCGCGGGAGGATCTATATGCGTCCCCGTGTGTGTAAACATGGAAATTTTTGTTTCCTTGAATCCGTCGCTTTCATAGCTGCTTGCCGCTTCAAAGACCGGCGGCTGCGTTCCCGGATAGACCGGCATATTTTCTTCAAGCTTGTGTGTGAGATCGATCACCTTTATCATACTTTTCAGCCTTTGATCTGCCTTTCGCATCGTATAGGACGTATTCTATCATAGTCCCGCTTCACGATTTGATGGGTTGGCAGTTTGGGCAATAATACACCGAACCGCCAAGATAGGTTTCTTTTGTAATGGCTTCGCCGCAGCGAGGGCAGCCTGACTCCATGGCATTTTTGGACATTTGAGTGCTGTATCCACCGGGATTGCCGAACAAATCCTTTTCCGTGTCCCGCCCGCCGTGCTCCGTCATATCATTTAGGGTTGAAACAACGGCGGAAAGCAGCTCGTCTTTTTCCGCAGCGCTCAACGTGCCGATTTTTCGTTTTGGATTCATATGCGCCGTAAATAGGATATCCTGAAGTACGCCGTTCCCGATTCCCGGAAAACGCTGCTCCGTCGCAAGAAACGCTTTCACACTCAAATTCTGTTTTTCTGCATTGAACCTGTCTTCATAATACTTGGCATAATCCGCCGAAAACGGAGAAAGCGCGTGCTTGCTGCTCAGATAGTATACGTTGTCATAATCTCCCTCGTGCAGGTAGATTCCGCCATACATGGCAACCGTAAAAACAAGCGCCGTATGATCGGTAAATACGAGCGTAAGTTGATAGTTCTTTGGTGCTTTTGCAGCATCCACATACCGAAGATTAACCCCGTCGTTGAAACACAGATACAGTCCGCCTGAAAAGGCAAGCTCAACAAAGATGCCAAAGCCTTCGGCGGAGCAGACTTCCTTCCCGCCCAGCATAGCGTCGTAGTCGGCCGGATCACCGTTAAACCAGCAAAATTTATGCGGCTTTGAGGGTGGAAGCACGCGCTCCACAGTTTTACCTGCAACAGTAGCATTCAGTTGTTTGGCTAGCGATAAGGCTTCTGGTAGTTCAAGCATGGCATTGTCCTTTCTTTCATTATAGATATGCAATCCTACATTTACTTAAAGTACAAAATCTTCGGATTTGAAATTGCTGTAATACCTTCCCTTATTGGCGGTAAATCTCAACACACAATAATCCGGAGCGTTTACTCCCCCGGGATAATACATCGTATCCCCCATTTGCCAAATGCGTTTTTTAGATTCGGCGTCTTCAAGCACCTCAACCGTACCGCAAAGGCTGATTCCGCGAAAGAAGCGCCTATCGACAAAATATACGCTCGCCTTCGGATTCTCGCGAAAAAACCTCACTTTATTGGACGAAGTATTGGTGCTGAACCAAAATACTTTGATTCCCTCGCGCTCTCGCGGTGCAAGCATTGCCTTGCTGATCGGAAATCCTTCGTCATCTATGTAGCTGATAATGGCAAGCTTCATCTTGTCAATCATATTGCCTACCGTTTTTTCCGCATCGCGCATCATTTTTAATTGCTCCTTTTTATTTGTTTGTTTTTTCAGATTCCCGCCATGCTTCGCTGTCACATTTTCTTCGCCGCATAAAGCCGGTCATCAGCCTCTTTAATACATTTTCTGAAATCCGCCTTCGTCCTGCACATGCCGTAGCTGCAACCGCTGCTGCAGGTAATTGGAGTGGCAATATTCGGTATTTTTATCGTTGCGACCGACTCTTTCCATTTTTCGATTGCCGCCTTATATTCGTCGTTTGTGCAACAATCGCTAAGTACAATCAAAAATTCGTCTCCGCCGTATCTGTAGGTTTCCCCTTTGGTAAACGTTTTCTGGGTGAGCGCCGCTACCTGACTTAGGACCTTATCGCCCACCAAATGACCATAGCTGTCATTATACTTCTTGAAATGGTTGATATCGGCCATGATAACATAGATGAATTTGCCTATGTACTTTTCCATATCTCTGTCAAGCGCTCTTCTGTTTTTAATTTTTGTTAAATCATCAATGATTACCTCTTGCTGCAATATCTGATTGAGTTCGACAATTTCCAGCTTGTTTTTTTCAGATTCCTGCAACATTATATATTTTATCGCGTTCCCCAAAATTGCAATGACCACAAACACAATAAAATTCAGCGGCTGTATGCTTGCCGCCCCGTCAACCGCGCACAAGTCTAAATACAGAGCTGCAAAAGACAGCGCGATCAGAAGGCCGCCTATCTTTGGTTTCATAACGATGAAGCATACAAAGCAAAACTGCACAATGTAGAACGTGAGCATTTGCTCCCCGTTCCTGTAATGCGTTACGTCTGTCAATACGCCCCAAAGGGATAAGAGTATATAGAAAAAAGAAACCAGTGCGTTTGACGCTGCGTCTGAGATCGTTCCTGTTTTTTTATATTTTTCTATGAGTGCTTTGGATAGAATTACAACAACTAGGCAGGCGATGATACAGCAGCCCACATTAAAAGCCGTATACCAAAACCCAGACGTATTCAGATGAACGATGATATACGAAAGCAAGGAAACCGTTTCAATCAGGATTCCAATCACTGAAAACCTGTGCAGATTTTGCATATTCTCAATATTTATTAAAGCGACAATTTGAGAATTCGATGATTTTTTGAGCAAGCAGCCAATGTATTCATCAAAAAACTCTTTTGCTCTTTTCATAGTTAAACCTCGTCATGTGATTTTACGTTCCGTTGCCCGGTATACTTTTCAAGGGTCTTGCAGTAATATTTCATTTTCTGTAAACGCCTGCGTCATTTCGGCCTTTATTCGCCTTGTTCACAGCCACAAAATCAAGGCGGCTGCATACCGCGCTCATGAATCTGCGCACTGAAAAACGAATCGAAGATACTCTCAGCCCAGCTTATCCCCGTTTTTCACGTTCAGATCCGGCGTAATAAGCACAACCCCATTTTCGCTATAGGTTCCGAGCACCAGCACTTCAGACATAAAATCGGCGATCTGTCTTGGTGGAAAATTAATTACCGCCAAGACCTGCTTTCCGGTTAATTCCTCGGCTTTATAACGCTTTGTGATCTGAGCGGATGAGTTTTTTACTCCGAGCTCATCACCAAAGTCTATTTGCATTTTATAGGCCGGCTTTCTGGCCTTGTCAAAATTTTCCGCGTGAATGATCGTGCCTACGCGAATATCCAGTTTCATAAAATCATCAAATGTTGCCATTATGCTTTCCCCTCATATACCGTGAATTCTCATCCCGTCAGCACAGTGAATACGTTTTTTCCTATATTACGATCATTTTGGCCTTCCCGTCAAGAAAATTAGTTTAGGATAATCGTTTTTCCCCGTGCCGCTTTCCACCTTGCAAGCTCAAGTCCCGAAACGGCGTCGGAATCACTTTACGCATAACCTGTGCCATAAGACCCGTCTGTTTTACAGGCGGGTCTATTCCTTACTTTATCCATTCTATTGGGCTTTGTGTTTTCCAGAGAGTGCTGCGCACCGCGAAATACCGAAAAGCGCCGCAAAATCTATCCGATCAATCTGGCTAGTGTTTCATATAGTATCTCCGCTTCGATCGGCTTGGAAAGATGTGCGTTCATGCCGGCTCGCAAGGATTCTTTCACATCCGCATCGAACGCGTTGGCGGTCATGGCGATGATGGGAACGGCTTTCGCGTCGGAGCGATCCAGCCTCCGAATCGCCTTTGCCGCATCTAAACCGTTCATGACCGGCATCCGAATATCCATCAAGACAGCATCAAAATACTGTTCCGAAACCGACTCAAACATTTCCAGTGCCGCCTGTCCATTTTCTGCGGCGACTACAAAAACGCCCGCTTTTTCCAGCAGCATAACCGCAATCTTTGTATTAAGCGGATGGTCTTCCGCCAGCAGTACCCGTTTCCCTCTAAGCTGTCCGGTCTGTATCGTGGTCTTTTTTTGCTCCGCTTCGCCCACAGCCTCTGCGATGGGGAAACGGAAGCGAATGCTGAACTCCGTACCCTCGCCGAGCTTGCTCTTTACGCTCATCACCGCACCCATCAGCCCGACAAGCTGCTTCACAATAGCAAGGCCTAAGCCGGAGCCCTGATACTCCGTTGTAACATTGCTCGACTCCTGCGTAAAGGCTTCAAACATATGCCTTTGAAATTCCTCGCTCATGCCGATTCCGTTGTCTCGTACCACGCATACGAAGCTATTGACTCCATTTTCTATGGTGATTTCCTGCACAAAAAACTCAATTTTCCCGCCGCTTGGCGTAAATTTCACCGCGTTTGACAAAAGGTTATAGAATATCTGCTCCATCCTCATTCTGTCGGCGAGGATGGTCGGATGTTCGTTTTCCTTATTTTCAAGAACTAACGTGATATTCTTTTGCAGGCACAGCGGCCCGATCACCGCCCGGGTACTGTTGTAAAAGTCGGAATAGGGGTACGGCGCCGGATGCAGTTCGATCTTTCCGCTGGTGATCTTTTCCAGGTTAAGACAGTCATTGATAAGAGTAAGCAGATATTTGGATGAATCTGAAATGTCGGAAAGCATTTCCTGCATTTCTTCGGACTGATCGTCCCTGTCCATCGCCAAAGAGGTAAGCCCGATAATCACATTCATGGGTGTACGCAAATCGTGGCTCATCCGAGAGAGGAATTCGCTCTTTGCACGATTAGCTGCCTGCGCCTCGTCCAGCGCCTCTTGCAGCACGCGCTGCTGCTTCTGTTCTTCCTCGTAAATATCTGTGATGTCTCTGCGCTCGATAACGATATCCTCATGGATCCCATCCAGATAAAAAGCCCGTATCTTTTTTCTGCGAACAGCTTCGTTCACAAAGCACTGACGATACGTCAGCGTAATCACAGACTCCTTCTTCAGTCGGTCAAGAAGGATATCCCTGTGAAAGAAAGCAGAAACCGCAGCTTGGTCTTCCGGCTCAATGTAGCGTAACGTCTCTGCGCTTAGCACGCGGTCAAGTGGAAATTCAGTATCGAGTTTCCAGTCGGTAGCCTGATAGTTTCCTCTGAGTCGAAATAGTGTCGCCATATCGGACACGGTATTGAGGAGCATCACGAAATCGGTTTCCTCGTCGATCACGCTCTCAGCGGTCAGTTCCCTCTTGCGTTCCAGATCAATATTATGAATATAGGTGTGGGAAATAAGATCTCCGCTCTCCTTGTCACACTCCAACCAGCAGGTAGCGCGAAGCCAATATAGACGACCGTTATTCAACCGCTGACGGTATTCCGCCGAAAACTCATTGATCCCGTTCTGAAAGCGCGCAATTGCCTTCTCTTTGTTAAAAAAGTCAGCTGAAACACGACGTTCTTCCTCCGTAGGCACGCTCGCGGTAATATTGAGCCGGATAAGTCCTCCCGCCGCTCCTGTTTCATATTCGTTGATAAGCCCCTGATTGACCTGGTAAGAAACAAGACAGTCCTGCGTAACGTTAAACTGGACAGAAAGCAAGCTGTCTTGCTCCAGCAGCTTTCTTTGAGACTCTTCCTTGACATACTGCTTCTGCAGTGCCTGCTGTGCCGTCACGGTCGCATCAATATCAATATGGCTGCAATACAGCGTAATGCTATCCGCTTCTCGTTTGACGACAGAGGCGTCCAAGCGGAACCAGCGGTAAATCCCGTTGCCGCAGAGAATACGATGGTTGAGCGTTTCTTCACTGCTCCCATGTACACATTTTTCCGTTGCGGCGTGTATCGTAGGCAGATCGTCCGGATGAACTAAGTTCAGGAACCCATCGTGAGCCTCGCTTTGTCGCTTGTAGCGCGGCACGCCGATCATGCGGTAATAGCTGTCGTTCATATAGAGCTGCTTCAGCTCGCCATGCTGTATTTCATAGATGCCGATCCCCATGGGTACTTGATTAAGCAGTTCCTCCTGCTGCATCCTCTTTTGGTGCTCCCGCGTCTCGTCGGAAACATACAGGGCGTAGGCGTCTGTACCATGCCAAGTAAGAGCTTTTGCGCGAATGCCAAAGTAAAGCTCGTTAAATTCCCGATGAAATTCAGCGAAATGATCTGTCGGAAGCGCGGCTACCTCCGCGTTGCTCAACAGAGCGCCGCTCCATGGGATAATGTCGGATATCAGTCGTCCGGCAGCAGGCTTATCCAACTCGACACGATATAGCTCCCGCATCCTTTGGTTGCAGTAAATAGTGATATTTGTTTTTCGCTCCGCCACAAGTACGCCGCTCGCCGAGTCCTCCACAACATTACGATACAGCGTCGTTTCTTCCGAGGGTGTGGTAAATACGCAATAGTAGACTGGACAGCCATTTTCTTCCCGCAGCTTGCTGCCGGTCATATGCAGCCAGCTCTGCTCCTTGTTTTTTTCAAGAAAACGGAAGGTGCAGTTGATATTGACGCCGGAGACGATCAGAGACTTCATTTTCCCGCGAAAGGCCGACAAATCCTGCGAAGCAATGATCGATTCAAGAAAATTTCCCTGCAGAGCCTTCTCCAGCTCCGCCCGCGACCTTCCTGTCAGTTTGGCAAATCCGTCGTTAAAATACTGGCACTCCAGCGTTTTGCCAACTTTGAACACTGCCACGCCGCCGGGCAATTCGTTAAGAAGGCTATCAAGCATAAAGCCCCGCTCGCGCTCTTCATCAATGTCAATAATGATGCCCAGCGTGCGCGTCGGCCGACCCTGTTCATCCTTATAAAACAGGCCGACCATCCTGCACCAGCGGAAATTACCGGACATAAGCTTTAGACGCAGAATCGTCTCCGCTCGCGGCGCCCCGCTTTTGGTATCGGCAAAAAACTTCATCATGGCCTGCGCGTCGTCAAGATGAATCATATTTTCCGGTCCCTCATTGGCCAGAATCAGATTTGGCGGTATTGTGCTCATGGCATATTCTTGATAGCTGTCTGAGCAATAAAAATCGCCTGTCGTAAAGTCCCACTCAAATACCGCAGCCTTCATTTCATCCACGACAAGCTGATAGCGGCGCTGTTCGAGAGCAAGCGCCAGCTCGGCCTGCTTTTTCTTTGTAACGTCTGTCGCGACGGAAACCATGAGGTAGGTATCCGCCTCGTCCTGCCGGACAGCGGAAAGTCTGCGCTCCATCCAGATCGGGTCGCCTTCATGTCTAAGAAAACGATAGGTGAGCTCCTGCGGCTCCCCTGTCTGTATGGATTTTTGGAAAGCATTCCGTGTTCGCTCCAGATCCTGTTCCGAGGCGAACGCCCAGTCAAATACATGGATATTTTTTAGGTAGCGGTCGCGATCCACTCCAATCAAATCAAAAAAAGTTTTGTTCGCATAGAGGAGCTGCTCTTTTTCATTTTTGATGCGCATAACGCAGATGCTGCTGCCAATACTGTCCGCCACCAGCTTCATCTGAGCAAAATTTTCTTTTTCGGCAGTGATATTTTCAAAAAAGCACAGCGCGCAGTCTCCGCCGTCCGCCACGACAGAAATTATGGTCAAATCCACCCAGCATACGCCGCCATTTTTTTGAATAATCCGATATTGGATACCGGAAAGATTGCCGTCATGCAAGTATCTTTGCGATACCTGCTCCGCCATGGCCTGATCGGGAGGAAAAAAAAACCTTTGATCCTGGTTGGAAATCAGCTTTTTGTATTCCTCTTGTGTATAGCCGACCAGTCGGTAATAGGCGTCATTGAGGAAAAGAGGCTCGTGCGTTTCCGCTGCAAAAACACCTACGCCGCAAGGGGCTGCGGTAAAGATGCTTTTCAGCTTTTCAAGTGTGTAGCTCTCACGCGTATTCATGTAGAATTCCTCTTTTTGCTATGTTCGTTGGAGGCTCGAACCATTTTGAAGCCACACTGGGCATACTGCTGCGTGGCTTTCCATAAAAGGAGCGGGTCGGCTGCTCATAGAGGCTACCGTCACACTCTAAAAGATGCGATATTGATATAGATTGAATATTAGCAATTTTAGGTTTATTTTAACACTGCTTGCCAATTTATGCAACTTTTGCCGATCGCTCGGCTATCGAACTGTTCCCCTTTTTCTATATGAACGCCCCCATGCTTTCCGTTTGCCCCGTGCAAGGTCATTTTCATATTGTTTTCAATCAACAGCCCTTTTCTCCCGCACCTGATCGGCAAAAAGCAAAAAAGCCGCCAAACGCCCACAAATAATGGGATTAGACGACTTCGGCGTATAAAAAACACCAGTTTGAAGCTCATTGTATCAAACTGGTGTTTTTCCTTGGCTCCCCCTGTTGGACTC
>CAZNJN010000050.1:0-11575 GCA_964573365.1 uncultured Oscillospiraceae bacterium
TGGAAAATGCGGGGTCTTTTACATGTTATCAGAACAAAATGCAGATAATGTTAAAGACGAAGGAGGGATGAAAATGGAATGGATGAAGAAGATGATGTCAAAGCTCCGGTTTTGCGACGAACCCGCGCCCTTTGAGCTATTGGAACTGGAAAAAGGCGAACCGGGATACTGGGGAGAAATGCCGAAGGAGAAAAAACCGGACGAAAAGAATGCCGACGGGGAGAGTATGCCTGCCGCGCTTGCTGATTTTGAAAGAAAAATAAAAAAAGAGTTCCTCTGTGATATTAATTCCGACGTAACACTGCGCCCTTTTCGCTTTTGCGGCAGGCTTGACGCGCTCTGCGTTTTTATTACGGGAATGGCGGATGGCCAAGCGGTCAACGACTTTGTTATCCGCGACGGCATACGAGGCGAGCTGCATGAAAACGTAAGCGATTTAGCCGATTACGCGCTCAAAAACGTATTTACCCTCTCTGACGCTGACTTGGAATCTGACTGGGATGAAATTCGCTGCGCGATTCTGGATGGAAAAAGCGTAGTATGTATAAGCGGCGCGCGCCAATGCGTCGTTTTGGATACGCGGGGCGCGGAGCACAGAAGCGTGGGAGAAGCACAAAATGAAAAGGTGATTCGCGGCTCTAAGGAAGGCTATACGGAGAATCTACGTACCAATATCACTCTGCTGCGCCGAATGCTGAGAATGCCGCAGTTCGTTTGTGAATTTCGCAGCGCAGGCGCGAAAAACGGTATTAAAGCGGCAATCCTGTATCGAGGGGACATCGTAAATCACGCCCTCTTGGACGAGGTGAAAAGACGTCTTGCCAATGTGGATACGGATATGATCCTCAGCATGGGGACGCTTGAACAGCTTACGGAAAAAAGAACATTTTCCGTGTATCCGCAAATTCTATCTACGGAGCGTCCGGACAGGACGGCTAGCTACATCATGCAGGGGCATGTCGCGCTGCTGCTGGAGGGCAGTCCCTTTTCAAGCATCATGCCCGCCACGCTTTTTGTGCTTATGGCAAGCGCCGAGGATGCCTACTTGCGTGCGCCGCAGGGGACGATCATACGGGCAGTGCGCTTTGGGGGCGCATTATTTTCTGTTATGCTGCCGGGCTATTTTATCGCCTTGGCTTTATTTCATCAAGGGCTGCTGCCCGCGGAGGTTCTCATTACCATCGTTAACGCAAGAAAGATGGTATATGCCTCTATCGGCATAGAAATGATTTTGCTGTTGATCGTTTTTCAACTGATACGCGAAGCAGGAATGAGGATTCCGGGAAGCATCGGACAAACGATCGGCATTATGGGAGGCTTACTTTTGGGACAGGCGGCAATCTCTGCGAATCTTGCCAGCTCTGTGATTCTCATTATTGTTGCGGTTTCGGCGCTGGGCAATTTCTGCATACCCGATTATGAAATGCAAATTTCCGCGTCATATCTGCGTATAGGCTTTGTGATCGCGGCATGGTTTGGCGGCCTTTTAGGCTTTGCCGCGATGCTGAGTATTCTCATCGCATACACAGCCAGCCTGAAATCCTACGGCGTGCCGTTTCTGGCGCCGTATGCGCCAAAGACATATTATAAAGAGCCTATGATTTTGCGTACAAAGGTAAGCGATCACAAAAGGACAACAGACTATACAAATACGCTAAAGGATAAAAAATGGGCATGAAGCTGCGGGAAGGTAGAATCGGGGTGCAGGAGAGCGTAAGTGTGCTTGCGCTTTTGTTTGCCGGAATTTGTATATTCACGATAGAGAGCGCAAGCATATATGCGGATGGAAACACCAGCTATATTTTTCTGCCAGCGGGGATCCTGCTCGCGCTGCTTTTTGCGCTTTGCGCGCTTTGGGTGATGAACAGGAAGGGCTATGCCAACTTGAACGAGCTGTACTATGCAAGCATGGGGCCTCTGCTTGGCAGATTCGCGCTGCTGCTGCTGTGCTTGACTCTGCTCTATCAAGCTTTGGAGCTGCAGACGGTATTTATTCAGGCTTTGCATAGCTATATATATAGAGCCAGTCGCTATGAGGCAATCATAGCGTGGGTCATGTTTCCTGTGCTTTATATCGCGTGGGGCGGCTTGGAACGCATCGGACGAAGCGCAAAATGCGTGGCGCTTTTTGCGGCGTTCGGACTGCTTGCTATGCTTTTGCTTCCTCTCAAGGCATATGCGTGGTTTCGCCTGTTTCCCTTTCCGGATAAGGCAGTATTGCAAATCGGAATCAATACGGTGACAAGCTCGTTTCGCACGCTTCCGGCCATGCTGGGAACGCTTACCTTGTGCAGCGGGATGCAGGGAAAGAGCAATGTTAAAAAGAGCATACTTATTGCAGCGCTCTGCGCGCTTGGTTTGGTCTTTTTAACGCAGTTTTGCCTTGGACTCACCTTTACCAGCGAGCAGATCAAGGAAATCTATATGCCGCTTTTCCGCATCGACATGACGAAACTGCCGGGCAGCTACTATTTTAGACAGGACAAGGTCGGCTTGTTTCTTTGGCTGTTCGGACTGTATCCTGCGATTTCCTATTTATTTTACAATGCGGCCATCCTGTTTTGTAAAACGCTTGGTGTGAACGATATTCGACCGGTGCTGCTTACGTTTTTTGCTTGGGTAATGTTTGCGCAAATATGGGTATGCGACAGCTTTTTCATCCTTTTTCAGTCGATCAAGCTTTGGGTGGATCAATACGGCTTTGTGCTCGTCGCAGCGCCCCTCCTAGTCGCGTCTGCGATGGGTTCGATCCTAAAGAACAGGAGGATCGGCGCATGAAAATGAAAGCAACGGCCTTGCTTGTCTTTGCTTTTTTTCTGCTCCCGCTTTTGAGCGCGTGCCTTGGCGCCACGCAGGTTGAGGAGTACGGCTATGTGCAGTCCTTTGGCATAGGAAAGGGAGAAAACAAGCGCTATGCTTATTCTTTTCTACTGCAATACTATGCTGCGGCGGGAGAGGGAAGCGAGCAGGAAGGGAACCATGGCGTCATCATCGGCGCAGAAGGCGATACGATTTTTGAGGCGATCGCCTTATCTACGGCCGGACTTCCGTATGAGCTGAATTTTTCGCGTACCGCTTCCGTATTTATCGCCGAGGAGCTGGCAAAGGAAAACGGGATGGATCAGATTTTTTCCATTTCATTCTCCGCCTTGAAAATGAGGGATTCGGTCGAAATTTTGATCGTCAACGGTGATCCACGCGTCTTTCAGGAGGGCTTGCAGGTGAAAAACAGTCCGGACTTGCTGCAAATGCAGCGGAGCGTACTTTACAGCAATCAAATGGAAGGAACCGTTCCCAACATGAACTACGCCATGTTTTATGAGGCGGTAAAAACCGGACGATTCGATCCAACTGTGCAATACGGAGGGATCGATGAGGGAATGCTGGAAAACGGGGCTGAGAACGGCGGAAAATCCGCAGAAGGTCAAGCACAGCAGAGCGAAGGGAAGCAGGGCGACAAAGAAAAACAGGAAAGTGAAAAGGAGCAAGGCGTTATCGAGGGAGTCAAGCGCTATGGAGGAATGGCTTCGTATGCGGACGGGACGGCTTTGTTTGACGGAATGAAGATGGTCGGTACGCTCAATGCGGAAGAAACGAAGTATATGCTCCTTTCTCGCGGTGATCTGGGCAAGGCGTACATCGATTATGTCTGTAAAGACGGGCGCTTTATTTGTATTCAAATCGCGCAGGAAAGCCAGCCTCAGATTGAGCTGGAGCTGGGGGAAACACCACATGCGCTTTTTTATATTCCTCTGGTCTGCGAGATTTATTTTGACACAATGGAGGAATCCGCAAATATTTGGGATAACGGAGTGAAGCAGGAGATGGAGAGCTATATGCAGGACGCGGCAAGGGGCGTATTTCTTACCTGCAGGGACTTAGGCTGTGATGCTTTAGCGCTGGGTAAAAAGGCTTCCATGCAGCTAGCTACTATAGAGGCGTGGGAAAACTACGATTGGAAGGAAAACTATAAAACGGTGGAGGCTACCTTTAGAATAACGCTGACGCTGCGGGACTCAAATACGAAAAGCGAGGCGGAATGATATGCTGTTAGCGACTCTAGTAATGACGATTGCGTATGACGTATTCTACTGTGCTTATCTTTTGCAGGGCAAGAAAAAATCGGAGCTGTGGCAGAGTGCGTTTCTCGTCATAGGCACGCTGGCGCTATCCGTCTTATCCGTGTATCTGCTTTTGCAATTTCATAGCGCAAATTACTAACCCTAGGGTGATTGCGATTGACAAAGGATAGCAAAAAAATTATCATATAAACAGATACCGCTATAGGAAGTAAGCATCGGGATCGTAGATTTGAGGCAGAATTAGCGCCGTTTGAGGTAAGAATAATGGATCAACAGGAAGAACGGCTTTTTCTTGATCGTGAAAGACTGCTTGAAATGCGCGCACGCGCGCAAATGATGGAAGACGAGCTTCATGATCTGAGTGAGAGCGAATATAAAAATACCGGAAAGCTCAGCAGCGCAAAGCTGAGCGAAAAAACTATGGAATATGAAAACTACTTGTTGACGATTGACGAGCTTGAAAAGCGGCAGGAAAAGCAATAGGGCATGAATTTTCGATGAACAGTTGTGCAATGCACTTTTTTATCCCCGCTTTAATTACTATAATGGTAGGGATTCAATAAGTTAACATAGACTGGAAAGGCAGGTAAACGTATTGGCATACGATGTTTTGGCTCAGACCATATCAAGCGGTATGTCGCAGTTCCGCATTGCTGATGCAATCGACATTCTTATTATTGCGGTACTGATTTACAAGCTGTTCCTGCTGACCCGCGAAACGCGGGCATATCAAGTGCTCAAGGGCGTCGGGCTGCTTTTCATCGCGGCGCTTTTAAGCGATATCTTTCAAATTTCCACGCTGGGGTGGCTTCTGAACTCTGTGCTTTCCTCCGGCATCATTGTGATTGTCGTGCTCTTTCAGCCGGAGATACGCCGCACGCTTGAGCATATTGGCAGGGGAAAACTGCTCAGCGGAGACCTTTTTGGCAGAATGCAGACGGAATCCAGTCAGGTCGTGCGAGAAATCCACTCTGCGGTCATGCATTTGGCAAAGAGACATGTTGGTGCGCTGATTGTGATTGAGCAGCATACGCGCCTTGGCGATGTGGTCAGCACGGGTACGCGTATTGACGGCGTCATCTCGGCGCCGCTGATCGAAAATATTTTTGAGCCAAACACGCCTCTCCATGACGGCGCGGTGATTATCCGCGAGGAAATGATCCTTGCGGCCGCCTGTTTTTTACCCTTATCTGAAGAAACGGGCATATCCAGAGAGCTTGGAACCAGACATCGCGCGGCGTTGGGCATTTCTTCCGTTTCCGACAGCGTGACGATCGTTGTTTCGGAAGAAACGGGCGTGATTTCCTTCGCGCGTGAAGGAAAACTGATTCGCTATGTGGACGACAAGGCGCTGCGTGCTTTACTTGAGTCTTTATTCCTCAAGGAGAGCAGCGTTAATGCGAGCACGCCGATTTTCAAACGGAGGAGCGGCGACAATGAAAAATAAAATGGAAAATATTTTTTTGCATCTTTGGAAAAAAATCAAAATGTTCTTCCGCAAGGATCTGGCATTCAAGATCATCTCGCTCGTTTTTGCTATGCTGGTTTGGGGCTATGTGATGATGGATCAGGATCCTGTACGGGAAAAAACGCTCAATGAGATCAGCGCAAGCTTTGAAGGCGAAGCCGATTTAATTTCTCGCAAGCTGATTATTCGCGGCGACCGTTCGGAACTGCTATCGGATCTTTCCGCAAAGGTCAACGTTCAGCTTACCAAATTTGCGGATCTTGAGGCGGACGATATTAAAGCGACGGTGAGTCTGCGCAATGTGACAGACGCTGGCACTTATACGCTGCCGGTCTTTGCAACCTCCACAAACGGCGGAACGGTAGAGAGCGTTACGCCAAACGCGGTCGAGGTTGAAATTGACGACTTAGTGACCAAGCGAATCCCCATCGAGTATAAAATCGTAGCGGAGCTGCCCGAAGGTTATTGGGCGCCGGAGCCGGTATTGAGCCGTACCGAGATCGACATCCAGGGCGCGGCACAGGATATTTCCCGCATTACGAAGGGAATTTGCCCAATTGATCTTTCTAAACGCACGGAAAGCTATAACGAAGCCATGGGCATTACGCTTATGACCTCCGACGGTGAAGAAATGGCGGCTTCCTTGCTTTACGGTCAGCTTGCGAGCGTAAGCGTCAAGCAGACGATCGTGCATAAAAAGACGCTTTCGGTAAACGCCATGTCGTCTTTGATGGGAGCGGATAATATCGCTAGCAACTATGAGATCGCATCGGTAACGGTTACGCCCACAACGGTGGACGTGGCGGGCAAAGAGGATGTTTTAACCACGTTAAGCGATATTTCGGTAGAAAGCATCGACGTTGCGGGCAGAAACGAGAGTCTGCTTACCACGGCGGAGCTGATTGTGCCCGAGGGCGTTACGCTTACCAAGGAGGATAACCTTGTCAGCGTCTATGTCGATATACGCGAAAAGACAGAGACAGCGGATTTTCAGGATATGTCGGTCAAAGTCAACGGCGCAAAGAAACGAACGAACGTGAGCGTTGTTCCGGAGAGCGTCAATTTGCAGTTGACCGGCGGCGTTTCCTTGATGAAAAAGCTAAATCGAGCGGATATCATGCTCTATGTAGATGTCACGGATCTGACACCCGGCGAGTATGATCTGCGAATACAAATCAAGCTGCCCGACGAAAAAATGCTCAGTCAGTTAAGCTATACGCTTAGCAGCGACACGGTGCATGTAACGATTCGCTAAATTCATGCAAAATAGAAAGGGAAGCTAAGATAGAATAAGAATGGCAATTATACTACGAAATATAGCCTTAGCGCTTACGGAATCTGAGTCCTCGCTCAAAAGTCTTGCAGCGAGGGCTCTTGCTATGCCGGAAAATGCGATCAAAGCGTACCGTATTGTTCGCATTTCAACCGACGCCAGAAAAAAAGCCGAGATTCATCAGTTATACACTCTGCGCATTGAACTTGAAGAAAAGGACGAGGCACAAATTCTTCATAGGCATTTGTCCTTTGTAGAGCCGGATGGCGAAGAACTGCCGCACCAACCGGTCTTCGGAGAAAAAACGATGGATGCGCCTATTCTGATTGCCGGATTTGGGTCGGCCGGATTATTTGCCGCATATACGCTCGCAAAATACGGCTATAAACCGATCGTGATCGAGCGAGGACGGGACATCCGCACGCGTGAGGCGGATGTGGAGGCGTTCTGCCAAAGGGGATTTCTCAACGAGGAAAGCAACGTAATGTTCGGTGAGGGCGGCGCCGGTACGTTTTCTGACGGAAAGCTGATGACGCGCATAAAAGACCCCCGTGCCGGCGACGTAATCGATACGCTTGCGCGATTTGGAGCGCCGGAGGGTATTCGTGTGCAGGCAAAACCGCATGTCGGAACAGATAAGCTGAAAAAGACGGTTGAAGCGATGCGAAGCGAAATCCTCAAGCTGGGCGCTGAAGTGATGTTCGAGGCTTGCCTCACGGACATCAGCATGGAAAATGGGCGCGTAACAGCGGTGAGAATTCGTCAGCAAGGACGGGAAAGGAAGCTTTCCTGCTGCGCGCTGATCTTGGCGATCGGTCAAGGAGCCAGAGACACCTACCGTATGCTTCACGAGAGGGGCATCGAATTGCAGGCAAAGCCGTTTGCCGTCGGCGTGCGAATCGAGCATCCACGAGAGATGATCGATCAGGTTCAGTTTGGGAAATGGGCCGGCAATTCCCGTTTAGGCGCGGCAGAATACCACCTGAGCGAGCAAGTGAACGGACGGGGCGTATACACGTTTTGCATGTGTCCTGGCGGCGTGGTGATACCTTCCTCATCGGGGAAGGAGCAGGTTGTTACAAACGGCATGAGCGACTTTGCCCGTAACGCTCCAAATTCAAACGCCGCTATTGTGGCGCAGGTGTTTCCGGCAGACTTTGGCTCTGGCGCGCTTGACGGATTGCGCTTTCAAGAAAAGCTTGAAAAAGACGCCTTTGGTTTAGGCGGCGGTAACTACGCGGCGCCCGTTTGCCGCGTGGGAGATTTTTTAAGGGCAAAAACGCCGCAAGCATTAGGAAGTGTGCAGCCAAGCTACAAACCGGGTGTAAAGGTCTGCCCGCTTGAACGCTGCCTGCCCGATAGCATCGCGGACGCGATCCGTAAGGGCATAGCGGCCTTTGGCCGCCGCATCCGGGGCTTTGATATGGACGACGCGGTTATCACGGCAGTGGAAAGCCGCACAAGTGCGCCCGTGCGAATCGTCCGCGACCTACAGGGAGAAGCGACGATCTGCAAAGGCTTATATCCGGTCGGAGAAGGCGCAGGCTACGCGGGCGGTATCATCAGCGCCGCAGTTGACGGAATGCGCGCGGCAGAGAAGATTATGGCGAGCTACAGACCATAGCCGAACAGGTAAGAATATGCTATACTTGTAGGCAAATGAAACTTCGGAGCTATCAATCGTGAAAAAACGACTTATTTTGCTTGCTATGCTCCTGTGCCTGTGCATAATGCTTGGCGCTTGCAAAAGCAAGAGTAAAACAACAGAAGATTATCATATCGACCTTGCAGATCCATCGCAGGGTATTTATACTGCCTCGGATCTGATTTCTTTTTTTGAACAGGACGAGTCCAATACGGCGGTTTTGGGCGGCTGTGTGGATCTTGCCGGCGACATGCTAAAGCTTACCAAGGCCAGAGGAGAAATTCGGCTAATCGGTAACGGCAATAGCATCACGAGCGGCGGCGACTGCGTCATACGCATGGAGGACGGCGCAAAAATTTCACTCGAGAATGTAAAACTGATTGCCGGCGCAGACGGAATCGGCTGTTTGGGGGACGCCGAGATCGGCGGCGCGGGACTGTCGGTGGAGGCGCTTACGAACGGAGTCTATTGTGCCGGAAACTTGACGGTTCAAGAAAACTCTGATTTCAACCTAGCTGTACAGAAGGGAAGCGGTTTGATCGCAAAGTCGCTGCTGATAGAAAAGAATGCCTCCATCGTGGCAAACGGATGCCAGAGCGCGGTGCATATTCTCAAAAACGACGTAACGCTCATGGAAAACGCAAAGCTCAGCGCCGAAACCAGCGAATATTACTGC
Source organism: uncultured Oscillospiraceae bacterium (assembly GCA_964573365.1). GTDB lineage: Bacteria > Bacillota > Clostridia > Christensenellales > CAG-138 > JAQVRG01. The sequence goes on from CAZNJN010000050.1 coordinate 9,145, forward strand.
GCGCTCAAATGCGCGGGAATGCTGCGCATGGAGGATGGCGCAGAGCTGACGGTAAAAAATCTAGGCGAATATCACGGTGCAGAGATCGACGGGATTCAGATAGACGGGAAAGCGACCATTTACGCTGAGGGCGGGACAAAAGGAGCGGGATTGTTTCTCTTTGGCTTGGACAGCGATCTCACGGTTGCCGGCTACTGCGATCCAGAGCCGCGCTTTGAAAGCGGGAACGGATCGCTGCGCTTTGTAAAGAGCATTGACGAGATTCCAGAGAAAGAGGATGAATCGGTTCAGACCTCCGGCGAGGATGCAGATATGGCTCTATCGTGAATTGAGTAAGTAACAGCATGAAACGCGGAAGCAGAAAAAGCAGAAGGATAACATTGATACAAAAGCAAAACAGACTGCGGTTTTGCTGCATTTTATTTTTTGCTCTTTTGCTTGGCGGCATGGGCTTTTTTGCAAAGGAATACCTGATAAGCGCGCGGATCGTTCCTGCGGGTGCCACCGTAAGCACCGCGGCGGTGCAGTATGCGAATGCAACGCCGGAGCCCCTTGAAAAAACGCCGCTGGATTTGGAAATGAAAGCCAACTGCGCCGAAGCTTCTAAGCTCTATGGCTTTCAATGCTCGGTGACTGGCAGCGACGGTATTATCGAAATGTATGACCGGCAAAGCAAGCTTCAGTTTGGCGATACGCAAGACTATACCTCCGTCAACGGGATTACGACCTTTGCATCGAGTCCTTTTAGAAACAGCTTTTGCTACGGAACCCGGAGCATAAGCGAAAAGCAGCTTACGAGAATATGGGAACAAAAAGTCGGCACGCTGCAAACAAGCGGCGGCGACGTTTGGCAGGGAACGGGCTGGACGGGTATGCCGCTGATCGTAAAATGGGACGCGCAGGTACGCAAGACCCTGGGAATACAGGAAGCCTATAAGCAGGACGAAGATTTCACAGAGGTGATCTATCCTGCGACCGATGGTAAAATCTATTTTCTGGATCTAAAAACGGGAATGCAGACGCGCACGCCTATCCAGATCGGCGTGGTGATGAAAGGAACCGCGCTGCTTGATCCGCGCGGCTATCCGATTCTATATGTCGGGCAGGGCGTCGAGGATAAGGTGGATGGACGGGGCGCATGGGTGAGAGCGGTGTCGCTGATCGAAAATAAAGTGATATGGAGTTTCGGCGGTACAGACCCGGATGCGTATCGTAACCTTCAAGCCTATGACGGAAGCGGATTGATTGACGCCGGCACAGATACGCTGCTGTTGCCTGGAGAGAACGGAATTGTGTACAGCACGGTTCTGCATTCAAATTTCGACGCGCAGGCGGGGAAGATGAGTATTTCGCCGGAACCTTTGATCAAATACCGCTATACCGCCGATGAATACGGAACGGACGACGGTATGCGAACCTGGGGCATCGAAAGCTCGATTACCGCATTCGGTGAATACGCGTTTTTTACCGATAACGGAGGCTTTTTGCAATGTGTGGATCTGAACCATATGCGCCTTGTCTATGCGGTGGATCTTGTAAACGAAAGCGATGCTACCGTTGTTTTATCCGAGGAGGACGAAGACCAGTACTTATATACGGCGACGCTTTCGGGTACGGGAAGCTGCGCCTATATGCGTAAACATGAGGCACAGACCGGCGCGGTGCTATGGGAAAACTGCGTTGAGACTGTCATTACGGAGGACAGCACCGATACGAGGGGAGCCTTAGGGACGCCGCACGCGGGACATGGAAACATCAGTGATCTTGTGATCTTTAACGCGACGATGACGCCTTATGAGGATGAAAACGGAGAAATCAAGCGCGGCGGCTGTGTGCTTGCGCTCAGTAAAAGCACGGGAGAAGAAAAATGGCGCTACGATCAGGAGGGCGGATGCTGGAGCTCACCTGTCGTTATTTATGATGAAAACGAAAACGCATATGTGATTCAGTGCGATCGAACCGGCTATATGCGCTTACTGAATGCCCAAAGCGGAGAGCTTCTTTTCTCCTTGGATCTCGGCTCAAGGATCGAGTCAACGCCGGCGGTGTTTAACGATACTCTAGTCGTCGGCACGCGGGGACAGTACGGCAGCGGTGAGGGAGCGAAGATTATAGGCGTAAAGATCGGATAGGAGCGAATACAATGGCATATATTTCGCTGCAAGGCGTCACGAAAAAATATCAGGTTGGAGAGATTGAAATTAACGCGCTTTCAGGCGTGGATTTTTCGTTGGAGAAGGGACAACTTTGCGTGGTGGTTGGCCCGTCGGGCGCGGGGAAAACCACGCTTTTGAATATTCTTGGGGGCATGGATGCCTGTACCGGCGGAGAAATCGTGGTAGACGGCGAGCATATCGAAAAATATGACCGCAGGAAGCTTACCACCTATCGCCGCGAGGTGGTCGGCTTTGTATTTCAGTTTTATAATCTG
>CAZNJN010000051.1:0-11245 GCA_964573365.1 uncultured Oscillospiraceae bacterium
CCAATGACTTTGAAGGCATCGAAAAGCTTTGCGGGGAAAACGGCGTTTGCGGCATTATGATGGAGATGATCCAGGGCGAGGGCGGCGTGAACGTGCTGGAAACGGATTTCGTGCAAAAAGTCGCCGCGCTTTGCAAAAAGGAAGACATCCTTTTGATGGCCGACGAGGTGCAAACGGGCAACGGACGCACCGGAAAGCTCTATGCTTACATGAATTACGGCATTGAGCCGGATCTTGTGTCTACCGCCAAGGGCATCGGCGGAGGACTTCCGCTGGGACTTTGCATGATGGGCGAAAAGACGGAGTTTACGCTCACAAGCGGCACTCACGGCTCCACCTTCGGAGGAAACCCCGCCTGCTGCGCGGGCGCGATCAATATTCTTAGCCGCTTGACGGACGACTTTATGGCGGAGGTCAAGCGTAAGGGCGAGTGGATCAAGGAAAGTCTTGGCGCCTGCAAGGGCGTCACGGCGGTGACGGGCATGGGCTTGATGCTGGGCGTAAAAACAGAGAAGGACGCTGCGGAGGTCGCGCACGCGTGTCTTGATCACGGCGTGATCGTGATGACCGCCAAGGATAAGCTGCGCCTGCTGCCCGCGCTTAACATCCCCGACGCGCAGCTTGCTAAAGCAATAGAAATCATGAAAGGAATGATAGAAGCATGAAGCATCTTCTAAAGCTGTTTGACCTTAGCGCGGAGGAAATTCTGGAGATCCTTGATCTTGCCGACCAGCTCAAATATGAACAGAAAAACGGCATAGAGCATAAGCTGCTTGCGGGCAAGACCCTGGGAATGATCTTTCAAAAGTCCTCGACCCGTACCCGTGTTTCCTTTGAAACGGGCATTTACCAGCTTGGCGGCATCGGCATGTTTTTAAGCGCAAACGATTTGCAGCTTGGCCGCGGCGAGCCGATCAAGGATACGGCGCGCGTGCTTTCGCGCTATCTGGACGGCATTATGATTCGTACCTATAAGCAAAGCGATGTTGAGGAGCTCGCGCTCTACGGCAGCATCCCCATCATCAACGGGCTTACGGATTATGCGCATCCCTGCCAGGTGCTTGCCGATCTTATGACCATACGGGAATACAAAAAAAGCCTTGAAGGCTTGAAGCTTTGCTTTGTGGGCGACGGAAACAATATGGCAAACTCCCTCATTGCGGGCTGCATCAAGGTTGGCATGGAGCTCAGCGTCGCCTGCCCGAAAAACTATCAGCCGGACGCGGAGCTGATGGCGTGGGCAAAGAAAAACGGCAGGTTTACCTGCACAGAGGATATCCCCGCTGCCGCAAAGGATGCGGATGTGATCTACACCGACGTCTGGGCGTCGATGGGCATGGAGGGCGAAGCAGAAACGCGCCGGAAGGCTTTTGCCAACTATCAGGTGAATGAAGCGGTGATGGCGGTCGCAAAAAAGGACTGCATGGTGCAGCACTGCCTGCCCGCGCACCGCGGCGAGGAGATCACCGAAGAAGTAATGGAGGCGCACGCTGCGGAGATCTTCGACGAAGCGGAGAACCGTCTGCACGCCCAAAAGGCGGTCATGGTTCTTTTGATGAAGGATTAAGAAAAACATCCATACGCCCGCAGGAAAATTCTTGCGGGCGAATTTGTTGTTTTTGAAGCGGAAGGAGGAACATAATGCGCATCATCAAGGCCGAGGAGCTTACGAGGGCTGTAAGCGAGCTGTGCATAGAAGGCTGCTGTGTGCTTGGCGAGGACGTGAGGGCGGCGCTCGAAAAAGCCGGCTTGGAGGAAGAGGATGGCAGCGCCGCAAAAGAGGTGCTTTTACAGCTACAGCAGAACGCGCGGCTTGCAAAAGAGCGTATGCGCCCCTGCTGTCAGGATACGGGCATGAGCGTTGTTTTTCTTGACATTGGCTTTGACGCGCACATCGAGGGAAACGTTTATGCGGCGGTGGACGAGGGCGTGCGGCAGGGCTATACGAAGGGCTATCTGCGAAAGTCTGTACTTTCGCCGATCACGCGCGTGAATACCGGCGACAATACGCCCGCACTCACGCATATCCGCTTTGTAGAGGGGGATCGCGTGCATGTCACGCTTGCGCCCAAGGGCTTTGGCAGCGAAAATATGAGTAAGCTTTATATGCTCAGCCCCTCGGCGGGCAAAGAAGGAATCCTCTCGTCCATTGTCAACACCGTAAAGGCGGCGGACGCCTGCGCCTGTCCGCCCGTTGTGGTGGGCGTGGGGATCGGAGGCACGATGGAAGGCTGCGCCCTGCTTGCAAAGCGGCAGCTTTTACGCACGGTCGGGCAGGCTTCAGAGGATAACGAGTGCGCGGAGCTTGAAGCGCAGGCGCTTGCCCGCATCAACGCACTTGGCATAGGGCCTATGGGACTTGGCGGAAAAACAACGGCGCTTGCGGTGCATATCGGCGCTATGCCGACGCATATCGCCGGTCTTCCGGTGGCGGTGAATATGCAGTGCCATGCCTGCCGGCATGCGGAAAGGACGCTCTAGTGAAAAAGGTACATCTCCCACTTTGCGAAAATGACATTCAGACGCTTCGCGCAGGGGAAAGCGTACAGCTTTTCGGTACGCTCTATACCGCGCGGGACGCGGCGCACAAAAAATTTTGCGACATGCTGAACAAGGGTGAAACTCTGCCGATCCCGCGCGGCTGCTGCATCTACTATGCCGGCCCCTGCCCCGCCGCGCCCGGCGAGGTGATCGGTCCCTGCGGCCCTACGACAAGCGCGCGCATGGACGCGTACACACCGGCCTTGATCGAATACGGCGTTACGGGCATGATCGGCAAAGGCCCAAGAAACGGACAGGTGCAAAGCTGCATCAGCTCCCGTGCCGTCTATTTTGCGGCGACGGGCGGCGCGGGCGTTTTGATCGGTAGCTGCGTGAAGTCGTGCGAGCTGCTGGCCTTTGCGGAGCTTGGCACGGAGGCGGTCTATAAGCTGGAGGTGGAGGCTATGCCCGTGATCGTCGCCTGCGACAGTCTGGGCGGAAATCTGTATGAAAGGCGGTCAAGCCTATCGTGAAGCAAAGCTTTTTTGAGCGGCTCGGGAACAATTCCTATCCGGGACGCGGCGTATTCATCGGTCTTACGCCAAACGGGAGACAGGCGGTGCTTGCCTATTTTATTATGGGCAGAAGCGAAAACAGCCGAAACCGCGTGTTTGTCGAGGACGGCGATACACTGAGGATATTTCCCTTTGACAAAGCGAGGGTGAGAGACGCTTCGCTGATCCTCTACGCTCCCGTGCGCGTCTGCGGGGACTTTGTCATCGTGGCAAACGGCGATCAAAGCGATACGATTTACGTGGCGCTTCAAAGCGGAAGAAGCTTTGAAGACGCCCTTCGCACAAGAAGCTTTGAGCCGGACGCGCCAAATGATACGCCGAGGATCAGCGGCCTGCTCTCCTTAGACGGAGCGGATTTTTCATATAAGCTGAGCATTCTGAAAAAGCAGGAGGGAAAGGGAAAAAAGACGCAGCGCAGCTTCTTTGAGTATGAAGGCGAAGCGGGCGCGGGACATCTTATCACAACATATCAAGCGGACGGCGAACCTCTGCCGAGCTTTGAAGGCGAGCCGTTGAAGCTTTGCACCCGCGACGACATCGACGTATTTTTGAACGAAGTCTGGAGCGCGCTCGATGAAAAAAACCGCGTTTCGCTGTATGCGCGCTATATCGATATCGCGACGGGAGAGACGCAGAGCCGTCTGTGCAATCAAAATCAACAAACAGGAGAATAGCATGAACGAAATCGAGCTGAAATATGGCTGCAATCCCCACCAAAAGCCCGCGCGTATTTTTATGCAGGACGGGCGCGAGCTGCCTGTAACGGTTTTATCCGGAAATCCGGGGTATATCAATTTTCTCGACGCGCTCAACGGCTGGCAGTTGATACGCGAATTAAAGGAAGCTTTGCATATGTGCGCCGCGACCTCCTTTAAGCATGTGAGCCCTACCTCTGCCGCCGTAGGCCTTCCGCTTGGCGACGCGCTCAAGCGCGCCTGCTTTGTTGAGGATGTAAAGGGGCTGGACGCTTCGCCGCTTGCCTGTGCCTATGCGCGCGCGCGGGGAACCGATAGAATGTCCTCTTTTGGCGACTGGATCGCGCTAAGCGACGTCTGCGACGAGGCTTGCGCGCAGCTTATCAAAAGAGAAGTCTCCGACGGCGTGATCGCCCCCGGATATTCGCCGGAAGCGCTTGAAATTCTCAAAACCAAGCGTAAGGGCAATTATAATATCGTACAAATAGATCCCGACTACGAGAGCGAGCCGATGGAACGCAAGCAGGTGTTCGGCGTGACCTTTGAGCAGGAAAGAAACAACGTAAAATTTACGCCGAATAGCTTTGACAACATCGTAACAAAAGAAAAAACGCTTGGCGCGGACGCAAAGCGCGATCTGGTCGTGGCGCTGACCACCTTGAAGTATACACAGTCCAACTCCGTCTGCTATGCGGTGGACGGTCAAGCCATCGGCGTGGGGGCGGGGCAGCAGTCCCGCATCCATTGTACGCGTCTGGCGGGCGATAAGGCGGATCTTTGGCATCTCAGACAGCATCCGCGCGTGCTTTCCCTCCCGTTTCTTCCCGAGCTTGGCAGGCCGGAGCGCGATAACGCGATCGATCTGTATCTCTCGCTTCGGCCGCAGGAGCTGCTTTGCGAAGGAAACTGGCAAAACTATTTTACCTCCCGCCCCTCGCCCTTTACCAAGGAGGAACGCGATATCTATTTAGCCTCTATCAGAAACGTCGCTCTGGGCAGCGACGCCTTCTTCCCCTTTGACGACAACATCGAGCGCGCCTACCGAAGCGGCGTGCGCTATATTGCCCAAAGCGGCGGCAGCATCCGTGACGCTCTTGTGATCGCCGCCTGCGACCGCCATAAGATAACGATGGCGTTCACGGGCATTCGCCTGTTCCACCACTGATGCTTCATTACTTTATCACTTTACTTGACTAAATTAGCAAAGCGGTGTATACTGTGCTTGTAAGGCTTCACGAGGAATAGGAGAACAAAGATGGACACATGGACACAGGATGCGCTGATGCAGGACGAAATGGCCGTACTGGGACTGAAATCACTTTACAGACAGTACGGCTATAAGCCGTTTCGGATGAATCGCTTTGAGGAGTACGACTTCTACGCGGACAAGCGCAGCTTTTTACGCAGCGAAAATGTGATTACCTTTACCGATCTTAATGGAAAGCTGATGGCGATGAAGCCGGATGTGACGCTCTCCATTGTAAAAAGCGCGCCCGATGAGGGCGGCATGCAAAAAGTGTATTACAGCGAAAATGTCTATCGCGCGGGAGAAAATGACAGCCGCCGCAGCTTTCGGGAGATCATGCAGGTAGGCTTAGAGTGCATCGGTGAGATCGACGTATATAGCGAGAGCGAGGTATTGCTGCTCGCTGCCCGCAGTCTATCCTGCTTTGGCGTCGATTTTGCGCTGGACATATCGCATATGGGCTTTCTCACGGGTATGCTTGAAGGACTGTCCTTCTCGCCTTCGCAAAAAGAAGCGCTGCTGCTGGCGATCGGCAGCCGAAGCGTATCGGCGGTGCGCGCGCTGTGCGAAGCGATCCCCGAAGCGGATCGCGAGGCGCTTTGCCGCCTTACCGGACTCTACGGAACGCAGGAGGAGATCCTTCCAAAGCTTCGCCGGCTTTGCAGAAATAAACAGTGCGAGGACGCTTTAGACGAGCTGGAGGGGCTTTTCGCGCTTGCCGTAGAGGCGGGGGGAGGCTTTGCCGATAAGCTCCATCTGGATTTTTCCATTATGAACGATATGAGCTATTATAACGGTGTGATTTTTCGCGGCTTTTTGGAAGGAATACCGCGCAGCGTCCTTTCGGGCGGGCGCTATGACAAGCTGGTGAATAAAATGGGCAAATCGTCCGGCGCAATAGGCTTTGCGATCTATCTGGACGCGCTGGATCGTCTGCTGCATACGGATACGGGTTACGATGTGGATGTGCTGCTCAGCTATGACGAAAAGACGCCGCCCGCGCTGCTTGTGAAAGCGGTACGGGAGCTTACAAAGAGCGGCTTAAACGTGCGTGTGCAGAAAAATGCGGACGGAAAGCTGCGCGCAAAACGGCATATTTGCTTTGTCGAAGGGAGGGCGGAGGAGCTTGAATAAGATCATCAATATCGCGCTTCCCAAGGGAAGACTTGGCGAAAAAGCGTATGATGTGTTTGAAAAGGCGGGCTTTGCCTGCCCTGCGATACGGGAGAACAACCGAAAGCTGGTCTTTGAAAACGGGAATCTGCGCTACTTTTGGGTGAAGCCCGCCGACGTTGCTATCTATGTAGAACGAGGCGCGGCGGACGTCGGGGTGATCGGCAGCGATATTTTGAACGAGTATTCGCCCGACGTATACGAGCTTTTGGATCTGGGCATAGGCAGATGCCGCATGGCGGTCGCCGCGAAAAAGGACTTTCGGGATTATACGGAGAGGGTTCTGCGCGTGGCGACGAAATTTCCGCATACCGCGGCGGCGTACTACGCCAAGCAGGGGCGCTTGATCGATATTATCAAGCTCAACGGCTCTATTGAGCTTGCGCCGATCCTCTCGATGAGCGATGTGATCGTAGACATCGTGGAGACGGGCAAGACGCTATATGAAAACGGACTTGAACCGATCGCCGACGTCATGCCGATCAGCGCGAGACTGATTGCGAATAAGGCGAGCTTTCGTTTCAAGAATGCTGAGATCATTAAAATGCAAAAGCAAATCGAGGAGAAACTGCCATGATTACGGTACTGCCCTATCATCAAGAAAAACGCGACGAAATCTTCAAGCGCTCTTCGCAGGGCGAAAACGTCGCAGGTGTCGTGCAAGAGATTTTGACGGAGGTCAAGCGGTGCGGCGACGAAGCGCTTTTCGCCTATAACCGCCGTTTTGACGGCGCAAAGGAGGATTCTCTTTGCGTTTCAAAAGCGGAGATGGAGCGCGCGCTTTCCCTTGTGAGCGATGAGTTTCTGCGCATTATGGAGCGGGCGGCGGAAAATATACGGGCGTTTCACCAAAAGCAGATACGACACGGCTTTGTGCTCAACGAAAAAGAGGGCGTGCTCCTTGGGCAAAAGGTGCTGCCCCTTGAAACTGTCGGCATTTATGTGCCGGGCGGCACGGCAAGCTATCCGTCCACCGTGCTGATGAACGGGATTCCCGCCAAGCTTGCGGGCGTAAAGAATATCCTCATGGCAAGTCCTGCAAAAAACGGAGAGATCGCACCGCAAATTTTAGCGGCCGCCAAGATCGCGGGCGTAGACACGGTGTATAAGATGGGCGGAGCGCAGGCGGTCGCCGCCTTTGCCTACGGCACAAGGAGCGTGCCGCGCGTGGATAAGATCGTAGGGCCGGGGAATGCCTTCGTCGCGGAGGCGAAACGGCAGGTTTACGGTCTTGTGGATATTGATATGATCGCAGGGCCAAGCGAAATTTTGATCGTGGCGGATGGAAGCAACGATCCTTCATGGGTGGCGGCAGATTTGCTTTCGCAGGCGGAGCATGATAAAAACGCAAGCGCGGTGCTCGTTACGGACAGCGAAAGCTTGGCGTATGCCGTGCAGCTTGAGCTGGAGCGTCAGCTTTCCAGCTTGCCGCGCGAGGAAATCGCGCGTGCTTCCATCGACAACAACGGCAAGATCGTTCTGGTCAAGGATATCAAGACGGCGATCGAGATTGCAAACGCGCTTGCGCCCGAGCATCTTGAGCTGTGCTTGGATGCGCCCTTTGATGTACTGGACGAGGTAAAAAACGCAGGTTCGGTGTTTCTTGGAAAAAACGCGCCCGAAGCGCTGGGCGATTATTTTGCGGGGCCGAACCATACGTTGCCCACCAGCGGAACGGCGCGTTTTTCCAGCCCGCTTTGCGTAGACGATTTTGTAAAAAAGTATTCCTTCACCTATTACACGCGCGGCGCGCTTGAAAAAATACAAAAGGACGTGCGCACCTTTGCCAGCCGTGAAGGATTGGAGGCGCACGCGCGCAGCGTCGGCGTACGCTTTGAGGAGGAAGTATGAGCAGATATTTAGATAAAAAATATGCGAGCCTTGAAGCGTATACGCCCGGCGAGCAGCCGCGCGATATGCGATATATCAAGCTGAATACCAACGAATCACCGTTTCCGCCCGCACCGCCCGTTTATGCGTGCCTTACGCCCGAGGCCGCAAGCGCCCAGCGGCTCTATCCCGATCCGCAGGGGAAAGCCCTGCGCGCAAGACTCGCAAAAACCTATGGCGTAGAGAGCGAAAACGTGATGCTCGCAAACGGCTCTGACGATATTCTCAACTTTGCCTTTATGGCCTATGGCGCGGCGGGCTTTGCCTTTGCGGATATTTCCTACGGCTTTAATCGCGTGTTTGCAAAGCTGCATGGAACAAACGTGCTGCTTTTGCCTTTGCGCGAAGATCTCACCATCGATCCAAAGCCCTACATGGGAGTCGGGCGCAGCGTACTGCTCGACAATCCCAACGCGCCGACCGGAGAGATCCTTTCTCTTTCGCAGATCGAGGAGATCGTGCAAAGCAATCCGGATAATATGGTCGTGATCGACGAAGCCTATGTGGACTTTGGCGCACAGAGCGCTTTGCCCTTGATTAAAAAATATGAGAATGTGCTGATCGTGCGTACCTATTCCAAGTCGCGCTCCATGGCGGGCTCGCGACTGGGCTTTGCGCTCGCGCCCAAGGCGGTGATTGATGATTTGGAGCTTTTGCGCAACTCGACGAACCCCTACAACATCAATCGGCTGACCCTTGCGATGGGCGAGGCGGCGCTTGAGGATGCGGACTATTTTAACGAATGCTGCACAAAGATCATGGAGAATCGAGCGTATGCACAGAGAAAGCTTCAGGCGCTTTCCTTTTTGATGACCAATTCCTACGCGAATTTTCTTTTCGCAAGACATGAAAGCATCAGCGGTATGGAAATTTATACAAAGCTGAAAGAGCGGGGCGTGCTCGTGCGGCACTTTGAAACGCCTCGCTTGAAGAACTATAACCGAATTACGATCGGAACGAAGGAGCAAATGGACGCGCTATGTGAAAAACTCAAAGAGATCATCGGGGAGGAACACTGAAATGCGGGAAAAAACGATTGAGCGCACCACGGCGGAAACGGATATTTTTTTACGCCTTGCTTTAGAGGGCACAGGAAAAAGCAAAATCGATTCCGGCGTCGGCTTTCTTGACCATATGCTTACGCTCTTTGCCAAGCACGGAAGATTTGACCTTGAGCTTGCCTGCAAGGGCGACGTGTGGGTTGACGATCATCACAGCGTGGAGGATATCGGTATCTGCATGGGAGAAGCGCTTCGCGTCGCGCTTGGCGAGGCGAAGGGGATACGCCGCTACGGCAGCATGCTTTTGCCTATGGACGAGGCTCTCGTGCTCTCTGCCATCGATATTTCCGGCAGGGCTTATCTTGATTATGCGCTTATTGTCCCGACAGAAAAGGTCGGTACCTTTGATACGGAGCTGGTAAAGGAATTTTTGCTTGCCTTTGTAAGGAGCGCGGGGATCACGCTGCACGTCAGGCAGCTCGCGGGCGAAAATGCGCATCACATCATCGAAGCCTGCTTCAAGGGTCTTGGCAGGGCGCTGCGCGAGGCGGTAAGCATTGATTCAAACTGCCCAAGCGAGATCCCTTCCACGAAAGGAACGCTTTTATGATCGCGATTGTAGATTACGGCGTGGGCAACCTTTTTTCCCTTAAAAGCTCCTTTTGCGCCCTGGGCGCGGATGTGATCGTGACGGGCGAAAAGGAAAAACTGAAAGGCGCGGATAAGATCCTTCTGCCCGGCGTGGGCGCTTTTGCGGACGCGGCGGCAAAGCTTAGAGAAAACGGGCTTGACCGCCTGCTTATCGAGCAGGCGAATGCGGGGAAGCCGCTTCTTGGCGTATGCCTTGGTATGCAGCTACTATTGGAAAAAAGCTATGAATACGGCGAATATAAAGGACTGGGCTTGATCAAGGGCTGCGTGAAGCCCATCGCGCCCTTGATCGGCAAAGACTTGAAGGTGCCGCATATCGGCTGGAACGCGCTTTCCTTTACGCCGCCTAAGCATCCGCTTTTTCAGGCGTGCAAGGAGGGAGATTTCGTCTACTTTGTGCATTCCTACGCGGCGACGGATTGCAAGGAGGCGCTCATTGCCCAAACGGAATACGGCGTGCCTTTGACGGCGGCGATCGCCAGAGATAACGTGATGGGTACACAGTTCCATCCCGAAAAAAGCGGGCGCACGGGGCTTTCCATCCTGCGCGCATTTTGTGAAATGTGAGGAAAACGAAAATGATCATTCTTCCGGCGATCGATCTTTGCGGAGGCTGTGCGGTTCGGCTTTTGCAGGGCGATTATCAAAAGAAAACGGTATACAGCGTCAATCCGCCGCTGCTTGCGCGTGAATTTGAAAAGGCGGGCGCAGCTTGGCTGCATCTGGTCGATCTTGACGGCGCGAAATACGGTACCGACGTGAACGATGAGACCATCGGAAAAATCGTGAGCTGCTGCGGACTGAAGGTGGAGCTTGGCGGCGGGATTCGCAGCATCGAGATGATCGAAAGCTACCTTGAGCTGGGCGTTAAGCGGATCATTTTAGGCACTGCCGCCGCCACGGACAGCGCCTTTTTAGAGGAGGCGCTCTCTCGCTTTGGCGATAGCGTCGCCATTGGCGTTGATGTGCGCGAGGGCATGGTCGCCATCAAGGGCTGGACGGAGCAGAGCGGCGAGACGCTTGATGCTTTCTGTATACGCTTGCAGTCTTTAGGCGCAAAAACCGTGATCTGTACGGATATTTCCAAGGACGGTATGCTAAAGGGAACGAATATGGAGCTGTATCGCTCGCTTTCATCGCGCTACAGGATGAACTTTATCGCTTCCGGCGGCGTTTCAAGCCTAGACGAGATACGAAAGCTCCGGAGCATGGGTCTTTACGGCGCGATTGTCGGAAAAGCGCTTTATACGGGAAAAATCAATCTGCGCGAGGCGATCGCGGAGGGGGAGGATAAGCGGTGATTACCAAAAGGATCATTCCATGTCTGGATGTACGCGACGGGCGCGTGGTTAAGGGCGTCAATTTTGCGTCCCTAAACGATGTATCCTCTCCGCTCGAATTGGCGGCATATTACAGCGAGAACGGCGCGGACGAGCTTGTGTTTTATGACATAACGGCTTCCAGCGAGGGACGAAAGCTCTTTACAGGGATTCTTGAGGAGGCCGCACGCCATATTTTCATTCCGCTTACGGT
>CAZNJN010000052.1:0-279 GCA_964573365.1 uncultured Oscillospiraceae bacterium
CGTGAGACTGTGCCAGCCGTTCCAATCCTCCTCGTCCAAGCCGTCCTCCAGGGAGAAAAGCGGATAGCTTTTGCAAAGCTCATGCCAGTGGGCGATCAAGGCCGCTCCGTCGTAGCTTTTGCCGGACTTTGGCATATGGTAGCGCGAGCTTTCGCCGCCCTTCCATTCGCTTGCGGCGACGTCCATGGCAAGCATAAAATCACGCTCCGCCTTGTAACCCGCCTGCGAGATTGCCTCTAGGGAACCTCTGATTTAATCAATACCGCCGAATATGGGATA
>CAZNJN010000052.1:289-11177 GCA_964573365.1 uncultured Oscillospiraceae bacterium
TTGCAGATTGCTGGCTTAATAACACCTCTTTATTCAGAGGTTCCCTAGAATCAGCTCAATCGCCTCAATATCGCTGCCGATCTCCGGCGCAAAGCCGCCCTCGTCGCCCAGAGAGGTCGAAAGACCCCGTTTTTTAAGCAGGGCGCTCAGGGCATGATAGACCTCCGTGCTCTGCCGCAGCGCCTCTTTGAAGCTTGCCGCGCCCACCGGCATGATCATAAACTCCTGCACGTCAAGCTTGTTGGCGGCATGAGCGCCGCCGTTCAAAATATTCATCATCGGCACGGGCAGGATATTTGCGCGCGCGCCGCCAAGAAAGAAGAAAAGCGGAAGCTCCAGCGCGTTTGCCGCCGCGCGCGCGCAGGCGAGCGATACGGCGAGCACGGCGTTTGCGCCCAGCTCGCTTTTGTCCTTTGTGCCGTCAAGGGCGATCATCGCCGCGTCAAGCTCCCGCGTATTGGCGGCGTTCATGGAGCAGAGCGCATTTTGTATCGGCACGTTTATGCTTTGCAGCGCGCCAAGCACACCCTTGCCGCCATAACGGTTCTTATCGCCGTCCCGCTTTTCAAGCGCCTCAAAAGCGCCGGTGGAGGCGCCGCTCGGAACCGCGGCGCGTCCCTTTGCGCCGCAGCCAAGCGTAATCTCGGCCTCTACGGTGGGATTCCCTCTTGAATCCAATATTTCGCGTCCCTGTATGCACACGATCGATGTATCTTTCATTTTCAGTCCTCCTGCGATTCTTTTCTATTATTCTTTCTCAAAGACAGGCATACTATGAATCCATGCGGCACGCTACCGCTTCAAGGCCGCCTGTGATATAATTCCATATAGAAAACAAGCTTTTGAAAAAGGAAAGGAGAGGTTCGCCATGAAGAGAATCGGTCTGCTTACCAGCGGCGGCGACTGCCAAGGACTCAACTCGACGCTGCGCGCCGTCGCCAAATCGCTCTACACCAGCTTTGGGGCGGAGCTGGCGCTCTACGGTTTTAAGGACGGCTATTATGGCTTGATGCATGGAAGATACCGCGTGATGCAGCCTTCGGATTTTTCCGGCATCCTTACCGTGGGCGGCACGATTTTGGGCACGTCCAGACAGCCCTATAAGTCCATGCGTACCGTGGAGGACGGCTTTAACAAGGTAGAAGCGATGAAAAAGACCTATTGCGCCCTCGATCTGGACTGCCTCGTTATGCTTGGCGGCAACGGCTCGACCAAGACGGCGAATCTTTTGGCCGAGGAGGGGCTTAATGTCATCACGCTCCCCAAGACCATTGACAACGACATATACGGCACCGACATGACCTTCGGCTTTCAAAGCGCCGTGGACATTGCTACGCAGGTGATCGACTGCGTGCATACCACCGCCGACAGTCATGGCCGCGTTTTTATCGTAGAGCTGATGGGGCATAAGGCGGGATGGCTTACGCTGCACGCGGGGATTGGCGGCGGCGCGGACATCATCCTCATCCCCGAGATTCCCTATAGCACGGACGTCGTGTGCGACTTTGTGGGCAAACGTGCGCGCGACGGAAAGCGCTTTACGATTCTCGCCGTTGCCGAGGGCGCCTGCCCGCTGCAATGCGCAAGCGCGCCCAAGCGCGAAAAGGCGCTTTCAGCGATCCTCTCGGAATATCATACCATCGGCTATTATCTTGAAAGCTGCTTGAGCGCGCGCACCGATCAGGAGGTGCGCGTGGTCGTCCCCGGACACTTTCAGCGCGGCGGCGCGCCCGATTCTTATGATCGTGTGCTTACGAGCCGCCTGGGTGCGCACGCGGCGAAGCTCATCAAAGAAGGTAACTTCGGCCGCACTGTCATTTTGAAAAACAACGAGATATGCTCCGTGCCGATTAAGGAGGTCGCGGGAAAGCTCAAACTCGTCCCCCTGGACAGCGATTTGATCTTTACAGCGCGAAGCCTTGGCATATGCCTTGGCGACGAGGCATAAATTTACAGAAATTCTTGCGTAAAAAGCGCACATCATGTACAATGAGGCCAAGGTATGAGGCCAATAAAGAAAGGCGGGTACAAACCTATGGAAGAAGAAAGAGATTATGTTGTTTTTACCGATGAGGACGGTAACGATTTTGAGCTGGACGTCATCGATTACTTTGATTATGAGGATGATGAATACGCGATCTTGACCGAGCTGCCTCAGGAGGACGAGGAGGAGGACGCGGAGCTGGAGGTCTATATTATGAAGATCGAGACCAACGGCGAATACGAGGAATTTTTGCCGCCCGACGACGACAAGATGGAAGTGCTCAGCGCAATCGCGGAAAAACGGCTTGAGGCTATGGAGGATGAGGACGAGTGCGAATGCGGCTGCGGACATCATCACTGCGACGGGGACTGTGATTGCCATAAAGAATAGCCCTTGGCTATTCCTTATGCTATAAAAAAGCTTAGGCTTGAAATTAGATGGACTGGGAGGTAAACAAATATGTTTACAGCAAAAGAATATCGCGCGATGGCGCGAAACAAACTTAAAGGACACTGGCTGATCAGTATTCTGGTGACATTTGTCGCTTCGCTTTTGGGCGGCTCATACGGCGGCGGTAACGCTGCCGGCAGCTTTGCCGGCAGCAGCAGCGTGCGCGCGGCGCAGGGCGAAATGGCGGATATGAGCGAGCTTACGCAATCTATTGAAACCGTATTGCAAAATCCGGCCGCGCTGGCAGCGCTTATCAGCATTTTAAGCATTGCCTTCTTGATCTCGCTCGGCCTCTTTATCATCGGCGGCGCGGTTGAGCTTGGACACAACAGCTACTATATCGACCTTTGCAAAAGCACGGAGCCGGGCTTTGACGCGCTCTTTGGACGCTTTCGCATTTTCCTCAAGGCGCTCGGACTGCGTCTGTTTATGACGCTCTTTATCTTCCTCTGGTCGCTGCTTCTGTTTGTTCCCGGCATCATCGCGGCTTACCGCTATGCGATGGCGCCCTACATCATGGCGCAAAATCCCGATGTGGGCATCCGCGAGGCGGTCAATCGCAGCAAGGAAATGATGCAGGGTCGCAAGTGGAAATACTTCTGCCTGCAGCTTAGCTTCATCGGCTGGTCGATCCTTTGCGTGTTTACGCTGGGCATCGGTGCGTTGTGGCTCTCCCCCTACATGAATGCCGCCGCCGCCGCGTTCTATCTGGACATTTCCGGACAGGGCATCCCGCTTGATCCGCAGAGCGCCGTATAAAACCAATACGCATTTTAACAAAAGCATGGGGAGATGTTTATTGAGACATTCTCCCCCTTTTCTATTTTATTTGAACCCGCCGGATGGTAAAAGGAGATGAATCCCATGGATCTGACGATGCAGATGCGCAGCATTGAACTGCTGGTGAAATTTCTAAAGCATGATTTGAAAGACATTCCCTCCTACGGCTACCGTCTGCAAAAGCCGCCGGTTTCAGCCTCAAGCGTAGGCGAGCCCTTCCCCCGCGCGACGCCTGAGAGCATGGGTGTGCAGTCCGCCGCGCTGCTGCGCCTTTTCCACGAGCTTGACGCGAGAGTGGATACACTCTCTATTCACGGCGCGATGCTCCTGCGCCACGGCAGCGTGATCGCCGAAGGCTTCTGGACGCCCTACAGGGCGGAGATCCCCCACATGCTCTTTTCCATGAGCAAAAGCTTTATCGGTACTGCGATCGGTATGGCGGCGGACGAGGGGCTTTTGAGCCTTGACGAATTTGTGACGGACATTTTTAAGGACGCGGTGACGCCGGGCATCCTAAAGGCGCAAAAGGGACTCACCCTGCGGCATCTGCTTACCATGAGCTCGGGCAGCCGCTTCAACGAGGTCGGCTCGATGCTTGACGATAAATGGGTCAAGATGTTTCTCGAGTCCGCGCCCAAATTTGAGTTTGGCGCCGAGTTTGACTATAACTCCATCAACAGCTATATGCTTGCCGCCATCCTAAAGCGCAAGAGCGGACAAAGCGTAACGGAATTTTTGCGCTCGCGCCTCTTTGAGCCGCTTTGCGTGAAAAACTATAACTGGGAGCGCTGCCCGCAGGGGATCGAAAAGGGAGGCTGGGGGCTTGACCTTTGCTTGGAGGACTGCGCGAAGCTCGGACAGCTCTATTTGCAAAAGGGCATGTGGCACGGCAGACGTCTTTTGAGCGAGGAATGGATACAGGCCGCCACGAGCCGCCAGATTGAAACGGCAAAGGGCGAAATCAAGAGCGGCTATGGGTATCATGTGTGGGTGCTGGACAACGGCGATTATCTATTTAACGGCGCTTTCGGACAGTATGTGCTTGTAATGCCCGCCATGGATGCGGTCGTGGCCTTTGTCAGCGGAAGCCCACTCTTTTTTGCCGAAGGCCCGCTCTATCCGCTTTTGAAGGCGACCTTCTGGGCGGCTTCAAGCGACGCGTATCCCGAGGACGCACGCCATGATGCGACCTTAAACGAATATTGCCGTTCGCTCGTGTTTTCGCCCTCGTTGCCCGAGCCTGTTTCCAGCGAGGGTATGCAAGGACAGTCCTTTGAAACGCTGCTCTCACTGCTTGACGGGCGCGAATACAAGCTGGAAAACAACACCGGCGGTATATTTCCGCAAATGCTGCAGGCGGTACATGGCAACTATACCATGGGAACGGATATGCTCCGCTTCAGACGCGAGGGAAACCTGCTCCTGCTTGACCTTTACGAAGGGTATCAGCGCAACACGCTGCGCCTTGGCCAAAGCGGTTTTACAGACGGCGTTTGCGCCATGCGCGGCGAGGAGCAGCTCATAAGCTCCCGCCTGCACTGGAACATCGAAAATGACGGCGACATACGCCTTTGCATCGTCTGCTGCTTTCTTGAAACGCCGAGCACGCGCATCATCTCCATCGACCTATGCCAAAATGCGATCGGCGTCGTATTTCTCGAAACGCCCGCGATTCTGCGTTCAAGCGAGATGCTGCTCGACTTGATCGGCAGCTCCGGCGCGGGCTATCTCAAGCGCCTTACCGCGCTGATGCGGCGTATGCCCGGCATGAGCGAGGAAAGCGTAAACGAGCTGATCCGCCGCTTTACGCATCCAAGCGCCGACGGCGCGATCATCTTTTCCTCTGCGGCGGATCCTCTGCGTCTCACGAGTGCTGCGAGCGGGGGGCGGCTTGAAGCATGAGAAGGGGATTTTCTAAAAGCGACCGGATCGTTCTTGTGGATCTTTTGATTCTCGTTCTCTTTGTGCTGCTGCTGCGCTCGGGTGGTTTGATCGCTAAGCGTGCGCGTGTGGATATTTATGTGGATAACGCGCTTTATAAAAGCGTGGAGCTGCCCGCGAGCGGCGAAAAGCATGTACGCGTGGAGCAGGAGAACGGAGAGGTAAACGAGCTGCTCCTCTCCTCGGACGGCTTTTGTATGCTTGACACCAACTGCCCGCATCAGGACTGCTTAAAGCAGGGCTCTGTACATGCGGATAACTATGAAAGCCGCGCGCTTGGCCGCTATATCATCTGTTTGCCGCATAAGCTGTCGGCGGAATATGTGCCGGAGGAATAATACGAAAGCAAACGTAAAAACGATCGCGCGCCTGGGGCTGCTTACGGCGCTCGCGCTTATACTTGGCTATCTGGAAAGCCTGCTTCCGCTCCCCGCCGCCATCGCGCTGCCGGGCGTGAAGCTGGGGCTTTCCAACTGCGCCGTGCTCCTTGCGCTCTATCTGCTCAAACCGCGCGAGGCTTTTGCGCTGCTGCTGCTCAAAGTTGTGCTCAGCAGCCTGCTTTTTGCAGGGCCTCTTGCCCTTCTCTACAGCATGAGCGGCGGACTTCTCAGCTTTTTTCTTATGCTTGCGCTCAAAAGACTGCCCGAGCTCTCCTTGATAGTGCTAAGCATGGCCGGCGCGGCGGGACATAACGCAGGACAGCTTCTCGCGGCGGGCTTTGTCATCGGTTTTCGCGCCGCAGCAACCTACGCGCCCTTTCTTTTGATTGCCGCGCTGCTCACAGGGGCGTTTACCGGCTTTATCGCGCAGGGCGTGCTGCGGATTCTTGAAAAAAAGGAGCTTCGATAAATGAAACGGATGTTTGCGCTTGCTTTGTGCCTGCTTTTTACGCTTTGCTCCGGCTGCGTGCAAAGCGTAAAGAGCGTCAGCGTTACCGGCTTTTATTTTGATACCGTGATTTCCATCACTGCCTACTGCGAGGAGCGGGTTTTGCAAAACGCGCTTGCAAGCTGCGCGCAATATGAAAAACGCCTCAGCAAGACCATCAGCGGCAGCGATGTTTACAGAGTCAACCACGCCGGCGGAAAAAGCGTGCGCGTAGGCGCGGATATGCTCGCCATACTTGAGACTGCCGCCCTTGTAAGCGGCGCGTCGGGCGGCGCGTTTGACATCAGCATAGAGCCTGCCGCCGCGCTCTGGGATTTTAAGAGCGAAACGCCGTCGCTGCCGGACAAAGCCGCGCTCCAAAAGGCCGCGGCGCTTTGCGACTATACAAAGGTACGCGTGGAGGGCGAGAATGTGACGCTGCTTGAAGAGGGGATGCAGCTTGATCTGGGCGGCATCGCCAAGGGCTATATTTCAGGAAAGATCGCCGACGAGCTGCGAAAAGAGGGCGTAGAGAGCGCATTGCTCAACTTTGGCGGGAACATCGTGGTGATCGGCAGTAAGCCAAACGGCGAGGCATGGCGCATCGGCATCAAGGACCCCGCCGATCCGCACGGGGAGCCACTTGGCGTTTTAGAGCGCGAGGGCGGCGCGGTGATTACAAGTGGAACCTATGAGCGCTGCTTTACCCTAAACGGCAAGCGCTATCACCACATCCTTGACACCAAGACCGGCATGAGCGTAGAAAACGGCGTGGCGCAGTTCACCGTCGTTCACGACGATCCTTCCCTTGCAGACGCGCTCTCGACCGCCGCGCTTGCGCTGGGTCAGGAGGAAGGGCTTGCGCTTTGCGAGGCCTTTGGCGCAGAGGCACTTTGCGTTATGGATGACGGCGCCAGATTCGCGACAAGCGGCTTAGACTTGCTTGAATAAAACGCAGAGCGAAAAAAGGGACGCTATAAGCGCCCCTTTTTTTATGGAAAGCTTTGTTTTATTCCGTTACGCCGAAGTTATACAGACCGCCCTGCATCACGCCGTATTCCCATGAGAAAAAGCTGGAGTCATACTCCTTGGTCATACCTTCTGTGATATCCATCGCCGCCTCAGGATGATCCTTCTGATATTCCTCCATGCGCTCAAGATCCTCCCGTGTGTAGAAGCGCACGTTGTAACGGGTACGCAGCGTCATCGGAGGGCAGTTGTTCACGAGCATACCGCTATGAAGAATCTCCCGGATGATTGCCGGATCGTCGCTGGTATAGACTACATGCGAGCCGTCCTGCTCATAATCGATGACCTCCGCGCGGGCGAGCGTTGCGGCCTGCTCGTCGTTCAAGAACTCTGTGCTCAGATCCCACTCCTTTAGCAGAGCCATACAGCGGTCATAGCTCTGATAGATATAAAGCGTTAAGCTCATATACTGATCGTCCACCATGTATTCGGCATCGACCCACGCCAAAGGCGATTCGTCGGCGGGCATACCGTTTTCGCTTATATCCTGCATCAGCGCCTTGATGAGCGCCGCCTTCTCCTGCCTATTGGCCGTATTGTGGTAATTATCGCCGTTTTGCGACATGACGGAGATATAGTTGATGCTATCAGGGTTGATGAGGTAAAGCTGATTCTTGCTGTTATAGACCGGATCGGTCGAGAGCGTTTTCAGCTCCTGCGCGGTGTCCTTAAGCAAAACGCCTTCATAGCTGCGCTGTACCTGCCTGCCGTTTGAAAGCGTGTAGCGGATGGTATAGCCGATTGTCGGATCGGCGCTGTATGCGTTTCGATTCGTGTTCGCTTTCTGCGTTTTGCAGCTTTCTATGCCCGCACCGGCCATGCTCAAAATCACACTCTTGAGGTTTTCATCGTCAAAGGCGGCATAGTCGAGCGCATGTATGTACTCGCCGTCATCATCCGCCGTCTTGACATAGACGCTGCCGTCGTAGCCGTCCACGGCTATGGATACGGACTGCAGCTCCTCCTTTGCGGGGAGATAAGCGTCGTAGGCGCCGATGTCGAAGACAAAGGCCGCCATGACGAGCAAATAGGCAGCCGCGGTGATGGCGTAAGACCTCCAGCCGCTGAACATACCCGAGAAGGAGCGCTTGAACTGCCCTTGAGAGAAAATGTGCGCAAGGAACATGCCAAAGAGCGCGCCCAGCACGGCAAAGAGAGTGGATTGCGCCGAGGCGTCATAGAAGATGCTGCTCATCAGCGACGCGCAGGTCACGCTTAAAAGCGCGCGGTAGATCGGCTCTGCCACCGGGAAGGCAAACATCGCGCCCGCCGCCTCCGAGGGACGTTTTTGATACAGAAGGATTGAGAACGCGAGCGCCGCGCCGGTGACGAGGATATAGAGCAGCACAGAGCCGATGCCGAACTCAAAGCTGCCGACCGTCTGAATCATATGAAGCGGCATGGAACCAAAGTACAGTCCGTCTTCACTGATAAGGCTGAAGCTTTTCAAAAAGGTTTGCGCAAACCAAAGCAGGCAGCCCATCACAAGGAAGGGCGCAAAGCAGAGCATAAAGCCCGCCTGTAAATGCGCAAAGGCATTGCCGGTGAGCACGGCGCTAAGCGCGCTGAAGGCGAAGACCATCGCAAAGCTGAGCAGCACAAAGAGAAAACGCAGCGCAAGCTGGGACAAAATCGCCGCCTGCGCGCCATAGGCGAGCAGTATGATATAGGCGAGCAGCAGATTGATCAGATACCCTGCCACAAAGAGCAGCAGCCCCGCCACATAGCGCGTCGCCAGCAGCGTTTCGCGGCGCACAGGCTGAGAATGGAAAAAGTCCACCTGCCGCTTTGAGTGCATATAGCCGTAGAGCACAAGTCCCGCAGCCGCGCCAAAGAGCATGGCAAGCACCAGATCGGTAGTGAGAGCGCCGCTGTAGGTTTTGGAGAAGAAGTAGCTTGAGAGCAGCTCGCCCATGGCAATCGTGTTTTGATTTTCCACATTGCTGCGCGCGGCAAAGGCTGTTCCCATCGTAACTGCGCATAAAAAGCACAGAAAGATGATAAAGCCGACCCACCAGTTTCTCTTGAGCGTGTCGCCCAAAAGCTTCACGTTAAGCAAGGATGTCTTTGATTTCATAACCGATTCCCTCCATTTTGGCAACAAACAGTTCTTCGAGCGAAAGCGGGATCATTTCCGCAAACTGAGGCGCGTGCGCATTGACGGCGGAAAGAATCGTCTCAGGCTCGCCTTCGGCGACGAGCGTGCAGAGCCTGCCCCGCTTTTCAAAGGTGAGCAGCTTGATTGAGTCAAACCATTCCCGCCGCGGTTCGGCGGCAAAGGCGCACTGTACCTTGTGCATGTCGGTTTCAATGCGCTCCATATCCATGTCAAGCACCATCCCGCCCTTATGCAAAAGCCCGACGCGGTCGCAAATATCCTCCAGCTCGCGGAGAGAATGCGATGCGATGACCGGCGTAGCCGCATAGTCGCTTACGCCCGCCGCGAGCAGACGCTTGATCGCCTGACGCATCACGGGATCGAGCCCGTCAAAGGTTTCGTCGAGCAGCAGATACTTCGCTTTTGAAGCAAAGGCGAAGATCATCATGGCCTGCCGCGTCATGCCCTTAGAAAACGTACCGATGCGGCGCTTGGGATCAAGGTCGAAGGCTTTAACCAGATTTTGATAGACCGTGTCCGAAAAAGCGGGATACAGGCAGCGATAATACGCACGCATATCGTCCATGCAGGCGTTGCGAAAGAAGAATACGTCGTCCGAAACATAAAACACGTTTTGCTTGATCGCGGTGTTTTCAAATACGTCCTCCCCGTCGATCAAGGCCTGCCCAGCGTCGCTGCGGTAAACGCCCGCCATCATGCGCAAAAGCGAGGATTTTCCAGCTCCGTTCGTGCCCACCAGACCGAAAATGCAGCCTTCGGGAATGGCGAAGCTTACCTCGTTTACGGCACAGATCTCACCAAAGCTCTTTCGTATATTTTTAATTTCAATCATGACTTGATCTCCTCCCCATCATAGGACTTCTCGGCATATTGGATCACTTCCCCCTTCGAGACGCCCGCCGCCTTGAGCGAGAGCACATCGGCGCAGAACCGCTTTTGCAGCGTCTGTCTGTTTTCCCGCAAAAGGGGCTGGATGTCGCAGCATACAAAAATGCCCTTTCCCGCGACGGTTTCCGCAACGCCCTGCGAAACGAGCGTGTTATAGGCGCGCTGCACGGTGTTCGGATTAATCCCAAGCTCGCCCGAGAGCTGGCGCACGGACGGCAGCTTATCCCCCGGCGCGTAGATGCCGTCAATTGCCAGACTTCGTATCCGCTCGACAAGCTGCTCGTAGATGGGCAGCCGGCTTTTATAATCGATCATGATCATAAGGCTCCCTCCTTGATTTTGTATCGTTTCATGTTGACTTCCTTTCTTAATCGGCGGCCTAGCCGATAGGGTATGCTGCACATAGAATACCGTAAAATGTATGAACTGTACTATATCACTTAGTACGGAGTTGTCAATACAGATTTTGTAAACAAATGGTGTTTTGGAGTATAGAGAGCGCCAAAAGGAGCGGCGCAAAGCGGATGACTACTATATATAGTTGATAAAACGATCTGTAATACAAGAGAGGGAAATGCGCGAAAATATAAGCAGACAGGCAAATTTTCCGTTGACAGGGGACCTTGGGTGTGGTAGATTATTAGAGCAACCCCCGATAGGGGGGTTTATTTAGGTACGCAAAAGGGAACGATCCCTTTAGATACCACGAGGAGGAAAATATCATGCGCGTGAAGATCACACTGGCCTGTACCGAGTGCAAGCAGCGGAACTACAATACCTTTAAGAACAAGAAAAACGACCCCGACCGCATTGAGTTCAGCAAGTATTGT
>CAZNJN010000053.1:0-1847 GCA_964573365.1 uncultured Oscillospiraceae bacterium
TTCCGGCGGAGTTCCCGCCATACGCGAGATCGGACTGAAAAGCTTTCTTCTAGGAAGGACATGGCAGCCCGAAAACGGACTTTACGGCATCTTTCCCATGCTTGTAGGCAGCTTCTGCGTTACGCTTGGCGCGCTGCTCCTGGGCGTGCCGCTCGGTATCTTCTCTGCGCTGTTTCTCTCGCGTTTTTGCCCAGGATGGCTCTATAAGCGCATGCAGCCCGCCGTGCAGCTTATGGCGGGCGTGCCTTCGGTCGTTTTCGGCTTTGTCGCCCTTCTTGTGCTTGTACCCTTTGTGCGGGAAACCTTCGGCGGGCGCGGCTTATCCATCCTCAGCGCGTCCATCCTCCTAGGCATAATGATTCTGCCGACCATTATCAGCGTAAGCGAAAGCGCGCTCCAGGCCGTTCCTGAAAGCTACTATGAGGGCAGCCGCGCGCTGGGCGCCACGCATGAAAGGAGCGTATTTCGCGTCCTTCTGCCGGCGGCGCGCTCCGGCATCTTTGCCGCCGTCATTCTAGGCATGGGCAGAGCGGTCGGCGAAACCATGGCCGTCATGATGGTCGTGGGCAACCAAGCCGTTTTGCCCAAAAGCATTGTAAGCGGCGTGCGGACGCTAACTACCAATATCGTGCTGGAGATGGGGTATTCCGCAGATCTGCACCGCGCGGCGCTGATCGCCACGGCTGTGGTGTTATTTGTAATCGTTATGCTGATTAACCTTGTATTTTTACTGATTCGCAGGAGGGCAAAGCTATGAAACGCCGCAGTATCGCATCCCTGCTCCTACGCGTTTTGGTCTGTAGCTCCGCTGCGCTCGTGCTGTGTATCATTCTCTTTGTCGTAGCTTATATCGCCTATAAGGGAATCCCGAACTTGAAGCCCTCGCTTTTTGCCTGGAGCTATAATTCCACAAACGTATCCCTCATGCCCGCGCTTCTTAATACCCTGCTTATGACGCTGCTTGCGCTTGCGCTTGCCGTTCCCGTCGGCATTGGCGCCGCCATCTATATGAGCGAATACGCGAAGCGCGGCAGCCGTTTGATCGCGGTGATCCGCATGACCGCAGAAACGCTCTCCGGCGTTCCCTCTATCATCTACGGACTTTTCGGATATCTGTTTTTTGTGCTTGCCCTCAAGTGGGGTACTTCGCTGA
The DNA here is from genome assembly GCA_964573365.1 of uncultured Oscillospiraceae bacterium. Taxonomy (GTDB): domain Bacteria; phylum Bacillota; class Clostridia; order Christensenellales; family CAG-138; genus JAQVRG01. The sequence goes on from CAZNJN010000053.1 coordinate 1,154, forward strand.
TCTCCGGCGCCTGCACGCTCGCGATCATGATTCTGCCGCTCGTTATGCGTACCGCCGAGGAAGCCATGCTCTGCGTGTCAGACAGCTATCGTGAAGGCAGTCTTGCGCTGGGAGCGGGAAAGCTGCGCACGGTCATGCGCGTCGTGCTGCCCTCCTCCGTCTCCGGCATTCTATCCGGCGTAGTCTTGAGCATCGGAAGGATGGTAGGCGAATCTGCCGCCTTAATCTATACGGCGGGAACGGTTGCAAAGCTTGCAGGGAGTCTGTTCGATTCCTCCCGCACCCTCTCTGTTCACATGTACATTCTCTCAAGCGAGGGGCTGCATGTGGATGAAACCTATGCGACCGCGCTCGTACTGCTGCTGCTGGTTGTAGGGATGAACGCGCTGTCAAGCAAAATTGCGAAAAGATTTACGAAAGGATAAAGCATGGAGAAACATCTTGATAAAACCGCCGACAAAATCACCATAGAAAAGCTTGACCTTTTTTACGGCTCGTTTCAGGCGCTGAAATCGATCGATATGCACATCCCGCCTCGGGAGATTACTGCCTTTATAGGACCTTCCGGCTGCGGAAAGTCTACGCTGTTAAAGACGCTCAACCGCATGAACGATCTGGTGGAGGGTTGCCGTATCAAGGGACGCGTGCTGCTCGATGGTGAGGATATTTACGGCAAACTGGACGTGAATTTGCT
>CAZNJN010000053.1:1876-11154 GCA_964573365.1 uncultured Oscillospiraceae bacterium
GGTTTTTCAAAAGCCGAATCCCTTTCCCATGAGCGTATATGACAACGTCGCCTATGGGCCGCGCACGCACGGCATACGAGGCAGAGCCAAGCTCGACGAGATCGTCGAAGCTTCGCTAAAGAGCGCCGCGATCTGGGACGAGCTGAAGGATCGCCTAAACCGCTCCGCGCTCTCGCTCTCCGGCGGACAGCAGCAGCGGCTTTGCATCGCGCGCGCGCTTGCCGTAGAGCCCGAGGTTCTGCTGATGGATGAACCGACCAGCGCGCTCGATCCTATTTCTACCGCGAAAATCGAAGACCTTGTATCGACCCTGAAAATGAAATATACTATCCTCATCGTCACGCACAATATGCAGCAGGCGGCGAGGATCTCCGATAAAACCGCATTTTTCCTTCTGGGTGAAATGATCGAACTGAACGATACCGAGCGTCTTTTCTCTACGCCAAAGGATAAACGCACCGAAGACTACATCACAGGGAGGTTCGGATAATGCGCATGAAATTTTCCGAGCAGCTCACGCTGCTCAATGACGAACTGATTCAAATGGGCGCGCTTTGCGAGAGCATCATCGCGATGGCGGCGGACGCCCTCCTCAAGGGCGATATGGAAAGCGCACACAAGGTCGGCGAATTTGACGCGCAGATCGATCAAAAGGAGCGCGATATTGAGACGCTCTGCGTCCGTCTGCTTTTGCAGCAGCAGCCCGTAGCGCGCGACCTTCGCGCCATATCCTCCGCCTTGAAAATGATTACGGATATGGAGCGCATCGGCGATCAGTCCGCCGACATAGCCGAAATCGTCACCATGGCGCATATCCGCGTTTCCGACGAAACACTCCACATCGGCGAGATGGCGGAGGCGGCGATCAAAATGGTACGGGGTAGCGTGGACGCCTTTGTGATGCGCGATACAAAGACCGCGAACAAGGTCATTGAAAGCGACGACATCGTGGACGGCCTTTTTGATCAAGTCAAGGCGGCGCTTACCACGCGCTTTCAAGACGGGGGCGATATGGAATACGCGCTCGATCTCTTGATGATCGCAAAATATTTTGAACGCATCGGCGACCACGCCGTGAACATTGCCGAGTGGGTGCTCTACTCCATAACCGGCAGCAAGGAGGAAGCCAAATGATCTATATTGTAGAGGATGATACCGGCATCCGTGAGATGATGGTCTATACGCTTTGCTCTACCGGCTTTGAAGCGCGGGGCTTTGCGGACGGCGAAACCTTTTTCAAGGCTATCGCTTCAGAAAAGCTGCCGGAGCTTGTACTCCTTGACATCATGCTGCCCGGTGAAAACGGGATTTCCATATTAAAGCGGCTTCGCGCCGCTGCGTCAACCAAGTCCATTCCCGTAATCATGGCGAGCGCAAAGGGAACGGAATACGACAAGGTGATTGGTCTGGACTTAGGGGCGGACGACTATCTCGCAAAGCCTTTTGGCATGATGGAGATGGTATCCCGTATCCGCGCCGTCCTTAGGCGAAGTACTGCCGGCAAGGAAGGCAAGTCGCTTACACTCTCTGAGCTGTGCATGAATACGGATGAGCATACGGTAAGCGTGCGCGGCGAGCGGGTGACGCTCACCTTAAAGGAATATGAGCTGCTCCGCCTGTTTCTTGAAAACCCGGGCATGGTCTTTACGCGCGACCGCCTGTTAGAGAGCATATGGGGCATCGACTACGACGGCGAGACGCGCACGGTAGACGTGCATATCCGCACTCTGCGCGCAAAGCTCGGCGTCTGCTGCGAATACATTGCAACGGTACGCGGCGTAGGGTACAGGCTGGAGGCTCCGCATGACTAAAAAAATCTTTCACGCCATTTTACTTGTGGCTTCTTTGATTCTCGCCGCTTGTTTTTTAATCATCATGGGCGTGCTTTACGAGCACTTTACGGGTCTTCAAAACAATGAGCTGAAGATCCAGACCGACCTGATCGCAAGGGGCGTCGAGCATGAGGGGCTTGCCTTTATAGAAGGTTTGGATACGGGCGATTATCGCATTACCTGGATTAGAGATAACGGCGAGGTAATCTACGATACCAAAAGTGCAAGCGGCACGATGGAAAACCATGCCGACCGCGCGGAATTTATTGAGGCACAGCAAAACGGCTATGGCGAAAGCTCGCGCTACTCCTCTACGCTCACCGAAAAAATGCTTTATTACGCCCAAAGGCTCCCCGACGGGAGCGTAATCCGCGTAGCTTCGGCCAGAAGCACGGTGCTTGCGCTGCTTTACGGAATGCTGCAGCCTGTGCTCTTTGTGCTTGCCGCCGCAATCATCCTTTCGGCGGTGCTCGCCTCGCGCCTTTCTAAGCGCATTGTAAGGCCGCTGAACGATCTGGATCTCGATCATCCGCTTGAAAACGAGGCCTATGAGGAGATCGCGCCGCTTTTAAGACGCATCGATTATCAGCATCGTCAAATCGAAATGCAGCTTCGCGCGTTAAAACAAAAGCAGGATGAATGGGATGCTTTGAGCGGCAGCATGAGCGAGGGGATTCTTCTGCTTAACGACAAGCGGGAAATATTAAGCGTCAACCGCAGCGCCGCGCGTATACTTTCCACCGACGAAGGCTCTTTGGGCAAGGATCTGCTCCTTTATAACCGAAGTCTTACCCTGCAGGAGCTTTTGCAAAAAGCGGCGGAGGGAAAGCACGCCGAGGCAATCATGGAGATCTCCGGCGGCAAATATCAGCTTGACGCAAGCCCTATTTTTTCGGAAGCAAAGGTGAGCGGCATCGCGCTCCTGCTCTTTGATGTGTCGGATAAGGCCTACGCCGAGCAAATGCGCCGGGAATTCACCGCGAATGTTTCCCATGAGCTGAAAACGCCGCTGCATTCTATATCCGGCTGCGCCGAAATCATGCGCGACGGTCTTGTAAAGGCGGAGGATATGCCGCACTTTATCGATCAGATCTACAGCGAGTCCCTGCGCATGATCACTTTGGTAGACGACATCATACGTCTTTCCAAGCTGGACGAGGGAATGGACGATATGTCCTTCACCCCCCTAAAGCTGATGGACGCCGTGCGTGAGGCCGCCGCTTCTTTTGCGCCCGCCGCCAAGAAAAAGAACATCACCATTCATGTTTCGGGCGACGAGGGACTCATAAGCGGCGTTGCGCCGCTCGTTCGTGAGATCGTCAACAACCTCTGCGATAACGCGCTTAAATACAACCGCGATGGCGGCAGCGTCGAGCTAGGCGTACACAGCGACAACGAGGGCGTAACGCTGGAGGTTCGAGATACCGGCATCGGCATTCCCAAAGAGCATCAGGAGCGGGTCTTTGAACGCTTCTACCGCGTGGATAAGAGCCACTCTCGAGAGATCGGCGGCACAGGGCTTGGACTTTCCATCGTCAAGCACGCAGCTTTGCTCCACCACGCCAAGCTGGAGCTTGAAAGCAGCCTTGGGCAAGGCACGACGATACGGGTTCGCTTTCCGAACGAGGGCGTGTAAAATATATTTTGCACTTTACATGGATTTTACAAAGAGAGGGCGAGAGTTTTACAGTTTCTCCTTACAATAGTATGCGTATGAATATGAAAGTTGGAGAAACAAGAGAAATATGGACGTTTTTTCTGTTATCACGCTCTTAGGCGGTCTCGCCTTCTTCCTTTACGGCATGAACGTTATGTCCGCAGGTCTAGAGAAAATGACCGGCGGAAAACTGGAGAAGGCGCTAAACCGTCTTTCTGCCAGTCCTCTGCGCGGACTACTTTTGGGCATGGGCATTACCGTCGCCATCCAGTCGTCCTCAGCGCTCACAGTCATGCTCGTCGGTCTTGTAAACTCCGGCGTAATGCGTTTTTCGCAGACCGTATACATGCTCATGGGTTCCAACATCGGCACGACGCTGACCGCTTGGATTCTATCGCTTTCGGGTATCGAGAGCGGCAATATCTTTTTGCGACTTCTAAAGCCCGACTCCTTTGCCCCAATCTTCGCCTTTGTCGGCGTACTGCTGATCCTTGCGGCTAAGCAGGAACGCAAAAAAAGCATGGGCAGCGTTCTGATCGGGTTTGCCACGCTTATGTACGGCATGACGCTTATGAGCGGCTCTATGGAGCCGCTTTCACAGGCGCCGGAATTTGCAAACCTGCTCGTCGCCTTTAACAATCCCCTGCTCGGCGTGCTTGTGGGCGCCGTATTCACGGGCATCATTCAAAGCTCCGCCGCTTCAATCGGCATTTTGCAGGCGCTCTCTTTGACCGGCAGTATCAGCTATGGCATGTCTGTTCCGATCATTATGGGGCTTAACATCGGCACCTGTGTCACCTCGCTGCTCTCCGGAATCGGCGTTAACAACAACGCCAAACGGGTCGCGGTTTTCCATACGCTTTTTAATGTAATCGGCACTATATTCTTTCTTACGCTCTACTTTGTGTCAAGCGCCTTTTGGGACATGCGCTTTACGCAAGCCGCCATCACGCCCGTCGGCATCGCCGCCGTACACAGCACCTTCAATATTCTCACTACGCTGCTGCTGCTGCCCTTTACACAAAAGCTCATCTTCCTAAGCGAAAAGCTGCTGCCGAGCAAAAACAAAAACCCCGATCCCGTTTTTCTTGATGAACGCCTGCTCGCTACGCCGTCCTTTGCAATCGCTGAATGCAGCAAGATGGCGGTCGCTATGGCGCATACCGCGCAGCAAGCTTTGCATGGCGCCCTCTCGCAGCTCGAGCGCTATGATGAAAAGGGCATCGAGCAGGTGAAAACGGATGAGGATCTGCTCGATCGCTACGAGGATAAGCTCGGTTCATATCTCGTGCGCCTCTCCAGCAGGGATCTGGAGGATAAGGACAGTCAGATCATCGCGGAGCTGCTGCACATGATCGGTGATTTTGAACGCCTTGGCGACCATGCGCTCAACCTTTGCGACTCGGCGCAGGAAATGAAGGATAAAAACATCTCCTTTTCTGAATCCGCAGAACGCGATCTGCTGCTGCTGCGAAGCGCGCTCAATGATATTGTCGCGCAGACCATTTCCGCGGTGGAAAGCAACAATCCGCTCCTTGCAGGGCGCATTGAGCCTTTTGAACAGCGCATGGACGACCTTGTGCTTGAAGCCAAGGCGCGGCATATCGCCCGTCTGCAAAGCGGTCAGTGTACCATTGAGCTGGGCTTCGTGCTCTCCGATATTCTCAACAATGTCGAGCGCAGCTCCGATCATTGCTCCAATATCGCCGCGGCGGTCATATCCGTCGCAAAGCACAGCTTTAATTCCCATGAGTTTCTCAATGCCGTCAAAACGATGGATAACGAGGAATTTAAGGATTGCTACAACGAATACAAACGCAAATATCGGTTTGAGAGTTGATTTTCCTTTGCTTTGAAGCCGCTCCGTGTCCCGGGGCGGTTTTCTTTTGCGTTTTATAGCCTGATTTGCATTTTTATCAGCCGCCCCTTATAATGCAATGTAAATTTATAGATACGAGGAGAACCTTATGTGGGCTGAACAAGCCGTTTTCTATCAAATATCCACACTCGGTTTTTGCGGCGCTCCCGCCGAAAACGACGGTATTCTAGTCGATCGTATTTTGAAGGTGCGCGATTTTATACCGCATATGAAGGCGCTGAGCATCGGCGCGGTCTATTTTTGTCCTGTCTTTGACTCTGATCGTCACGGCTATGACACGCGCGACTATCGGCGTATCGACCCCCGCCTTGGCAGCAGCGAGGATTTTGCCGCGGTATGCGCCGCGCTCCACGAAAACGGCATACGCGTCGTGCTTGACGGTGTATTCAATCATGTCGGACGCGGTTTTTTCGCCTTTACAGACCTGCTGGAAAAACGCGAGGCGTCCCGCTATAAGGACTGGTTTGTCAATGTGCGTTTCGACTGCGACAACGGCTATCACGACGGGCTCTGCTATGAAGGCTGGGAAGGACACTATGAGCTTGTTAAGCTGAACCTTCGCAACGAGGAGGTTATAGCGTACCTGCTTGAGAGCGTAAACATGTGGATCGAGCGCTTTTCTATCGACGGACTGCGTCTTGATGTGGCGTATTGTCTTGATATGGATTTCATACGCCGCCTTCGTGCCTTTACCAAAGAGAAAAGGCAGGACTTCTTTTTGCTTGGCGAAATGATTCACGGCGACTACGCGCGCCTGTTAGCGCCGGATCTTTTAGACTGCGTGACCAATTATCAAGCCTATAAGGGCATTTGGTCGAGCCTGAACGATCTGAATCTGTTCGAGATCAACTATACACTCGAACAGCAGTTTTGCGGCAAGTTCAGCTCCAATCAGCTTCTTGACTTTGCGGAAAATCACGACGTCAACCGCCTATGGAGCACGCTCAAGAATCCCGCGCAGCTATGGCTTGCCTACGCGCTCCTGTTTTGTATGCCGGGCATTCCCTGCCTATACTACGGCGGCGAATGGTCACAGAGCGGGAAAAAAGAAGATGGCGGCGACGCCGCTCTGCGTCCCTATGCCCAGTCGCCACACTGGACGCCGCTTTGCGAGAAAATCGCGTGTTTTTCTTCGCTCTATGCGCAACAAACAGCTTTGTACTGCGGCTGCTACCGCAAGCTTTTTCTTACCAACCGGCAGCTTGTTTTTGAACGGCGCGCCGGCGACGAGCGGATACTCTTTGCGCTCAACGCCGACGAGCATGAAGCCTTCGCAAGCTTTTTTGCGGAGGCGGAGCACGCCGTTGATCTGTTTACCGGCGAATCGATACGCTTTGAGAACGGCGCGCTTTTGCCGCCATATTCGGCGTTTTGCTGGAAAGTCGGTTGATTTCTCTTTGACGATACGGTATGCTAATCACGAAATGCAAAGCTTGGGAGGGAAAGCAGAATGGAACCGTTCCGAATCATAGAAATTAAAGAGAGCGTTTTTGCGGATAACGACAAACAGGCGGAGGCGCTTCGCGCCACGCTCAAAGAAAAGGGCATTTTCCTTCTTAATCTTATGTCCTCGCCCGGTTCGGGCAAGACAACCACGCTTATGCGCACCATCGCCGCGCTCAAGGACGAGTTCCGTATCGTCGTGATGGAGGCGGATATCGATTCCGCCGTAGACGCAGAGACCATTTCCAGCTCCGGCGCGAAGGTGATCCAGCTTCATACGGGCGGCATGTGCCACCTTGACGCAGACATGACTAGGCAAGGTCTTGACTCTTTAGAAATCGACAATCTGGATCTGGTGATTCTTGAAAACGTCGGCAACCTTGTTTGTCCCGCTGAATTTGATACCGGAGCCTCGCGAAACGCCATGATCCTTTCCGTTCCTGAAGGCGACGACAAGCCGCTAAAATACCCCTTGATGTTTGAGGTCTGCGATCTGGTGCTCATCAATAAAATCGACGCTCTCTCCATGTTTGATTTTGATATGGATGCCGTGAAGGAGCGCGCAAAGCTGCGCAATCCCAAGGTAGAGCTGCTTCCCGTTTCCGCCAAGACCGGCGAAGGGATGGACGCTTGGTTCGCATGGCTTCGCAAAGAGCTCAAGGCTTGGAAAATGTAGCGTGCGTCCAGTAAGAGAGACACGTTGAATTGCTGCAAATGAATATGAAGCTCTGTTATATTATGGGCGCTGCCCCTACGCAGTGCAAAATTGAGAAAAAAGAGGACGACCTTCTTATCGCCGCGGATGCCGGTTACGCGCAGCTTTTCGGGCAGGAGGCCGACTTTGTGGTCGGTGATTTTGATTCGCTTTCCTATGTGCCCGAGCATCCGCATGTGATTCAGCATTCCCCGCAAAAGGACGACACGGATATGCTGCTTTCCATCAAGCTTGGCTTGGAGCAGGGCTACCGTCACTTCATTCTCCTTGGCGCGCTGGGCGGACGGCTCGATCATACGCTGGCGAACCTACAGTCTCTTGCGTATCTGCGCAAGCATGGCGCGTGCGGAATCCTCATCGGAGACAACGAAAACGTCCTTCTGCTTGAAAATGAGCGCTTGCGCCTTGAGGGACGTGCGGGCGCTCCGCTTTCCGTATTTGCCTATGAACACGAAGCAACCGGCGTTACGCTTGAAAACCTTGCCTACCCGCTAAAGGACGCGGTACTGTATGATACCTTTCCGCTCGGCGTGAGCAATGCTTTTACCGATCAAGCGGCTTTGATCTGTACACCAAAAGACCGTCTGCTTGTCGTATGGCAGGGTCACGCGGCACCTGCGGAGATCTTCGCAAATATTCGCCCCCTTTCTTAACGAAGGACACGCTGTTCTCAGCTTTTATGTTTGCCGTCCTGCCGCCACGGACGCTCACGCTCAAGCCAGCCCATCTCCGTCCAGTATCGTTTTTCTGCCGCCGAAGCTCCCCAGCCCGCCTTCTGCATATTCGCCATCATGGAGAATATGAATCTTGTTTTTAGACCGATGCGCGGCTTTGCCTTTGTAGAGAGCCGTTTTGCAAGCCGCTGCATATCCCTTTTGATCTTCGTCTTTTTTTCTTCGCTTACACCCGCCCAGTTCAGTGCCTGTACGCCGACGCCATAGCAGTATATCCGTGGCACGCCCCAGAAAAACAGTGCCTTTTTCACGCTGCGCGCCGCTGCTCCCGCGCCAAAACCCGCCGTTGTAGAAACTACTAGCGCGCGTTTTTCAAACATGCAGGCTCGCGGCCGGTGGCTCATCCAGTAGGTAAAGGTCAAATCGATAAACGTCTTCATGGGCGCGGACATATTCATGCAATAGTTGGGCGTAGTGAAAATGAGCAGATCCGCCTGCTCCACTTCCGCCATGATCCTATGCTTTTCTTCATAAAACGGGCAGTCCGTGTCTTCCTCTATGCAACGGTAGCAGCCTAGGCAAAAATGCTCCAAATCGCGAGGCAGAAAAAATTCGGAGATTTCTTTATCACCCTGCAGCGCATCAACAAGCAGTCTGCCAGCATGATAGGTGCTGCCCTGATGATTTTGTCCATGAATCAATACGATTTTCATGATGCTTATTCCTTTATCGTCTTGCGCATTCATCAAGATAGCTTCAAAAACTTACGCAAGTTCTTGAAGTCCCATGTTTCTGCGCCGATCCTCCCCCAATTTTGTTTTAGGCTACCACAATTCGCCCTGTTTTTCAAGACGCGCAAGCGCAGTCCGTCCTGCCGCGAGCGGCGTGTAAGCACAGTAAGCGGCGGCAGCTTCATGCTGCCGCCGTTTGTCGCTTATCTCAGTCTTGTATTTTCCATGACCGACATGGGTAAAAGTTTCAATGTTATTTCTGCCACAGAGGAAATAAAAGCATTAACTGGAGATGGATATCCTTAAGCGTATCCATATCCACCTTGCCATTTTTCTTCGGCAGCAGC
>CAZNJN010000054.1:0-10374 GCA_964573365.1 uncultured Oscillospiraceae bacterium
CGGCGTGATGAGCCATCTATTTCATGATTTTGAGCCTTATAAGGGCGATATTGAGGAACGTGAGCGCGGCTCGCTCGTTTGCCACGAATCCGGCGATACCTGCAGCTATGGACTCTTTAACTCGCAGGAGCGCGGCAGACTGTTCGTAGGTCCCGGCGTACCCGTTTATGAAGGGCAGATCGTGGGTGAATGCGCGCGCAACGAGGATATCGTCGTAAACGTCTGCAAGAAAAAGCACGTTACCAACATGCGCGCTTCGGGCTCGGACGAGGCGCTGCGCCTTACGCCGCCCGTTCCCATGAGTTTGGAGCAGTGCATGGAGTTTATCGCCGACGATGAGCTTGTCGAGGTAACCCCGCAAAGCATCCGTATGCGCAAGCGCCTTTTGAACAAGGACGCGCGCGTAAAGGCCTTTAATCGCGGCGTGAGCTTTTAACTTGATAAAACCGCTGAAAACGGGTGTCTTGCACATCCGTTTTATTTTTTGCGTTTGCTCCTCACAATTCTCTCTATTGTTATTCCATATAGGGCAGGTTATACTGTTTGTATCCATTTGGCATTGCTTCTATATGAATGCCCTTGTGAAAAGAATAAAAGAAAGACATAGTATCAAATGAAAAAAAATATAGCGCGCGCAATCATAGACTCTGTTCTCGTCGCCCTCTTTCTTGCAATCGTTATCGGCAAAGATCTCAGTGTCCTCGCGCACGAAATCCTAAGCCTCGCTTTTTGTCTGGGCTTTGTTTTGCACCTTAGCATCAACCGCAGGACTCTTTTTGCAAAAGGCGCCAAAAAAGCCGTTTCGGAAAAGCCCTCGCCTACATTCAGCCGCTCTCTCGTATTTTTTATCAACCTTTTGACCGGAGCGGCGCTGCTCATCAACCTTGTGAGCGGACTTCTGATCTCTGAATTGATACCGGCCTTAAACCTTGGAATGCGCATTTTTTATGAGATCCATGCTTATTCATTTTTAGCCATACTGGCGCTGCTTGCCATGCACCTATGTATGCATATCGGTTGGCTCAATCAGGCATGGCAAAAAATCGTCAGGCAAAAAGCACCGCTCATCCAGCTCGTATTCCTCTGTACGCTTATTCTCTCTGCCTCCGTTTTTTATGTATGCGAACGAAAGGCCTCCGCGCCCGTTGAAAACGAAGCCGAAGAGACTGCGCTATCAGAAAGCGCGACGCCCATTTTAACGCCCGGCCTACAACCCACCTTCAAACCAAGCGCCGAAGAGACTGCGGAGCCTGCGGCGGAGCTGCCCGTTATAGTACCCGACGCGCAAGCCTCTTTAGAGCCAATCGCAGAGCCGACATTCGCGCCTACTGCAAAGCCCACTACAGAGCCTACGATACCGCCCGACTCCGGCGCGCAAGCCCTTAGCTTTACCCTAGCCGAGCTTTCGCGCTATAACGGACAAAATGGAAATCCCGCCTATATGGCCGTTGATGGCGTCGTGTATGACGTCAGCTCCTGCTTTAAGGGCGGCCGTCATAAAGGCTATAACGCCGGCGAGGATCTAAGCGCCGCCTTCCATGACGAGCATTCGGCAAAGGAGCTTGAGGGACTGCCGGTCGTAGGTACGCTCCAGCCGTAGCCTTTTTACGCGCTGAAGCCCAGCTAGAAGAATAGAAAAGAGACTGCCGCTTCATCACGAAGGGCAGTCTCTTTTAAGCAGCTTCCGCTCTATTTGTTAATGAACCTCGCGACCGGCGGCCTGTAGACCTTCATCGCTCCCTTGGGACAGAATTCCTGGCAGCAGAAGCAGCGTATGCAGAGCTTGCGATCGATCTTCGGCAGCTTGTTTTTTTCGCCCTTCACCATAGTGATCGCCCCCGCGGGGCAGACCTCCTTGCATTTTGCGCAGCCGATGCAGGTCTGTTCTTCCACCTTGGGTCGGCTCGCAAGCAGCTTTTGCGCCAGTGTGTTGAGCAGCCTGCTTGAACCTGCCCAGCCTGTTACCTCCTTGCTCGTCGCGCGCTTAAAGTCCGCCACAATAAAGCTCGCGGCGTCCCCCTCTATCGAAATGCCGTTGATGCTATCGGGTATAAGCCCTCTTTCGCGCGCGGCGCAAAGCGTCGGCACGTCCGAAAAGGGAATATTCATGATGTAGGCGCCCACCACATCCATTTTATGCGGACTGCGCGACGCCATAAGCGCGCCAACAAAGCGCGGCGTTCCCTTGGAGGGGCCGTTTCCCTCCATGCTCCATACAAAATCCGCGATGCAAAGGCGCGGCTTGACGATCTCGGCAAGATCCACCAAAAGATTCGCAAAGCGCGTGTGCTCGGCATAGCGGTAATGGTACTCTCCCTTGAGCAGTCCCGGAACCGCGCCGTAAAAGTTTTTGCACGCGCCGGTATAGGCCATCATTCCGTGCGTCTTGGGCTTGCAAAAGTCGATGACCGCGTCCGCGTCGAACAGGTATTTGGTAAGGCGCAGCTTTTTGCCCGAGACCGCCTCCGGCGTTTCCTTCTCGAGCTCCTCAAAGTCGTCGTTGAGCTTGACGTTCTCCATCACAACAGTACGCATACCCGTCGTGCTGTAGATGGGAGAGAGATACGCTCCGGTAAAAAGTCCGCCGGGGCTGTCGCCAACCACGACGCTCGCGCCGCGCTCTTGGAGCATTTCGCACAGGATGCGCACAGGCGCCGGATGCGTCGTAGCGGCCTCCTCCGGCTTATGCGCGCCGATCAGATTCACCTTGACGGCGATCCGCATACCCGCCTCTACCCAGTCCAGTCCGCCCAGCGGCGCAAGAACCTCCATAAGTGCGCGGCGCACCTCATTTTCTTCGTAGCTCCCGCAGGAAACGATGCTTACATCCGGCATTTTCACCCTCCCAAAGTTGATACAATGTAGTATTATACCATACTTCTTGCGTTTTGAGACCGTAATTCGCTTTTCTTTACGCCTTGCATATGCTTTAATAGGTGTATTGCGTGAGAGCGCGTTTTAAGGAGGTCAGCATGTTTTCTTGGACCGCGGATATGATCCGCTTTATGAAGGACGCCTGCGAATACACCGGGTATTACCGCACGCTTGCGGAGCATATTGCCCCGCTTTTGCCTAAGAACGCGCATGTTTGCGACGCCGGCTGCGGCGCGGGCTATCTCGCCTATTCCATTTTGCCTTACGCCGCGAAGGTCACCGCGATCGATGCTTCAAACGGGATGCTGGAGCTTTTACGGAAAAAAAACACGCCCATCGAGATCCGCTGCGCGGACGTCTTTGAGTCGCCGCCGCAAAGTCCGTATGACGCGATGCTCTGCTGCTTTTTCGGCGGTACTGCCGAGGCGCTCTCTCTTGCCAAAGCACAGTGTAAAAGCGACGGCAGACTCTTTCTTGTAAAAAAGGACTGGACAGCTCGCCGCTTCGTCACGCGCAAGGAGAGCGTAGAACGCCACTCCGCCGCAGAATGCGTAAAGGAGCTTGACGCTCTTGCCATTCCCTATACGCTTGAACGGCTCAGCCTTGAAATGGGTCAGCCCTTTCGCAGCTTTGAGGACGCGCTGCTGTTTTTTTCCGCCTACAATTTTTCGGATACGCCCGTGGACGAAAATAGCGTGCGGGAACGGCTTATCGCCGATCCCACGGGCGAATACGCCTACTATATGCCCTCAAAAAAAAGTGTCGGGCTCTTTATGCTGCAAATACGGGATATTCCCGATCCGCTCCCCCTTTTCTAGCGCGGCAAGGGGAATAGCAAAGGCGGGACGGTTTATCTCAAACCCGTCCCGCCTACGCGCGCGTGAAGTCGTTTTATCCCTTGATGATCGTACCCGCCTTGCCTCCAAGCGCGTCAACGGCTTTATCAAGCGAGGTCACGACCGCGACACGTCCCTTTTTGCTCTTTACAAAGCGCAGCGCCGCCTGTACCTTGGGCAGCATGGAGCCGGCGGGGAACTGGCCTTCTTCAATGTATTTTTCCGCGTCCGCGACGCTCATTTCGTCAAGATCCTTTTGCTCCGGCTTTTTATAGTTGATGGATATTTTTTCGACGGCGGTCAGGATGACCAGCGCGTCCGCGTTCAGATCCTCCGCCAGCTTTTCGCTCGCAAAATCCTTGTCGATCACAGCGGCGACGCCGTGAATATTGCCATCCTCCTCACGCACGACGGGTATACCGCCGCCGCCCACGGTGATGGTAAGGATATTCTCGTTGGCAAGACGCTTGATCGCCTCAAGCTCCACGATCTCGAGCGGCTCGGGCGAGGCTACGACGCGGCGCCAGCCGCCGCGCGCGGAATCTTCCTTGAAAACATGATGCGGGTTGACCTTGAGCAGCTCGTCAACCTCCTCGCGGGAATAAAACGCGCCGATCGGCTTTGTGGGATTTTTGAAGCCCGGATCGTTACCGTCTACGACCACCTGCGTTACAATGGTGGTCACAGGCGTATCCATGCCGCGCGCGCGCAAAGCTCTTCTCATGCCCTGCTGTAAATGGTAGCCGATCATGCCCTGACTCATGGCGCTGCATACGTCAAAGGGCATGGCGGGCGACACGGGAACCGCGTAATTCTGCTGAGAAATGATGCGCCCCACCTGCGGCCCGTTGCCGTGCGCAAGCGTCACATGATAGCCGCTCTTGATGATGTCCGCAATATATTCGCAGGTTTTATTCCGCCGTTGCCGGGCCGTTGCCCTCCTGCAAAGCGTTGCCGCCCAGGGCGATAACGATATTCTGCATGCTGTTTCTCCTTAAAAAAATTCTGTTTGCCTAACAAAAAGTTTGATTTGTATCTGCATTATAGCCTTTATCCCTTTCGCTGTCAACAAAAGCATAGGAGTTCTCCGTCCTTTGTCCGTATAATATATAATTTTTTCTCCTTCGCGCCGCCCTTCTTTCGTATTTGTGCATAATTCATAAAAATACTTGACACAAAGCATCATTTGTATTACTTTTACTAATACACCATCGATATTCAAATACTTGTTCTTTCAAGAAAGGATATGGGCTTATGAAAAAGCATTTGCAAAAAGTCACGGCCTTGGCGCTCTGCGCCTGCATCGGACTGGGACTGTTCACGCCCGCGCGCGCGGCAGCGGCGGCTGCGGCGGATACGCCTAGCGAGCTACACTCAAGGATCGACGCATATGTCGATGAGCACAGCGACACGACGGCGGCGATGTCAGTGGCGGTATTCAAGGGCGGCGAGCGGGTCTATCTCGGCCGCTACGGCAGCGCGGATAAGGAAAACGGCATAAAAAACGACGAGAATACCGTCTTTGAATGGGGCTCCTGTACAAAGCTGCTTGTATGGGTAAGCGTGATGCAGCTCTATGAAAAGGGGCTTATCGAGCTTGACGCGGATATTCGCGGCTATTTGCCCGAGGGCTTTTTGACGAAGCTGAAATACGACGAGCCCGTCACCATGCTCAACCTTATGGATCATAACGCGGGCTTTCAGGAAAACCTTGTCGAGCTTTTCGTGCCGGAGGGGCGCAGGCTCTACTCGCTTGAAGAATCGCTGCGCCGCGCGCAGTGCGCGCAGGTCGAGCGTCCCGGAGCTGTCGTCGGCTACAGCAACTATGGCGCGGCGCTTGCGGGTTATATCGTCGAGCGCGTTTCGGGCATACCCTTTTACGAATATGTGCATAAAAACATTTTTGCGCCGCTCTCTATGGAGCATACCGCGCTGAACGCCGACCTTTCGGATCATTCATGGGTGAAGGAGCAGCGAAAAAAGCTCGCCTGCTACAGCATGGACGGCACGCTTTTGCCCTATCCGTACTTTCAAATTCCGCTTTATCCCGCGGGCATGGCGACCGGCACGATCGACGATTTCTGCCGCTTTGGACAGGCGCTCACCGCGAGCGCGGGCGACGAGCGCGCCCTTTTTGAAAAGGAGGAGACCCGCGCGCTGTTCTATTCCCCCACGCAGTATTTCCCCGACGGGGAAAGCGCGGAAAACTGCCACGGCATGTGGGTAAGCCGCTACGGCACACATTTGCTGCTCGGTCACGGCGGCAATACGGCCGGCTGTTCGGCGCAGCTCAGCTTCGATCCTCAAAGCGGCGAGGGTATGGTGGTCATGACGAATCAGTCCGGCGAGGGCGTGTACTGCCAAGGTCTTTATACGCTTCTCTACGGCGAGGTCAACCCGCTCTATGAAAAAGCCGTTACCGAGAAAGCCGAGGCCGTCGGCTTTTACCAGAGCGCGCGCACGGTCAAGCGCGGTATGCTCCGCATTTACGGCCTTATGAGTCTGCTGCCCGTGATGGAGAATACGGACGGCTCTCTCTATGTGCCCGTGGTGAATTATCGTCTGGAGCAGCTTGCGCCGCAGGTCTATTCCCTTGACGCAAACGGACAAAAGCTGCTCGCTTACACAGGGCTTGAAAACGGACGGGTGGAGCGCGTGTCGATGATGGCGCAGGACTGCGTGCGTTTGAGCGACGCGAAGGCCATGTTTATGGCGCTGACTGTGTTCCTCTTTTTTGTTGCCTTCCTCTATGCGCTTGTGATGCTTGTGATCGCGCTTATTCGCCGCTTGAAGAAAAAGGCGCAGCCGCTTTGTGTCGTCCGCGCGCTGACCAACGCCTCTATCGCGCTCGGCTTTATCAACCTTTTGTCGCTGCTTGGTACGGTTCTAAGCTATATCGTGAGCAAAACACAGCTTACACTGCAAGCGCTTCTCTTCGCGCTTTTCGCGCTCGTACCCTTCGTTTTTCTCTATCGCCTGCTTAAAGCGCGCAAAGAGTTAAGTAAAAAGCAGAAATGGGGGCTGGGCGTCAATGCCGCGATGGGACTTATTCTAAGCTTGAACGTGCTGTATTGGCAGCTCTTCGCTTTTTGGATCTGATCCGAACGCGGGGCTTGTGGCGCGTGACAAATTTTGCTATGCTGTATAGAGAAAAGCATGTCGCGAAATCAAATTCTTTCTATGAAAGGTGCATAAAATGGAAAATCCGTATCCGGTTGGACCCAGACGCAAAAAAGGCGGCTTTGTAAAGGTATTGCTTATTATACTGGCGGTGCTTGTCGGCATTTTTCTTATTCTGCTGCTGATTGGCATTTTAGCGGACGACGGCGCGGCAGATTCGGCAAAGCCGGCTTCCGCCGCGAGCGCGGAAAACATAGCCCAACTCGGGAACAGCGACGCGGACTGGACGCTGCTGCTTTATCTTTGCGGCACGGATCTTGAAAGCAAATACGGGAGCTGCACGGACAATCTGCTTGAATGCGCGAGCGTCGCGCTGCCCGATACGGTCAATCTGCTCCTCTGCACGGGCGGCACCGAGGACTGGTCTCTCGATTTTGTCGATCCAAACGCGATTCAGTACCACCGTCTTTACGGCGAAGGCGACTATGAAACTCTCGAAACGCTGCCGCTTAGCTCCATGGGCGATCCCGGCACACTGAGCAATTTCCTTTCCTACGGCGTAAAGGCCTTCCCCGCAAAAAAATACGGCGTGATCCTCTGGAATCACGGCGGCGGCATGAGCGGCGTGGCCTTTGACGAACTGTACGAAGGGGACGCCCTTTCGCTTACGGATCTCAACGAGGGCTTTTCGCAGGCCAACGCGAATCTAGAGTTCATCGGCTTTGATGCATGCCTCATGGCGACGCTGGAGGCGGCTCTTGAGCTTTCGCCCTATGCCGGCTACATGATCGCCTCCGAGGAGGTCGAGCCCGGCTCCGGCTGGGACTATGCGGCGATGCTGAATTCCATTGTAGCCGAGCCCTCCCAAAGCGGCGCGGAGCTTGGCAAGGTGATCTGTGATACCTATATGGAAAAGTGCGGGGAGTATGCCGACTCCTGCACGCTTTCGGTCACCGACCTCACGAAGGTCGAGCCGCTCGCCCGCGCCTTTGACGATATGGCGGACGAAATGACCTTGAGCGCGGAGGACGTCGATACCTTCCGAACGCTCAAGCAGGGAATCGCCAAGGCTGAAAGCTACGGCGGCAATACGGACGAGGAAGGCTACTTTAACCTTGTGGACATCGGAGACATGGTCTTAAATTCCCAATCCGTCCTCCCAAAGACCGGCGACAGCGTGCTTAACGCGCTCTTTGAGGCAGTCGTATACAACGTAAACGGCAGCGCCCGCGCAAACGCGAACGGTCTCGCCGCCTTTTACCCCATCAAGGCGGGTAACGACGAGCTGGACGCCTATGCGCGCAGCGCCGCCTTCTCCCATGCCTACCTCGACTTTATCGCCGCGAGCCGCCGCGGCTGGAAGGTTCCCGCGGACTTTGTCGGCGCGGATTTTTCAAGCCCCGCGCCGGAACCCGCACAGACCGTCGCCGACACAGACTACACGCTTGACGCGGAGACTTATCTTGCGGATGACGGCTCCTATGTGCTTGAAATCATCAGCGATCCGAGTTATGTCGCGGGCGTCTACTTCACGCTCTATCAGATGGACTACGAGTATAATGAGTATATGTACTTCGGACGCGACGACGATTTGAACGTCACGGACGATCTTACGACCTATTCGGATAATTTCAGGGGCGTATGGCCCGCGCTCAACGGCGTCTTTGTCAACCTCACGCTGCTTGAATCGACCGACGAATACAATCTTTACTCCATCCCCATCCTGCTCAACGGCGAGGAAATGAATCTTCGCGCGCGCTACGATTGGGCAAGCGAAAAATACGAGGTCATGGAGGCGGTAGGCGGCGCGGGAGAAAACAGCTTCAGTTCGCGCAAGCAGCAAAGCCTTCAGGACGGCGACGAGGTCGAGGTGCTTATGACCGGCGTAAACTGGGAAAGCGGCGAGGAAACCCTGTACAGCGTCGGCTCCTTTACGGTAAAGGGCGGAGTGACGCTCGAGGAGCTGGCTTTGCCCGACGGCGACTATCTCTATCAGTACGAGCTCGAGGACGTGCTCTCCGAGACCTACACCAGCGAGGAAGTCATTATGGAATGCAAGGACGGCGAGATCACCGTATACGAAACGGAATAAAATAGCGTCCGGCATAGCCTACAAAAGCGCCCGCATGAAAACGGGCGCTTTATTTTTGGGGCGGGTAAGGTGAAGCTTCATCAGTCAAATCCATAAGATAGTCCAGACTTGTGTGGTAAAAGCGCGCTAAAAGCAGCAGATTTTCCACCGTCGGCGCCGCTTCTCCGGTTTCGTATTTGGAGAGCGTGCTCTGGCTGATCCCCGTTTCCATTTGCAGCCGCAGCTGCGTATATTCGCGCAAAATGCGTATACGCTTTAGATTTTTCATCTATTCAATATTCACATATTTTATTCTTGAAAAACATATAAATAATGAATATAATATTCTCATGACGAATATTATTAAGAATTTACAGGAGCTTTGCGCTAAGCTGACGCAGCGCGGCGAGAAAAAGGCGGCTTCCCTTTCGCTTAGCGAAAAAAAGCTTTTATCTCTGCGCCGGCAATGCGTAAGACAAGAGAACAGGGCGGGTAAGAAATAAACAAAGCCTATAAACGCAAAAAGCGCCCGTTTTCATGCGGACGCTTTTTGCTTTGTTTTTATTTTACGAACAGACCCCTGTCCTTGCTGTAATCAACGGTAAACACCGTATCAGGCGCGGGGTTACTTTGGATGATGGTTCTTGCGAGCAGCGTTTCAAGCTTGCTCTGCAAAAGCCGCTTGAGCGGACGCGCGCCGTAATGCGGATCATAGCCGGTCTCGGCAAGGTATTCTTTCGCTTGCTCACTCAGCTTCAGATCAAGCCGCTTATCCTGCAAACGCTTGCGCACATCGCCAAGCAGCAGATCGGTGATCCTGAAAATTTCCTCGCGGCTTAGCGGCTTATAGAACACAATATCGTCGATACGGTTCAAAAACTCGGGGCGGAAGCTTTGCTTGAGCAGCTCGCCCACCTGTTTTCGCGCTTCCTCGCTGATCTCTCCGTTTTTTATCCCTTCAAGGATATAGGAGGAGCCAAGGTTGCTCGTCATTACGATCACGGTATTCTTAAAGTCCACCGTGCGTCCTTGACTGTCGGTGATGCGTCCGTCGTCAAGCACCTGCAAAAGCACGTTGAACACGTCGGGATGTGCCTTTTCTATTTCATCGAAAAGCACCACGCTGTAGGGATGGCGGCGCACGGCCTCGGTAAGCTGTCCGCCCTCGTCATAGCCCACATAGCCCGGAGGCGCGCCGATCAAACGGGACACGGAGTATTTCTCCATGTATTCGCTCATGTCGATTCGTACCATATTGCCCTCATCGTCAAAGAGAGCTTCGGCAAGCGCCTTGGCAAGCTCCGTTTTGCCTACGCCCGTAGGCCCTAGGAACAAAAAGCTGCCGATCGGCTTGTTGGGGTCCTTTAAGCCCGCGCGGGTACGCAAGATCGCGTCGCTCACTCTCTGCACGGCCTCGTCCTGCCCGATCACGCGCTGATGGAGAATATCGCCAAGGCGCAGCAGCTTTTCGCG
>CAZNJN010000054.1:10384-11146 GCA_964573365.1 uncultured Oscillospiraceae bacterium
TCGCCCTCCATCAGCTTGCTCACGGGAATGCCCGTCCAGCGCGACACGATACGGGAAATCTCCTCCTCCGTCACGCGGTCACGCAATAGCCCCGTTCCGCCATTCTTTTCGGCGCTTTGCTCCGCCTTTTCAAGCTCCTCCTTCAAGCGCGGCAGCGTGCCGTATTTCAGCTCCGCCGCCTTTTGCAGATCGTAGTCGCGCTCCGCCTTCTGCATCTGCGCGTTGACCTCCTCGATCTCCTCGCGCAAATGCTGCACGCCCTTGATGGAATCCTTTTCGTTTTCCCACTTCGCCTTGAGCTCCTTAAAGCTGTCGCGCTCCTTGGAAAGCTGCTTGCGCAGCGTTTCAAGGCGTTCTGCGGAAAGCTTATCCGTTTCCTTCGAGAGCGCCTGCTCCTCGATCTCAAGCTGCATAATGCGGCGGGATATTTCATCAAGCTCCGTCGGCATCGAGTCCATCTCCGTGCGGATCAGGGCGCAGGCCTCGTCTACAAGGTCGATCGCCTTATCGGGCAAAAAGCGGTCGGATATATAGCGGTGTGAGAGCGTAGCCGCCGCGATCAAGGCATTGTCGTTGATCTTTACGCCGTGAAACACCTCATAACGCTCCTTGAGTCCACGCAAAATGGAGATCGTTTCCTCCACGCTCGGCTCATCCACCATGACGGGCTGAAAACGCCTTGAGAGCGCCGCGTCCTTTTCGATATACTTGCGGTACTCGTCGAGCGTGGTCGCGCCGATGCAGTGCAGCTCGCCGCGCGCG
>CAZNJN010000055.1:0-11127 GCA_964573365.1 uncultured Oscillospiraceae bacterium
CGGTCCCAAGAGCTCAGGCGCGAGCTTTGACGTCACAAATATAGCTGTCGGTCCATCCGCGCCGCCAATGATACCGATAGATGCCGCCTGATTGTATCCGAAGTGGATCACGTCAGGGAAAAGATTGGTAAGACCCAGCGCGCCAAGAAAAGCGACGAAGATGCCTAACTGTGCGGCAGCGCCGAGCAGAAGGCTCTTGGGGTTGGCGATCAAAGGACCGAAGTCCGTCATGGCGCCAACGCCCATAAAGATCAGCGACGGGTAAATGCCCAGTTTAATGCCAAGATACAGATAATCGATCAAGCCGGCGCCGGCATTGAAGGCTTCCCAGTTCACATGACCGCCGGTATAAAACTCGGCGTGATACAGGTTAGCGCCAGGCAGGTTGGTCAAAAGCATACCGAAGCCGATCGTGACTAAAAGCAGAGGCTCAAACTTTTTGGCAATAGCCAAATAAAGAAAGAAACATGCGACCGCGATCATAATCAAGCATCTCGGATCGTCAAAAAGCATCGAAAATCCCGTCGATTTCAGGAATTCTAGAACACCTTGCATTTATTTACTCCTTTGCAATCGTTTGGGAAGGGAATACGTTGCAAACAGCGAATTACTCGATGATGCAAAGGACGTCGCCGGAATTAACGGCAGCACCTTTTTGAACGTTGACGGCAACGACTTTGCAGTCGCGGGGCGCCATAATCTCATTCTCCATCTTCATTGCTTCAAGGACAAGAAGCACGTCGCCGCTTTTTACTACGTCGCCGGCTTTGCACTTAACTTCCCAGATGTTGCCGGGCATCGGGCAGGTAACTTCTTCCTGTCCGCCCTTAGCGGCAGCGGGTGCTGCGGGGGCTACGGGTGCGGCAGGCGCGGCGGGCTTTGCAACGGGCGCGCTGCCCGCGGCGATCTCTTCGACTTCGACTTCATAAGAAGAACCGTTTACATTGACGATGAACTTACGCATTTTTATTTTTCCTCCAAATCAGATTTTTTTAATACTGTGAATCCTTAACCCCTGCACATCTGTGCCAATCGTGGTCGCAACCGCGGCTGATACTGCCGCCACAAACTGCGCTCTCTGGCCGTTGTCTGCGCCGATCTGTCTGATCGAGCGAATGCGCAGACCCGTTATGTCAGAACCGTCGTAGGTTGCGATTGCCGACGCTATGATAGCGTCCAGCAGCTTTCTGTCTCTAAAGGCAATTCCGCCCGCGGCGGGTATGCTTGCCTTTTGCTCGGGGGCTGCGGTTTTCGCAACCGGCGACGCCGGTTTTACGACTTTTCTGACTGCCACACTCATCAGTTTCGTGATGTAAATTAGGCATATGAGTCCAAAAAATACCGTTCCCATGCCCAGAACCAAAACAAACCAAGGACTTATATTCAAGAGATGTACGCCTCCTTTCTATACACTTGATGATATTCGATATGTTAATTCAATTTCATCCATTAAAATCATAATTGTCAGATTCTGCAAAGTCAATACGCCAGCTCATAACGTTATTTGCATAGGTTGTAAAGTTCAATAACTTCTTCTTTTGTCAATTGCCTCCATGCGCCGCTGCTCATAGAGCCAAGCTCGACGCTTCCTACGCGTATGCGCTGTAAACGGACGATTCTTCTCCCCATGGTCTCCATCATTCTTCTGATCTCACGGTTTTTGCCCTCATGTATGCTAAGATCAAAGGCGTAATGACCATTTTGCTGTTTTTTGATGTTTTCCACCTTCGCAGGCGCGGTCAATCCGTCAGAGAGCTCCACGCCCGTGCGCAAAGTCTCAAGCTGGGCGTTTGTCAGCATGGCGTCGATCACCACATGATAGGTCTTGTCCATCTCGTATTTGGGATGGGTCATTCTGTAGGCCAGCTCCCCGTCGTTTGTCATCAGCAGTAGGCCTTCCGAATCGCAGTCGAGTCGCCCTACATTATACAGTCGATACGGCTGATCCGTAAAATAGTCCATCACTGTTTTTCTTGATTGCGGATCGTGCGCCGTACATACTACCCCGCGTGGTTTATTAAAGGCAAACACAAGCCGCTCCGCTTGCGGAGCGATGCGTTTGCCATCAAATTCAACCCTATCATCTTCATCCACACAGCAGCCGATCTGCGCCGTTTCGCCGTTTACGCTTACGAGTCCCCGCGCGATCAAATCCTCGCATTTACGCCGTGAGGCGACGCCTGCCTCCGCCATCCATTTTTGAAGCCGCAACTCTCTATCCCCCAAAGTGTGCTTTGTCTATGCGCACCAGTCTTGAGCGCATCGCTTGAAATAGTCGAAAGTATTCTTTCGTAAAATAGTTTCACCCGCAAGAAGCGCACACTCGTCCAGCATTCTTCCATTTTCCCAAAACTGAATCGTTCCGCATGTCTCGCCCTTTTCTACGGGCGCTTCAAGCTTATCCTCCAAAACAAGTTGTGTTTTGATCTCAAAATCGCCGCTTATTTCCACAGGTATCATTATATCCTTCGACGCACATAAAGCCAAGACATTTTTTTGAGCCCCGTTTAAGCGCGTATACTCAAGCACATCCCCGCTCCGTGCCACATTTCGCATTTCATAATGGGAAAATCCATAATTTAACAGAGAAAACGCGTCGCCATAGGTATCGCCGCTATGCAGCACCACGCCGATAAGCTGCATACCGTTTTGCTCTGCCCCGAAGGATAAACACCGGCCGGCCGCAGAAGTATAGCCTGTCTTTACGCCGTTTCCGCCTTCATAAAGATACAGCGTCTTATTTTTATTGCGGAGATTTCTGACCTTGTTCCCCGAATGCGTCGTGTAGTTTTTTGTGCCGACAATGGTTCTAAAGGTATCGTTTTTCATTGCGTATGCCGAAATAAGCGCCAGCTCGTAGGCTGTCGTATAATGCTTTGGATCATGCAGTCCGTTGGGCGTCACAAAATGCGTATCTTTCAAGCCCAGTTCGGCAGCTTTTTCGTTCATCACGTCGGCAAAGCCCTCTTTACTGCCGCCGATATGGATTGCAATAGCCATGGCGGCATCATTGCCGGAGGAAAGCATAAGGCCGTAGAGCAGATCCTCCATCTCAAGCTTTTCGCCAAGTTCCAGATACATGCTGGAGCCTTCCATGCCGTAGGCCTCGCGTGTGACCTCTACAATTTCATCAAGCGCACAGTATTCAATCGCCAGAATCGCAGTCATGATTTTGGTCGTGCTTGCCATCGGAAGCCGCGCGTTTGCGTTTTTTTCACAGAGGATCTTGCCCGTATTCATTTCAAGCAGGACTGCCGACTGCGCCGCGACCCCGCTCAAATCGCCTTCCGCTTTCGCCATCGCGCTTGAAAACACGAAAAGCGCGCACAATACATAGCAGCTTATTCTAATCGCTCGGCGTGTCCGCATCGTTTTGATTCTCTTTTATATAATTTTGCACAGTTTCCAAAATCTGCGGCACGGCATCGATGATACGATCGATCGGCGAGGGGAAATTCGTAGAAAGCAGGCGCACGCTGTTTTTATCGACATACAGAAAGCCCATGGGCGTTAGGTTCATGCCCGCGACGGCAGCACCCGCAAACGGATAATCCGTCGCTGTATTTTCCAGCATCTCGCTGCTTCGCTTAACAGGTCCGGCACAGGCGATCCCGTATTCTCCTCCACCTGACAAAAAGCCAAGAGATACTTTTGAGATCGGCATAATGATCCCCTTTTCCCCAGCCGCCACCGGTTTTCCGACGACGGTGTTTACATCGACGATTTCCTTGAGCTTCGCTACGGAAGTTTCCATCATGTTTTCAATGGGATGCGGCATGTATTCTTCCTCGAATCCTTAAAATTTGCCGTTTAAGTGCGGCAGTCATAATGTGTGTTATCCGCACTTCCAGTATGCTTTCCAGTTTCATCCTGTACAGGTTGCGTTCAAAATTCGGCTGTATGTGGTGCAGCGGTTTTATTTGTAACGCGCAGCATAAGCTGTCCAGTATGATTTTTATACTTCCCGCCAGCATGACGCTCGCGTATGCGTCGCCGCTGATCCCCACTTCCGCATCGATATGCAAAGAGCGAAGTTTTACGCCGTCAATCCATTGAAAAAAAGAGTTTCTGCTTCTTTTCGTTTTTTCAGGCGTACCGTTTTTCTTTGGGCGAAGGAACAGACGCAGCAAAGGGTCGCTTTGTGTAAAAGTGAGTATAGCTGAAAGATCGGCGCTTTCCATCTGCCGCTCCCATCGCAGCGGAACAAAGCCGTAAAGAAAGCGAAGCTCAATGCAAAGATAAGCCATGCCGTTATTTTGCTCCAGCTTAATCGTGAGCAAAGACTTCCAAAGCAGTCCCGTCAGCAGCGCCGCGAATAGTACAAAAAAATAGAGCACAGCCTTTTCCTTCCATCATGCTATGCTCTTATCGTGTCCATGTTTTCGCCGTTTATGATTACTCTAGCGCTGCGGGATGTCCTCCCTTGCTTCGTTTTCTTCATCCATATGAAACTGCGGAAGCTCTTTAATCGAGTGAAGTCCAAACTGCCGCAAAAACGTATCGGTTGTACCAAACATCATGGGTCGCCCTACAGCGTCTTTTCTTCCAACCTCTTGAATCATGCCCATCTGTAAAAGCTGATTGACCGAATAGTCACAGCGCACACCGCGCACGCCCTCGATCTCCGAGCGCGTAACCGGCTGCTTATACGCAATGATGGAAAGCGTCTCAAGCATAGACTGGGAAAAGCTTTTTGTCTGCACGGGCTGCAAAAGCTTCTCGACGATCGGCGCGTAAGACCGGTTTGAAACAAGCTGCACCGTCTGTTCGGTCATATAAAGCTGTATTCCGCGTTCCTCTTGCGTATACAGACTATCCATTCTTTGCAGCACGGATTGCAGCTCGAGCTGCGTCATGTCCAGCGCATCCATCAGCTCCGCAAAGGTAACGGGCTCCCCCGAAATAAACAAAATGCACTCGATGATAGAAAAAATTTTGTCCTGCATCCTTATCTCCTCATTCGTCGGCATACTCCATGTCAGCATCATCCTCTAACAAATGCAGCGCGGTAATCTCGATAGGTCCATACTGTTTTTCCTGTTTTGCGCTAACCTCGTTTCGCTTGAGCATGTCCATAAGCGCCATCATCGTGACGATCACTTCCATTTTTACGAACGCACCCTCAAAAAGTTCTTCAAAGCGCACGCTGTGCCTTTCCCCAAGCATAGCGCGGATCTTTTGAAGCTGCTCCCGTATCGTAAAGGCGTCCGCCTGCACATTTTTTTGCGGGGCTCTTCCCGTGCGTTCCTGCACCTTGCTCAGTACCGTGAGCAGCGCATCATAGAGACTGTTAAGATCGGAGGATAGTATATCGTATTCCTGCGGAGGCAGCAGCAGCTCCTCGGGCAGCTTTGTATAAAAACCGCCGTTTTTTTCGCGAAGGGCGTCCAGTTCCGCGCTAAGCTCTTTGTACGCTTTGTATTCGCGTAGCTGGCGGATAAGAACGACCTCAGGGTCTTCTTCTTCCTCCTCATCCTTCGGTGGGCGCGGCAAAAGTGAACGCGATTTGATGTAGAGTAGCGTCGCCGCCATCGTCAAAAACTCGCTCGCCATATCCATATCCAGCTCGTCCACGCCGCGCATAACGGAAAGATATTCCGCAGTGATCTGTGAAATAAAGATGTCTTTAATATCGACTTCCGCTTTTTCGATCAAGTGCAAAAGTAGATCAAGCGGCCCGTCAAATTGTGAAAGATGCACCTCATACGCCATAGCTTAAGCAGCACCAAAGAGCAGCGCGTAAAAGGATATGATTGCGCCGGAAACGCCCGAAATCGCGAAGGACATGACACGCGTCAGCACACGGGTAAGCACTAGGACGATTAGAATAATCGAGCCATAGCGCTCCATCCACATGAAGAAGGAGGGTCCGACCTTGCGGATTAAGAGGCACTCAAGCACATGATACCCGTCTAAAGGATAAATCGGGATCAGATTGAATATGCAAAGACCTAGGTTAAGCGAATAAAATACGCTTAAAAACTGCATGAGGATATTGTTGTAAAAATTCAGCTTGATCACGCAAAAGGAATATATCCCCATCGTTAAAAAAGCCAAGATCAGATTCGTAGCAACACCCGCGAGGGACACGATAATCTCGTCTCTTCTCGGGCGGTTAAAATTGCGCGGATTGATAGGCACAGGCTTTGCCCAGCCAAAGCGGAACATAAGCAAAAACAGCAAGCCGATCGGATCGATATGCCGCAGCGGGTTGAGCGTTAATCTTCCGTTTGCCTGCGCGGTTGGATCGCCCATCTTGTAGGCTGCATATGCGTGCGCCCATTCGTGGAAGGAAAGCGCAAGCAGGATAGAAGGAATCAGGTAGATGGCGTCTTGCAGCATCCCTTGAAGATAGCTGATGAAATAACTCAAAGCACATACTCCCACTCTTGATATTCCTGTTTATTATACGTCAAATCGGGATTCTGTGCAACGAAATCAAAGACGCGGATTTATCGCCTTAAAAATACATAATTCGCATTACTGATGCAGAAAACCGCAGATAATTTGGTAAAGATAGTCCTTCCATGCAGCCTTCTCAATCGATTCGTTTACCGTAAGATCGATTCGTGCAAGAATATTGCCGTCCGCGTCAAGATAGACAATCTTTCCAAGCACCTCGCCCGCGCGGACGGGAGCAGTCAGTGACTCGGGAACATCCTGCTGCTGCGTATATGCGCCGTCCGCTTTAGGCAGCACCACGCAACTGCTTTGCGCTGCTACAAGATCGCAGTCGGCAGCCGTGCCGCCAAGAACGGGAATCTTGGTAAAAAGAACCTCGCCTTTATTGGCTAGCTGCTTAACTTCGTAGCCCGCGAAGGCGTATTCGAGCAGCGCTTTTGCGATCTTCGCCCTCTGTGCGGCGTTTTCTACACCAATCACCGAACAGACAAAGGTGCTTCCGTTTCTCTGTGCCGAAAAAACGCCGCAATAAAGCGCTTCGTTCGATGAACCCGTCGCTACGCCGTTTGCACCCGCGCAGGTTTTTAGCAGTTTATTCGAGCTTGCCATTTCCGTGATTAAGCCGGATTCATGTGTCAGCTTTTCGTAATATAAGCCGCTGTAATTCAAGAATGTCGGACTTTTCACAAGCGCCGCGCCAAGAAGCGCCAGATCCTTCGCGCTAGCTTTCGCGCCTTGCCCCATCCTGTTGTCATATCGGATCGATACGCCCAATTCACCAAGACGCTGGTTCACAGCAGCTACAAAAGCCGCCTCAGAGGGCGTTATACTTTCTGTAAGCGCAAATAAGGCGTCTCCGGCCGTAATCATGATAGCGCTTTGAAATAAGGACTCCGCCTTAATGTTTTCGCCGCTTGATAAAAATGCCGTCGGTCCCTGTACTGCCGCCGCGTCCGCGCTTACACAGATCGTCGTGTCCTTTTGAAGCGCAGCTCGATCCGCTTCCTCGCAGGCGACGAGCAAAGCGGGCAGTCGAACCAGTCCCGCCGTTTCCATTGCCGTATCCGCCTCATATTCCATGAGCGCCGCGCCGCTTTGCGCTTCCACCAGACAAATCGCCTTCGCCCCGCCTATATCTACAGGCAGCTCCGTTTTTGCCTGCGCCGCGGCGGAAGAAAATAGCAGCAGGCCGCCAAGTATAGCGGACATCCATTTTTTACGCATAAAAACCCCTCCCGTCTGTTCCATATGTATTAAGGCGGGAGGGCTTCAAGAAGTATTATTTCAGTTTTTCCAAAAATGATTTTCCGCTTGGCCATGGCGTTCCGGTCAAGTACTCGTAGATCGTAGAGCCAATATCTGCAAAGCTTTCAAGCGTGCCCAGATCCTCGCCTCCTTGCAAGGATGGGCTGTAGATCACAAGCGGTATATGCTCCCGCGTATGATCCGTCCCCGGATGGGTAGGATCGCAGCCGTGGTCGGCGGTGATCATCAAAATATCTTCTTTGCGCATGGCGCCTATGATCTCCTTTAAGCGCACATCGAAATGCTCCAGTGCCGCCGCGTAGCCCTCCACATCGTTGCGATGTCCGTAGAGCATATCAAAATCGACCAGATTCGTAAAGATAAAGCTCCCCTCGCCGCTCTTGATATAACGGATCGTCGCGTCAATGCCGGTTTCGTTGTTTTTCGTATGATCGATCACATCCACGCCCTGTTTGCAGAATATATCCTCGATCTTTCCGATGCCGATCGTCGTCAGTCCCTGCTCGCTTAAACCGTCCAGTACGTTCTTTTCGATTGGGGCGACGGCATAGTCCTTGCGGTTTTCGGTACGCTTATAATCGCCGTTTGCACCCAAAAAGGGGCGGGCAATCACGCGGCCTACAAGGTCGTCGCCTATGAGCATTTCTCTTGCGGTCCTGCAAATCGAATACAGTTCATTAAGCGGAATCACCTGTTCATGCGCCGCAATCTGAAACACGCTGTCTGCCGACGTATACACAATCGGCTTTCCAGTTTTTACATGCTCGTCGCCTAAACGCTGAATGATCTCCGTACCCGAAGCTACGCAGTTCCCTAACGTTCCTCGTCCGATCTTTTTTTCAAAGCTTTCCATGATGCGCGGCGGAAAGCCATTGGGGTACGTCTTAAAAGGCGTTTTCATCACAATGCCCATCAGCTCCCAGTGACCGCAGGTCGTATCCTTCGCATGTGTTTTCTCCGCAGCGCGGCAATAGCTGCCCGTTGGCTTGTCCGCATAGAAGGGAAGACGAGAATTCTTTATTTTACTCAAGCCCAGCGCGTAAAGATTAGGCAGCTCCAGTTTCCCGCGTTTTTGATAAATATTGCCCAAGGTATGCGCGCCCGTATCGCCGAAGTCGGCGGCGTCGGGAAGCTCTCCTATGCCAACGCTGTCGAGCACAATCAGAATTACTCTTTTTTTCATGTTCCGCTCCTTTTATTTTTCTGATGTAATCCTATCATTTTGCGTTTCCTGCGTCAATCTGCAAGCGCAAGCAGCGGAACAAAAAAACCTTGCAGCAGCCAAAGCAGAAATAGATTTTTCCACAGGAAAAGCTGCTCGCCGTTCTTTTTTCGTTTTCCGCTCTCCTGTACGACCGGCATTAAAAAGCAGTAGACTCGCAGCATCACTCCGCCCATGCCCGTAATCGTGCTAAGAAGCAGGTTCAGTAGAATTCCGTTTTCTCCATAGTGAAAAAGCAGTTCGCTCAAGGAGAACCCCAGCACGAAGCCTTCCATGCCCAAAGCGGCAAACGCACAAAGCATTTTCCAGCCCCCCTCTCTCCCGTAAAGCACAGCAAAGCTGAGCATAAGCTGCCAAAAGAGCGCGCCAAGCGCCGAAGGGAGCGACAGAGAAACAGCGTTTTCGCACAAGGAAGAATAGCCGGACATGCCTTCTGCGAAAAAAACCATATTCGTCGTGATGCCGGAAATAAAATTCAATACAATAATAAAAACGCTTATCGCGAAGCGATAGGGGTTTAATCGTAATACTGAAAAAAAGGAGCTTTTCTCATAAGAATACATGTTCTTTCCTCCAAAACAGCATATGTTGATTGAAGTTGAGACATGTATATGCGATCAGATTTGCTTGATGCGTATCACGATACGCTCGCAGAGCATCGCGATAAATTCCTTGCAGGTGGGCGCGCCGCTGTGGCTGTTGACCGTATAGCCGAATAGCTTGTGCTGCACATCCACATTGCCGTGATTCCATGCATATTCAATGGCGGTGCGTATGTTTCTATCTACGGATTTCCAGCTTGTGTTATAGCGAACCGCCACATAGGGAAACAGCTCGGTCGAAATACTCGGTATGCGCCCCCCGTGATTGATGCAATACGCGGTTGCGCACTTGATATACTCATATCCCTTCAGATGAGCGCCGATCCCCAAAAGACGCATATAATTCACGATCCATTCCTGCGTCTTTCGATCCACTTCCTTCTGGGATAAAAAGGAGGTTCCCTCAGCGCCTTGTTTTGCGTTGATCGTATCCAGAATTCGGGCATAAACAGACGAAGCCTCGATGGGTTTATAGAAGAAATAGCTTACGCCCATATCGATTGCCTTTTGTATAATATGTGCGTCAAGGTAAAAGGGCGTAGTCGCAAAAATTAAAGTGTTGCCGATCAGCGCTCTTTCATTGAGCGCCTGTAGAATTTCCATACCGTCCATGCGCGGCATAATCATATCAAGGATGGCAATATCGGGTCGAAATGCCTTAAAAGCACCGATTGCGTTTTCACTGATTGTCACGCAAGGCATTACGTCAAAGCGCCCGGCTTCGGAAAACTGCTTTTCCAACTCCCGCGCATACTGTATGTTATCATCAATAATCAGAACTCGTAAATCAGCCATAAATACATTATAGCAAATCCGAATGTTGAAAAAAATAAATTTATGTAGAAATCATGGAATTATACATCCATTCTGCGTAAACCGCATAGCCCTTTGTGGGGTCATTCACGAAAACATGCGTTACCACTCCCGCCAAACGCCCGTTTTGGATCACAGGGCTGCCGCTCATGCCCTGTACGATCCCACCGGTAATCGCAAGCAGCTCGGGATCATTCACCCGCAAAATCATGCTTTTGTTTCCGCTTGAATCCTGCGCAAAGGTTCTGATGATCTCACAGTCAAACGCTCGAACGCCGCTTTCATCGACGGTCGAAAGGATCTGCGCCGCTCCCGGAACAACCTCATCCGTAAAGGCTAAAGGGATTCCCTGCGGGTAAAGACCGGAACACAAGTCCTCGCTCAAATATCCAAAGATACCATTGTTCGTGTTGCTTTCGATTTCCCCTATTCTCTGCCCTCTTGTGGAAAACGCACCATGCAGTTCGCCCGGCATACCCTGCATTCCGTAGGATACTCCGATCACATCCGCAGCCGAGATTCCTCCGTCTCCAATTTCAAGCAGCGAGCCTGTATCCACATCCGTCACCGGATGACCAAGCGCGCCAAAGCGAAGACTTTCCCTATCGTAGAACGATAAGGTGCCTATGCCCGCCGTACTGTCCCGCACCCACATTCCCAGCTTCCATGCCCGATCCTCCGCCGCCTGCACGCAGAGCAGGGTGATCGACTTTTCTTCTCCGTTTCTGCTGATTACCAGCTTGAGCTCCTGCTTCGCTTGCGCGCAGAGGGGCTGTAGCAAAACAGGCCAAAGAAAAACGGAGCCAAGTCGTTGCGAAAGCA
>CAZNJN010000056.1:0-3757 GCA_964573365.1 uncultured Oscillospiraceae bacterium
GCGACTGGGGCAGCATCCGTTTGATCAAGCCCTACATCGGCGGCGGCTTTGGCAACAAGCAGGACGCGCTCTACGAGCCGCTCTGCGCGTATCTTTGCACGCAGGTGGGCGGCAGGCTTGTCAAGCTTGAGATGAGCCGCGAGGAGACCTTTGTGTGCAACCGCGTGCGCCACGC
This sequence comes from uncultured Oscillospiraceae bacterium, assembly GCA_964573365.1. GTDB lineage: Bacteria > Bacillota > Clostridia > Christensenellales > CAG-138 > JAQVRG01. The sequence goes on from CAZNJN010000056.1 coordinate 176, forward strand.
GATCAAGTTTCATATTACCACGCATGTCAAAGAGGACGGCACCTTCGTTGCCCGCCGCATGGAAGCGTTTTCCAATCAGGGCGCATACGCGAGCCACGGCCACGGCATTGTGGCCAAGGGCGCGTCGGGCTTTGGACAGCTCTATCAAAGCGAGCTTGCCTGCAAGGCGGACGCCTATACCATCTTCACCAACACGCCCGCTTCGGGCGCGATGCGCGGCTACGGCATTCCGCAGCTTACCTTTGCGCTCGAATCGCATACGGAGGACATCGCGAAGGGACTGCATATGGACCCCATCGCGCTTCGCATGAAAAACCTTATGCCGGTGGGCTATGTGGATGATTTTTCTAAAAACGAGAATTACTTCCCAAGCCATAAGGAGTGCATTGAAAAGGGTAAGGCGTATATCGGCTGGGATGAAAAGAAAAAGCGCTATGCCGAAGAAAAGGGACCGGTGCGGCACGGCTTAGGCATGTCGATCTTCTGGTACAATACGGCGGTATGGCCGATCTCGCTTGAATCCTCCTCCTGCCGTATCGTGATGAATCAGGACGGCTCTGTACAGCTACAGCTTGGCGAAACGGAGATCGGTCAGGGTGCGGATACGGCGTTTGCGCAGATGTGCGCGCAGACGCTTGGCATACCTGTGGAAAAGGTCTACGTCGTCAGCGCGCAGGATACGGATATCACGCCCTTCGGCACCGGCGCCTACGCGTCCAGACAAACCTATATCGCGGGCTTCTCTATCAAGCAGACCGCGCTCGCGCTCAAGGAGCGAATTTTGGAGCAGGCGCACTATCAGACGAGAATGCCGGTGTTCAATCTCGACATCATCGACGGAAACATCGTGCGCACGACGGATCAGCGCGTACTGATGAGCCTTGGCGAGCTGGCGACCGAGGCGCTCTACAGCCTTACCAACAGCGAGCATCTCACTGCCGAGAGCACCTACCAGATCAAGTCGAACGCCTATTCCTTCGGCTGTTCCTTTGCCGAGGTCGAGGTGGATATCCCGCTTTGCAAGGTAAAGCTGCTCAACATCATCAACGTCCACGACTGCGGCGCGCTCATCAATCCCGCGCTGGCCGAGGCACAGGTGCAGGGCGGCATGAGCATGGCGATCGGCTATGGCATGGGCGAGCAGCTCCTTTTCGATGAAAAGACGGGTCGTCCGCTCAATAACAATCTTCTGGACTACAAAATGTCCACCACCATGGATCATCCGCACATTGAAGCGCAGTTTGTGGAAAACTATGAACCGACGAGCGCCTTTGGCACCAAAGCTTTGGGTGAACCGCCGGCCTGCCCCGGAGCGCCCGCCATCCGTAACGCGATCTTGGACGCGACCGGAGTTTCCATCAATAAGGCGCCCATGAACCCGCATATCCTCTTTGCCCGTTTTAGCGAAGAGGGACTGCTCTAAGGAGGAAATAGCCATGTATGATATGAAAGCACTGTATGAAGCGACGAGCGTACAAAACGCGATTGAGCTTTTAGAGCAGCATCCCGAAGCAAAAATCATCGCGGGCGGCAGCGACGTGCTGGTGCAGATGCGCGAGGGCAAGCTTGCCGGCATGGAGCTACTGAGCATTTATAAGCTCGACGAGCTTCGCGGCATCTCTATGGATGAGGATGGAACGATCCGCATTCTGCCGCTCACAAGCTTTTCGCATATTACGAAGAACCCCATTATCCAAACGCATATCAACGTGCTTGGCGAGGCTGTGGATATGGTGGGAGGCCCGCAGATTCGCAACATCGGCACCATTGGCGGAAACACCTGCAACGGCGTAACGAGCGCGGATTCCGCCTCTACGCTCCATGCGTATGACGCGATCATGGAGATCACAGGCCCCAACGGAAAACGGCAGGTACCGATTCGCGAGTTCTATATCAAGGCGGGCGTGGTCGATCTAAAGAGCGCTGAGCTTTTGACCGCGATCCTTATTCGAAGAGAAAGCTACGAGGGCTATAAGGGGCATTACATCAAATACGCCATGCGTAACGCGATGGACATAGCCACCTGCGGCTGCTCCGCAAACGTAAAGCTTTCGCCTGATAAAAAGACCATCGTGGACGCGCGGCTCGCCTACGGCGTCGCAGGCCCCGTGCCTATGCGCGCGCCGAGCGCGGAGGCGGCAGTAAAGGGCAAAGCGGTAGCGGCGGACACGATCGAGGCTTTCGGCAAGGCTGCGCTTTCGGATGTGAATCCCCGTACAAGCTGGCGCGCTACAAAGGAATTCCGCCTGCACTTGACCGAGGAACTGGCAAAACGCGCATTAAGCGAATCCATTAAGCTTTGTGGAGGTGAGATCTGATGGCACAGATGCAGCTTGTAAAATGCACCATTAACGGTGAAGCGCGCGAAACCATGGTGGATGTACGCGCGTCGCTTACGGATATGCTCCGTAACGACTATTCTCTGACTTCTGTGAAAAAAGGCTGTGAGGTCGGCGAATGCGGCGCCTGCAATGTGATCATTGACGGCGAGTGCTTCAATTCCTGCATTTATCTGGCGGTATGGGCGGAGGGCAAAAGCATCCGCACGCTTGAGAGTCTGCTTGGCCCTAACGGCGAGCTTTCGGATATTCAGCAGGCCTTTATCGACGAGACAGCCGTCCAGTGCGGCTTCTGCACGCCGGGCTTTATTATGACCGCTGTGGAGATTTTGGAAAGCGGCAGGGAATATACCCGCGACGAGCTTCGCAAACTGCTTTCGGGTCATTTGTGCCGCTGCACGGGCTATGAAAACATCCTCAATGCCGTAGAAAAGACGATGAAGCGCCGTTTGGGCAAAGAGGCATAGGCGCACATGTCAAATAAAAAGCAAAAGTATATTGCCGCCGAAGCGGATGCCAACAAAGGAAAGCGTCCGCCCGTGACCTACAGCGAAGCGAAACGCTATATGCTCATTAGCTGGCTTTGCACAGCGGCGGTGGGCATTATGGTGTTTGGTCGTTACCGCGCAACGGGAACGCCGCCTACGGTGCTGCACTATATCCTCCTAGGAGTCATGGCGGTGGTTGCGCTTGCGATGACGGAGGGCTTTTTCAAATCCAGCCGGAGCAGAAGCGCGCAAGGCGATTGCGCGCAGGAGGGTAAGCGCTCCAAGGGCTAAACGCAAGCAAACGAAAGCTCTCTGGAAAGAATCCATAATCATCAAAACAAGAGCTCCTGCCGCAGGATAAATGCGGCGGGAGCTCTTTTGTAGTGCAAAAACGCATGTGGCTATAATGCGTGGGAGAAACGCCGCTTCTTATCAATCAAAAGGGGAGAGCCGAAAGCTCTCCCCTTTTTGAATGGCTGTATTGTTTTATTTTGCGACGATGCGACCCTGTCCGTAGGGATCGGCATACTCTTCACCCACTACGCCGCCGAGCGTATCGGTGATGTAGTTGATGAGTACCTGATTATCCAGCATGATGGAATCAAAAACAGCCGGAGCGGCAAAAGGGACAATGATTGACATCTCTTTATGCTGATGATATAATAAATTGAAACAGCAAAAACGAAAAGCGGCCCTTTTTAAATGCCGTTCCGGCAAATTCGCTTCGCAACGAATTTACGATTTTTACCGCGCCC
>CAZNJN010000056.1:3767-7842 GCA_964573365.1 uncultured Oscillospiraceae bacterium
AGCATGATGGAATCAAGCAGTATGGTGTTATCCTGGAACATGGTGTAGCCGTCGCCCGCGTTCTTGAGCAGGTAGTCGTGGCAGGCCAGAGTATAGGTCTTGGCGGGATCGATGGGCGCGTCACCGACCATGACGTTTTCTACGCGGCGATCGCCGTCCACGGATACGAACAGGCCGTTTTCATCAAGCTGTACGCTCGATTTGGTCTTGGTATTGATCTCAAAGGTAAGACCGGAAACCTGCAGGAAGCCGCCGTTTTCTTCGGGCAGCGAGCGCACGCTCATTTCGAGTGCGTCAAGGATCTCCTGACCGGTGGCCTCGACCATGCAAAGCGAATTGCCGAAGGGATGGACGTTGAGGATCTGCTCGTAGGTGATGTCGCCTGCGGGGATGCTCTTACGCACGCCGCCGCCGTTGACAAACGCGATGTCCGCGCCGGACATTGCCCTGTAGGCATCCGCGCAGAGGTCGCCAAGGTTGGTTTCCGCGTTGCGGACGATACGCACGTCGCTGCCGGGCTCGGTGATCGTAAGATCGACGTCGGTCTTGGCGACGACCTTTTTGAGTACCTCGTCAAACTTTGCCTGAATGTCCTTGATAAAGGCGTCGGCGTCGGGATCCTTTTCCGTATAGTCGCTCACAAGGCCGGTGGAGACATTGCCGTTGGTCTGAATCAAAGCCATGCCGATGGCGTTGAGCTTCGTACCGGTGGAGGAAAGGAATACCCATTCTCCATCCTTGTTCTTGACGCGCTCGCAGTCGATCACGCTGTGGGAATGGCCGTCAAGCACGATGTCGATGCCGTTGGTGTTCGCAATTACATCCGTGCTCATCCAGGGCGCGCAGTCGGCGGTGATGCCAAGATGAGAAAGCGCGACGACATACTGCGCGCCTGCACTGCGCGCGTCGTCAACCGCCTTTTGAACCATAGAGTATACGGTGGAGCCGTCGGCATCCTGACCGAAGCCGTAGATGAACTCACCGTTTTCGTCCTGGAAATACGCGGGCGTAGAGGAGGTGATCGTCTTAGGCGTGCTGATGCCGACAAACGCGACCTTAACGCCGTTGTATTCCTTCATCACATACGCGTCCAGCACCGGTGCATTCGTCTTTAGATCCATGAAGTTGGCGGAGATGATGGGGAAGTTCGCCTGCTCCTTGAGCTCAAAGAAACGATCCATACCGTAATCAAACTCGTGGTTGCCCGGGATCATCGCGTCATAACCGAGCTGGTTCATGATGTCGATGATGTAGGAGCCGGTGGAAAGCGTGCCGATCGGCGCGCCCTGCACGGCGTCGCCGGCGTCTACGAGCGCCACGTAGCAGCCGTCGTTTTCAAGCTGCTTTTTGAACGCGGCAAGACCGGCATAGCCGATGGCGTCGTCCACGCCGCAGTGTACGTCGTTGGTATAAAGGATCACCAGATCCTTGTCCAGAGTCGGCGCGGGCGCTTCCGTGGGCGCGGGCGCTTCCGTCGCGACAGGAGCCGCGGGCGCGGCGGCGGGCGCACAGGCCGTAAGCGCCATGCAAAGAGCTACCAATAAGAAGAGTAACCGTTTTTTCACTTGCTTTTCCTCCTAAGCATTTGATCTATTTATTATACCACGCATAGGCTTTACGCGGCAACGCGGGGTATAAATCAAGGCTGTTTGATTCGCGGCTTTTGCCGCTTTCTATAGCGTCGAAGAAAGCTCTCTTGCTTCCTTCGTGCCGATAAAACGCAGGTAGTCAGCCTCTTCCAGGGGTCTGCTGAAATAGTAGCCCTGTAAATGCCGCACGCCCATTTGCGCAAGCGCATCCGCCTGCTCCCTTGTCTCAACACCTTCGGCGACGATGCCGGAGTGGAGCGCGCTGATCATTTTGACTACGCTTTGCAAAATGATCGCCGACTTGTTGCTGTTTTTTCCCGAGGCGTCAAAGCAGGGCCAGATCAGGCTTTTATCCAGCTTCACAAGGTCATAGGCCGCCTCCGCGATCTGCGAAAGATTCGAGTAGCCGGTTCCGAAATCATCCATGGAAAAGCTGCAGCCGAATTCCCGCAGACGCTGCATGTTATGATCGAGCTCCTCGCCGGATTCAACGGCGGCGGTTTCGGTGATCTCAAAATTCAAAAAGCCGGGATCGACCCTATAACGGTGGAGAATGCGCCAAATCGTGTCGGGAAGCTCGGGGCTTGACGCCTGTACGCCGGACAGGTTTACCTCAACGTAATACACGCCCTTTTCTCAAAGCTGCGACGACGAGGCCATCGCGCATACCTTTTCAAGTACGATCTCGCCCAACTGCGCAATGGTTCCGCTGCGCTCGGCCACGGTGATAAATTCATCGGGCGGCACAAAGCCGATGGTTTGCGTATCCTTTAGGCGCACAAGCGCCTCAACAGAGGAAAAGCTCTGCGTCCGCGTATCGTAGATCGGCTGATAGACTACGCTAAAGCCATCCTCCGCTACCGCCTTTTCGAGCATCTGGCGGATGGTTTCCACCCGCTTTTTGGCTGCGAGCAGCTTATCGTCCACCACATGCACGCTCCGGCAGAAGCGCTCGCCGCTATGCTCAAGCAGATAGTCGAGCGTTTCGAGAATATCATGGCAGTTATCTGGCACGCGCTCCTCCTTGAGCACATCGATGCCGCCCTCCACGCGGATGCTTTGTTCATCGCAAAAGGGTCTTTGCAGACGGATAAACAAATCGCCGCAGCGGCTTGTAAGCGCGGTTCCCGTAAAGGAGGTCATCAGCATGAACGCGCTGTTGTGGTAGCGATAAACGTCCGTTTGAAAAAGCGTCTTACAGCATTCGCTCATTTCCTGCAGCACGCGCGCCATAGCGCTGTAGCCACGCATATGGCAAAGCTCGCGCAGGTTGATGACGGAGATATTGACGATAGAGAAATTTTCGCCCTTAGCAAGCTTTTCATCGATAACCTGCACCATGGCGCGGCGGTTGAAGCAGCCGGTCTCCTGATCAATATAGGAATGGGGGTTTTCCAGCGAAAAATAGGTATAGAGCACCATCAGCATAACCGCCACATTGGATATGAGCAGCTCCGGATGATAGAGCTGGATGAGCGCGGCGATCCCCCATATCAGCGTAGACGCCTGCAAGGCGATGCTTACGCGCTTGGAAATGATCTTTCTGTGCATTACGGCGACAACGTTGCTGGCAAGAATGTAAAAGGCAATGCAGGCGTAAAGCGCATCTACGGCAGGGCCGTAGGAGTAGGCGCTGACGCCGTCGAAATAGTAATAAAGCTGACCGAATACCGCCATAAAGGAGGAGATCGAGATCGGCATGGCCATCGCGCAGCGTAGAATGGGCGATATGCTTTCACGCTTGTGGCTAAGAGAAAGAACGTATAGATACAGGCAGTAGGTCAAAGCGTCCAGCGTGACGATAAACAGCGCGTGCGCGAGCCTGTTGACGAGCGGCGGCACGGTATCCATATGTGTGATGGTATAGACCGTAGCTATATCCGCTAAGATATTCACAAAGGAAAGCACGACAAACACGCGGTAGATGTTGGAGGAATGCAGCTTGAGCTTGCGGTTGTTTGAAAACAGCAGAAGTATCACGCCAAGGATAATGCAGGATACGATCTGCAGTTGAATTCGTGACACGAACATACTTATCCCCCCAAAAAAACATGAGCGCCGCTTAAATCATTATATATAGTAACAATTTATGTTAGCATTTCCTGTATCATATTGCAAGAAATGAGAAAAAAAGGGGCGGAGAATTCTCTTGGCCGCTTTGATGGAAGCAAATATTATGCAATGTCACAATTCAAGCGATTTTCTTTTTCCCTTTTTGTGGTACACTGAGCATAAGCCGCAAGCGCGGCAAACGGTTTATGCAAAGCGGCGTATGGAAAAACTATATGCTGCGCTACACAAATAACCCAAAGCGAACATTTTACTAACAGGAGGGAATTCGCGCATGTATTGTACTACCAAAATCAAAGATGATCTTATTTATCTCGGCGCAAGCGACAGACGTCTCGCGCTCTTTGAAAACGTCTTTCCAATCCCCAGAGGCGTTTCCTATAATGCTTATCTGTTCACGGATGAAAAGACCGTTT
>CAZNJN010000056.1:7852-11028 GCA_964573365.1 uncultured Oscillospiraceae bacterium
CATGCTTTAAGCGGACGCTCCTTGGATTATCTTGTGATCAATCATATGGAGCCCGATCACGCCGCGACGATCGGAGAACTGATCGCTCGCTACCCGTCAGTCAAGCTTGTAGGCAACGCAAAAACGAATGCTATGCTCAAGCAGTTCTTTGACTTTGACGTGGACGGCCGTTTTGTATGCGTAAAGGAGGGCGATACGCTCTGCTCCGGCAAACATACGCTGCACTTTGTCATGTCGCCCATGGTGCATTGGCCTGAAACCATGGTCAGCTATGATTCCACGGATAAGATCCTCTTTTCCGCCGACGCCTTTGGAACCTTCGGCGCGCTTTCGGGCAATATCTTTGCCGACGAGCTGGGCTTTGACGAGGTTTGGATGGATGACGCGCGCCGTTATTATACCAACATCGTCGGCAAGTACGGCACGCAGGTGCAGACGCTGCTGAAAAAAGCGGAGACGCTGCAGATTGAAATGCTCTGCCCGCTGCACGGACCGGTGTGGCGCACCCAGATCGAGCGCTTTATCGAGAAATATCAGCTATGGAGCAGCTACGCAAGCGAGGATCAGGCTGTTTTGATCATCTATGGCTCCATCTACGGGCATACGGCAAACGCCGCGGATATTCTTGCCGCCGAGCTTGCGGCGCGGGGCGTAACGCACACGGCCATGTATGACGTATCCGTAACGCATCCGTCCGTCATTGTCTCCGAAGCGTTCCGCTGCTCGCACATCGTATTCGCCTCATCAACCTATAACGCCGGCATTTTCTGCAATATGGAAACGGTGCTGCTGGATATGAAGGCGCATAACCTGCAAAACCGTCAGGTCGCGTTTATTGAAAACGGCACATGGGCGGCTACAAGCGGCAAGCTGATGCGCGAGATCGCCGCGTCGATGAAGAATATGACCGTGCTCGAAGGGAATATTTCGCTGAAATCCTCCGTCAAGGAGGCGGATCGAGAGCAGCTTGCGGCCTTGGCCGAAACGATAGCAAACTCGATGAAGGCGCCGTCTGCCACAACCGCTGCACCGGCGGCAGCGGATGAGAAGATCGACGGCTCCGCGCTCCATAAGCTCTCCTACGGCTTGTTTGTTTTGAGCGCAAGGGACGGCGATAAGGATAACGCCTGTATCGTCAATACCGTCACGCAGATCGCGGAAAAACCCAAAACGATAGGCGTATCCGTCAACAAGGCGAACTATACCCACGACATGATCAAAAAGACAAAGCTCTTTAATGTGTCCATCTTGACCGAGGAAGCGCCCTTCCGTATTTTCCAGCAGTTTGGCTTCCAAAGCGGCAAGAATGTGGATAAATTTGCCGATTACGACGCGAAGGCGCGCGCCGAAAACGGACTGTACTATTTGACCGAATGCGCAAACGCCCTGCTTTCCTGCAAGGTTATCTCCGTGATCGACTGCGGCTCGCACAGCCTGTTTATCGCGGAGCTTACACAAGCAAAGACCCTAAGCGCCGTACCTTCCGTCACCTACGCCTACTACTTTGCCAACATCAAGCCAAAGCCTAAAAAAGCGCAGGCGGCGAAGAAAGGCTTCGTGTGTAAGATCTGCGGCTACGTTTACGAGGGCGAGACGCTCCCGCCCGACTTTATCTGCCCCATCTGCAAACACGGCGCGGAGGATTTCGAGCCGCTGCCCGAGATCGAGGAGAAACCGAAGAAGGGTTTCGTCTGTAAAATCTGCGGTTTTGTCTATGAAGGAGAAACGCTCCCGCCCGACTACATCTGCCCCATCTGCAAACACGGCGCGGAGGACTTTGAACCTTTAGGCTAAAGCTCGCTGCAAAAGTATTGAAAGCCGCGGTGTCAAAAACTGCGGCTTTTCTAGTAGAGGTGTGCGGCGCATTGCTTTTTATCCTTAATTTCCGTATAATAACCAAAAATCAAGCAGGGAGATAACTGTATGAAGCTTCGGGTTCTGGTCGTAAGCGATCAGGAGAGCAGCTATATTTGGGACTATTTTGACAAGCGCCGCTTTGAGGGCGTGGATGTGATCCTCTCCTGCGGCGATCTCAAGGCGTCCTACCTGTCCTTCCTCGTCACGATGATTTCCAAGCCCCTGCTTTATGTTCGCGGTAATCACGACGCCCGCTATGCGAGTCTTCCGCCTGAGGGCTGCATCGATCTGGAGGAAAAACCCGTCACCGTCAAGGGCGTCCGCTTCGCGGGCTTCGGCGGGTGCAAAAGCTGCTCTCAAGCTCCTTTGAACTATACGGAGCGTGCGATGAAACGACGCGTAGAAAAGGCGCTCCGCTGGCAGCGCGCCGGGAAAGCGGATGTTCTGGTCACACATGCGCCCGCCGCCGGTCTTGGCGACGAGGACGGCGGCTATCACGAGGGCTTTGAATGTTTTCGTGATTTTCTTATTCGCTATAAGCCTCGCTACTATTTTCACGGTCATATGCACATGAACTATGGCAAAAACGCGCAGCGCATACGCAATTTTGAGGCGACGACCATCATAAACGGCTATAATTATTATATTATGGATATGGAGTTTCCCGATAAGCCCACGGAGGAAGGACGGAAAAAGCATGAATTATAATGCGGAAGCTTTGCAATTCTATGAGGAAGCGCGAAAGAAGGCGCTTCGTGCCTTTAATGCTGAAAAAGGCAAGGGGCAGCCCTACCTTAGCGTGATGGAGGTAAGACCAGAATCAAGCGGCGTGGTGGGCTATATGAGCGGCTCTGTAAAAAGCATCCCGCTTGAACGAATCATCGGCAGCGCGCAGGGAAGCCGCGCCAATTCTTTTGCCTGCAATTTCATGCCGCTGCTTCCTGTGAATACAGAATTTGCGCATAAATGGATCACGCTTTGCGGCGCGCATCTGGAGAGCGGCTTTTACGAGCCTATTCGCGTTTATGAGTATCTTTGGCGCTACTATGTGGTAGAAGGGCATAAGCGGATCAGCGTTCTCAAGTTTTTTGGCGCGGCAAACTACGAGGCGCGCGTTACGCGCCTGATTCCAGAATGGAACAGCGCAGATCCGGATGTGATCCGCTATTATAAATTCATCAATTATGAAAAAAAGGGTCTGTTTCCTGACATTGAGCTTTCAACGCCCGATCTGTACGATCGACTTTCCCATATCGAAGAACGTCTTTTGAAGCAGCGCGCAAAAGAAGATGCGCCCCTAGATTATGCAGCGCTCTACA
>CAZNJN010000057.1:0-7812 GCA_964573365.1 uncultured Oscillospiraceae bacterium
TTTGGATGAAGCTGAAGAAATGAGGCGGGGTACTGAGAGGTGATTTCATCATACATGGCGCGCCTGAACACGCAGGGGTGCCAGCTACGAAGACCGATGATGTACATTTCGTTACTGGAGAGCAGTTCCTTCATGCCAATCGTAATCCCTTCATAAGGCACGCTTAACAGATCGCCGCCGGAGGACATGGCGAGCTGCGTGCGGCTGATTTCGCTTAACTTCACAACGCGTGTGGGCAGATCGGAGTATTTGACGCCGGCGGGGAGACTGCTTTGCAAGCAAGGCTCGTTGTAGGCGACGTGTCCGCTCATGCCAAAGCCTGCATAGCAGACGTCCACGCCTCCGCGCTCGTCGATCTTTCTTTGGATCGCGCTCGTGTCAAAAGGATCGGGGATGAGCCGATTTTCCATTTTCATACCCAGCTTAGGATCGATACGCGAATAAAAATTGCGTTCCATATAATCCGCAAAGCTGAGCGTTTCGTGCGCGGAATCCGCTTTCCGTCAGAACCAAGCAGATCGTCCATATTTATAATGCAGAAGTCCTCAAGGGAGATGGCTTCCCGGTTAAGAATATCGGCAAGCATGGTATAGTCGAGAGGGCTTACGGGCAGTATCGCGGTTGTGCCTTTGCCACGGCGGTTGTTTTCTTTGATCTTATCGGCAAGATCTCTGGCGATATGGGAGCGCAAGGCCTGCACGTCCGCTACGATATCAACCTTCTTGAAACGGGGGTCGTTGAGAATGTCCGATTTGCTTACGCTCATATAATTCTTCATCGATTGCTTCTCCTTTTGCGCTATTCAAGGTAAAAACAGACGCTGCCTCAAGAGGCTGCGGCGAGGGAAGGCGCCTAGCGGATGATCCCGCCCGGCGCGTCTGCGACATATGAGGCGATGGTGAGCTTCGCGTCCGGATGAGTCTGGAAAAAGGATGCGGGGGCGTTTTTGCTGACCGGTCCCAGGCATATTTTTCTTACGATTCCCTTTTGCCACTCGCGGTTCATGTAAAAGCGTATTTTTCTTGCCGAGAGGATCTCCTTCATGCCCAGCGTGATGCACCATTTGGGGATACCATCGATATAGCCGCCGAGATTGGTGACTGAGTTGATGGTTCGTGTTTCCTTCGTGAGCTTGAGGATGCGTGTGGGTAAACGGGAAAAATCCGCGTCGGTGATGGGATCATCCTCAAGGGGAACCTCGTTGAAGGCGATATGGCCGCAGATCCCTATGCCGCCAAAGGCGATATCTACGCCGCCAAGCTTTTGCATGATTTCGTACAGGGCGCCTTCGTTGCCGGGCTCGGGGAAAAAGCGATGCGAGAGCGGGATCTCACTTACGCCCTCCAAACGCTGGTAGAATTCCTTATTCATAAACGCATGAAAGCTTAACGGATGAGACAGGGGGAGCATATCATGCTCATTGAGCATATACTCATCCATATTAAAAATGTAGACCTTGGAGCAATCTAAGCTTTTCATTTTTGCCAAGCGCGCAAAGCGGCGATACTGGAACACAGGCCCCACGGGAACGATAAAAACGGTATTTTTCTGCAGGACGTTGTTCCGCTCGATCTCCTCGAACATAAGACGCGCCATATCGTGATAAATATCATCCTCAGTATCAACAATTTCCAGGGGAATCTTGCTTTTTTTAAGCAGCTCTTCTGCACCGACGTAAGAAAAATCTTCCATTCTTGATCACGACCTTTTATTTTTTTATAAAATAATGCTTGCTAAAGTAATTATATATGCTTATAATAAATGTTGTCAAGCGGATATAAAGTCAAAATTACGCAAATACTACAGCATAATATTTTACAAAAGTAAAAAAGGACGGACAATATGCGCTCTGCATTTCTGAAAAACAATCGGGCGGAAAATAAAATCATGCTGCTGTTGGATGTCCATACGCAGGTACACAAGTATGATCTAAGCAAATTGAGCGGCATGAGCACGACGACCATCACCGCTAATATCAAATCGCTGCTGGATAAAGGACTTATCAAAAGCGTAGAGGGAGTGCAGCCCTCCGTAGGCCGCCCTCCGGTGATGTATTCCATTAACGGGGAACGCTACTATATGGTGGGCGTCGAGTTTTTCAGCGACGGGATTTATACCGTAGTGCTTGATTTGAATAAGAAGATCCTCCATAAAGCCTATTTGCCCTTTGGAGAGGATCGCTCGGTAGAGTGTCTGCTTGCTTCCGTCAATGCTGAAATCGAAAGCGCGATCCAAAACAGTCACATTTCCGCCGAACGGATATTAGGCATCGGCATCGGTATTCCGGGCGATATTGACGAGGAAAAGGGAATTGTTAAGCGCTATATGCAGGTTCCTGAATGGGAAGACGTTCATATTAGAGAGAGCGTCGAGGCTCGTTTCCCCTATCCGGTTTTCTTCTGCGAAAATGTTGATTGTATGGCGCTTGCGTATAAGTGGGTTGAAAACAAAGGCATTTGCAAGGACGCGGTCATTATCAATATCCGCTCCGGCTTTAAAATCAGCGCTGTGTTTAATAATAAGGTTGTTCGCGGCGCGCACAGTCGCTTTGGAGATTTCGACCATATTAAGGTGGACGGATCAAACCGCATTTGCCGTTGCGGGCGAAAGGGCTGCTACAACACGGAAATCACCTATCAAGCTTTATGTATGAAGGTAGAGGACGGCTTCCGCGTCGGGCTTTTCCAATGTTTTAAGGACGAGCTCGACCGTTCCCGTGAAGCGCTTTCCATCGATGCGATTGTAGACGCCTGCAATCGCGGGGACGAGGAGCTTATCCAGCTTATGAACGATACGATCCACGAAATTGTTTTGCCCAGCTCGTGGCTTTGCAACATCATGGATCCCGATACCATGGTGATCTGCTCCAAGCTCACCGGATATAAGGAGTTTTTACCGCGCTTGAGCGAGGAGATGAAGGAGGTAAACGAGCAGATAGAAGCAAGAGGAATCCGCCTTGCTCCGGCCGCCTTTGGCAATCACATGAGCGCCGTTGGCTGCGCCGCGTTGGTTTACGATCGATACTTCAATGTGGATCAGGAGTATCCCGTATAAAAAGCGGGCAGGAGGGCGTCTAATTTATTTGTGAGGTGGGAAATACATGACGGCTGATTCAGCGGAGAACTTAAACCTAGTGATCGCTGCCAACCTGCGTGAGCTTAGAAGAAAACGCGGCCTTACGCTTGATGAGGTGGCGGAAGCTACGGGCGTAAGCAAAAGTATGCTTGGGCAGATCGAGCGCGGAGTCTGCGGACTCTCGGTAGCAACGCTATGGAAGATCAGCACGGGACTGAAAATATCCTTTACCGCGCTGATGAGTGAAGAAAGGCTGCGGGCGCAGGTGATCGATAATAAGTCGCTCACTCCGCTCGGCAACGGCAGAAAGGGCTTTAGGCTCTATCCGGTTTTTCCCGCGCAGGCAAACCGCAGCTTCGAGATCCTGTATCTGGAGCTTGACGCAGGCGCAAGCTCCGAATCCGAACCCCACGCACAGGGTACGGAGGAGTTTGTGCTCATCTACGAGGGAACGCTGGATTTGACGGTGGGAGAGGAGCATTATACGATAAAGGCGGGGCAATCGATCTGTTATGGCGCCGATCAGCCCCATACCTATGCAAGCCATTGCGCGGATATCACGCGCCTTTGCATGGTGATTCGCTACGAAGGCTGAACGGCGCTTTTCTTGTGTGAATTGTCCATAGTACGCGGAGCTGTCTCAATTGCATCCGCCTTATATACCTTTTTCATTTTTATAATTCGCCTTTCCGCGAAAGGCACCAACGGGGTTATGAAACGTAGGTGCGCTATCGCAAATGGATAATATTTGCTATACTTTTTCACGGGAAGTGTCGTAAACTACAGAACCCGTGGGGGTGAGTGGCGGGGCGTATAGCGGCAACTCCGCATTTTTATATGGTGTCGGTCGTCCGTAAAGGCATCAACGAATGGCGCAAACCGTAGCCCGTAAACTTATCTCTTCCGAATCGACTCGATTTTGCCGGATGACCAGTCAATGCGATCGCTTCCCAATTCCTAATGGGAGGTAATCTGTGTTCAAAATCCACAGAAACAACTGCTGCGGCTTAGATGTCCATAAAACATGGATCTATGCCTGTATTGGCGTTACAGACGCCAATGGAAGAACCGAGTACAAGGGATCTCGTTTCTCTTCCTTTTCCAAGGGTCTTCGGGAGCTGGCAGCTTGGCTTGCACAGCATTCCTGCACTGAGGTCTGTATGGAATCGGCAGGGAAATACTGGATTCCGGTGTTCAATATCCTTGAGAAATCCTGTTTTGTTACCCTTGCCCATCCCAAGTACACCAAGCCTCAGAAGGGAAATAAAACCGATCGCAAGGACGCTAAGTGGATCTGCGACCTATTGTTTCAAACTTACTCCCAAAGCGCAGTTCAACGCCACCAATTCAAGAATTCTTTATATTCTGCGTAATGATATCCCCCAGCTATGCCGGGGGATATGTATTGGCGATGCTTATACCGCTCTTTTAGTTTGCCTGCAAAACGTGATAGCGTCTCTTAATGGTCAGCAGATTTGATTTGTCTCTGGTATTGACCAGCGTGCAGGCTGTGCCGGAGCGACCCGCTCTTCCCGTGCGTCCGATGCGGTGGACATAATACTCGGGCTTTTCGGGCACGTCATAGTTGATGACCAGATCGATATTGTCCACATCGATGCCCCTTGCAGCCACATCTGTAGCCACCAGCACACGGCTTTCACCGCTTCGAAACGCCTGCATGACACAGTCACGCTGTTTCTGAGAAAGATCCCCATGAAGGCATGCGGATTTTGTTCCTTTTTCATTCAGCTCCCTGGCGACGCTTTTCACACGCCGGCGGGTATTACAGAAAATCAGCGTAAGCCGGGGAGACGCTTCCTGAATCAGATGGGTGACAACCGGCAATTTCTTACCGTCCTCAACCTTGATACACAGCTGATTTACGGTTTTAATGGGCTCGTTCTTCACGCCTGCTTCCACCTGAGCCGGTTCCTGAAGGAACTGCTTGGCAACGCCCGCAATTTCAGGGCTGAAGGTGGCGGAAAACAGCATGGTCTGGTGCTGCTCCGTAACAAATGAGAGGATATGCCGGATATCGGGTAAAAAGCCGTAATCCAGCATTTCATCCGCTTCGTCAATCACGGCAAAGCGAATGTTTTTCAGCTTGATAACATTGCGCGCGATCAGATCTTTGATGCGCCCGGGGGTGCCCACAATGATCTGCGCCCCCGCGCGGAGAGCGCGAATTTGCACGCTGGCAGGCTGGCCGCCATAAACGCTGATCACTCTGAGCTTTTTGTGCCGGGAAAGCTTCCGAAACACCTCACTGGTCTGCATGGCAAGCTCTCTGGTGGGGCAAAGGATGATGGCCTGGGTGTGGCGGTTGTCCTGAAACACCCGTTCAATAATGGGTACGGCAAAGGCGGCGGTTTTTCCCGTGCCGGTCTGTGCAATGCCAATGAGGTCTTTCCCCTCCAACAGCAGGGGCAGGGTCTGGTTCTGAATGGGAGTGGGCTTCGCATAACCGATATGCGCCAACGTTTCCCGCATGGGTGCGGACAGGAGTTCTTGATAGTTCATAATTCGTTCTTTCTGTTCCATGATTCAATAAAAATAGACTGTGCAAACAGATCGTGCACAGTCCATGGACATGCCCGCTCTTATGCCTGTTGCTATTCCGCTGGCGGAGTTGGAACACTCCGCTTGTATGGGACGGATCTCAATTTCCGTCCACGCGTATCTTCGATGCAACAGTCTAAAGAGTCCTTGGATTCATAATAGCTAAACGAAAAATCCCGTTTTTAATGCATGACAATACTTTTTTATTTTAACACATGCAGCGCGTGTTGTAAACTGAAATAATTTGCCTTGGACATGCCTTGGATTGCTATAATCCAACGCCTACTGCCACCGCGACGCCCGATACGGATACGCCGGTCACCATTGAACCGGGGACGGGCTTTCCTTACGGAGAACGGCAACATCTCCTGCCCGTTCTGCAAGGCCAATATGAGCGAGTATACCGAAAAAGAAACTGTACCGGACGCTACGCTGTAGCCGGACATTACGGTCGTCGGCGGCGACGAGCCGGAGGAAAGCAACAGCGGACCGCTGTTGCATCGTTGCTTTGAACTCGGAGGAGATGTATAATCAGTGTCATAGCTGGAACAACCCAGTTCCATGAGATCACACAGTATGCGGTGGTCAACCTCCAGCCACTGACTTGTGCTTGAAAGGCGATCCTTACTCTGTTTATTATACTGACTTTTGCGAAGAAGTGAATTCAATTCCTCCTACCGGGCTTTGTAGTGTGCTTCCCCTCAAAATCAGTATACCATGTGGATGCTGACCGTGCATCCGCTCACGCTTTTCATTACGATTTGAGTCGCTAGCGGTCGGCGGCGGAATGGAATTTATTATGGAAAACGAAAAATTGGTTCTCGAAACACTCAGCAAAATGAACGAGCATCTTATACGAATAGATGAGCGGCTTACACTGATAGAAGGGAAACAGACGCTGAGTGATGAGAGATTAGCCCGGATGGATGAAGATATTTCCGCTGCTCAGGGGAAAATCTTATCTTTTGAACAAAAACGTCAGGAAAAAATCTTATTTCTCGAGCGAAAACTTATTTCCCAACTTGATTCTCTTTACGACGACATAAAGATACTCCTGGAGCGATCAACGCCAATCGAAAAATCCAACGAACATAGCAAAAGCTTTTTGAAAATCATGAAATAAGCAATAAAAATAGAACGACGTTTTTCATACGCCGTCGGATATTGCAGAAAATCAGCATAAGCCGGGGAGACGCTTCCTGAATCAGATGGGTGACAACCGGCAATTTCTTCCCGTCCTCTGAGAGGATATGCCGGATATCGGGTAAAAAGCCATAATCCAGCATTTCATCCGCTTCGTCAATCACGGCAAAGCAAATGTTTTTCAGCTTGACAACATTGCGCGTGATCAGGTCTTTGATGCACCCGGGGATACCCCCCACAATGATCAGCGTCCCGTGCGGAGAGCACGAATTTGCACGCTGGCAGGCTGGCCGCCATAAACGCTGATCACCCTGAATTTTTGTGCTGGGATAGATTCCGAAACATCTCGCTGGTCTGCATGGAAAGCTTTCTGGCGGGGCAAAGGATGATAGCCGGGGTGAGGCGGTTGTCCTGAAACACCCGTTCAATAATGGGTATGGCTATTTACCTGGGTTGAGAGTAGTGTGATTGCCCAACATGTATTGTAGCTCTACAGTGCATAAAACTAATCATTTCGGGCTTCACTTGCTTGCTGCCTGAAAGCATGGTAAACTCATTTTAACAACGAATAATACTTTATTTGATGATGCCATTAAGAATCTGGTGAACTATCCATCATTTGGAGAATTGATGCGCCAGATGCTTGCGAATGGTACACCCGTTGCGTATCAGGTGTGAAACCCGGATATAGATCTTGGAATAATGTACGGAATAATAAAAGATGATAAAGGTAAAGTTGCCGTATCAAACATCATTTTTGAAACGATTATCTTGGATTACTACATCTCGGTTTTTGCGACGGGGAAACAGGAGTTTGCCTATATTGCTGACGATTGCTCATGCTTTGTCAAAAACGGCAAACTGGACATGGTCTGGGCGCTCAATCGTTTTGCAATGTTCATGCGGTCGGAGTACCGAAATGAGGACAGTGCATTTATAGAGCGTAGCGATGATGGAAATTGAATTCTCTGCAAAATCCAAGAAAGATTTGAAGGTTGCAAAGAAACGCGGATGTAACAAGCTTGACAACTGCAT
>CAZNJN010000057.1:7912-10927 GCA_964573365.1 uncultured Oscillospiraceae bacterium
CACTTTTTGAGTATGGCGCCGGACGGAAAAATCAACGAGACAAAAAAGAGAATAACGCGCCGCATGAGGATGAGCGAGATCGTGGCAATGATGTATAAGACCGGAATTACAACGTTCGCGGCCGATAAAGTATATCGGCCATGGAGCATGGGCGGCGGCGTAGCGGACAGCTTCAATACGAAGACGCCACATTTTCTTTCAAAGTTCGACCTCACGGAACTCATGGAACATCCCATAAGCGGACACACCCGAATGTTCGGAGCCCTCGTGTCAGCCGGCGGCCTTTATGTAGTGTACAATTATGGGCGGTCGTCCTACTCGTGGAATAACCAAGGCGAATCACAGTTAGCGGATACCATATATTATGTGATGCAGCATTGGTACCCGAAAACCATGCAGGAACTCGATTGGAAACCGTATAGGATGCAAAACGCGATAGTGTTCGGAACGGATATGGATGTGGCCTTGAAATATTGCACGAACCCATTTTTGAAATACAATTTCAAAAAAGATAACGACAACTATTATGAACTCCCGACCATATTCAACCGCGTGTATCAGCATATGCATTATATTCCCCTGACTAAAGAAGGAATGTTTGCCCTTAGGGTACTCGTCATGGATGGATGGCGGGATAAACTGTGCGAAATACATGCATATACGCGAAAGAGCGAAGGGATAGGTCGGCACTATACGGTCATGGAGAAGGAAAACCAAAATACGTTCTATTATTACTTTTTGGATTGTGATCTCCATAGCCTTTATGACTTCATCATAGAAAGTAACACATCCATCAACAAGTACGTCGTCGTGTGTTATGACTGGCAGGCCGACATGGTGCGACAGCTTGCCGACACCTGCAGGATAAAGGGCATTGAGGTAGAGGCCCACAGTACGAGCGTGTATAAGTCGTACTTCGCGTCTGAAATGAAAGCAGAAGAAGAATACTGGAAAGAGCACTTGTACTTCGAGCGTGTTTAACGCGCGCCGGAGTAGAAAGGCGAGCGAAGCGAGCCGCAAATAAACATAGGGAGTTAACGATGAGCACAACAAAGAAGAGGCTGTTGAATGCCATAATCATCATCGTCGCAGTAGCGGCGATTTTTTGTATAGGCGTTTATGTCGGCGGGTACTGGGGTCAGAAGCTGACGCGCCTTATTAAAGGCTCGTACGAGATATTCTATACCGACCTGCGTGCGAAGGCGGTCATAGAATATGCGTTTACGACACTGACCGGAAAGATCCTGATGCTGCTGACGGATAGCGTGCTGCTTTTTGCGCTCTTGAAAACGGTAGCACAGCGAAAGCGGTTCCATTCGAGCACGAAGGACCCCCGCAATTTCGAAGTGAGCAGCACAGGGACATATGGTACTGCGGACTGGATCGACGAAAAGACGCTGCATGAACAATTCGACGTCGGGTACATAGAAAACATCACAGGAACGATATTCGGGCAGATCCACATGGACAACACGGTCGTAAACAAAATAAGAAATCCGAAAAGGGTTTTGGTAGCGACAAAAAAGACACCGTACCCAGATAACCAAAACATGCTTATCATAGGCCCACCCGGTCGTGGTAAGACACGCTCGTATATCATGCCGCACATTCTCCAGACAGTCGGCAGGGGTGAGAGCCTTATTGTGACAGACCCTAAAGGCGAGCTTTACCGAGACACGAACATCATGCTGAGGAAGCACGGATATACAGTCCGGGCATTCAATGTGAAAGATAAAGAGGGAATGCTGCATAGTGATTCGTGGAACCCATTTGAGGTATTCGTGGACCAACACGGCGAGTACGACAGTGAAGCGGTAATGGCTTTCGTCAGAATCTTTATCGTGAACACGCAGGGTATAGGTGATGTCCCGTTCTGGGGCGAAAGTGCTGAACAACTCATGACGGCGCTCATCTCTTTCACAATGAACGAATTGAGCCATGGCGATTACCATGATGAGAATATGAGCAGCACATGCTCCATAGGCTCACTGTATTCTAACCTTATGCGTATTGGTGCAATGGACTTGCAGAAGCTGTTCAATAATAACAGCGTCATTAAGCCGCCGGAGCGGGGCTGCCCGTCGCCGACCTATAACCCCGCACGCGCGTTTGCGCAAAACCCGGAGAAGCTGATAGCGAACATCTACGCAGGACTTGCGCAGCGGCTGCGCTACTTCAATACGCCCGAGCTTGAGAGCATTACAGAGCAGTCGGAAATAGACCTTTCGCTGCCGGGCCGTGAGAAGTGCGCATACTTCGTCATTATGAAGGACACCAAGAACACGTACCAATTTTTGACAGCGACATTTTTCACGTTTTTGTTTTCCCAGCTATACGCATACGCAGATAGCCAACCAAATAATAGCTGCCCCGTACCGGTCAACATTCTACTGGACGAGTTCGCTAATCTGGGTGCGATACCGGGCTTCGAGCAGACGCTAACGACCGCCCGCGGTCGTAACATAAGGATATCGACGGTCGTGCAGAGCATAAGTCAGCTGAAGGACTTGTACGCGAAGACAGAGATTTGGCGAACGATTATAAATGCGAGTCAGTACCTGCTCATTATGGGCGGCGGTATTGACCCTGACCAGCTCAAATACTTGTCGGAGATCCTTGGCACAATGACGATCATCACGTCCGGCACAAGAATAAAAAAACATACGCTCCTGCCGGTGCAATGGAATGATGAGTATTCGGCCAACATGGGTGAGGGCAAGAGGCAGCTCATGACGCCCGACGAATTAAGATGCCTTCCCGACGGACAGCTCATACTTGTGAAACTCAACCAGAATCCGGCGATACTGGATATGTTCGATTATAAGAACCACCCCATGAAAAGTGAGATCATTCCGCGTCAAGTAACCAGCCATTGCCCGGAATGGATGCTGAACACGCTGGTCGATAGGCTCACCGGCGAGGTCGGAACACCGGAGCAGGTCAAAAAGCGGTACGAGATCGAAAAAGAAAAGGGAGAGCTCGCAAAACGCAAAAAGGATTTACAGGATGCTGTTC
>CAZNJN010000058.1:0-10895 GCA_964573365.1 uncultured Oscillospiraceae bacterium
CGATGCAAAAAGCTTTTTGCGCGGGCACGAGATGCTTGGCAGGGTGTTTCTTTGAGTCGCCGGCGCTATGCGCTCGAGGCGCTTAACAATATACTGGAGCATGGCGCGTATGCGAATCTTTATCTCAAAGATTCGCTACAATCCTTGCCCGCTGAAGACGCCGCATGGGTCAGCGCTTTGGTATACGCCGTACTCGAACATCTCTACGCAATAGATTTTTATATCGCCACGACAGCAAAAGGACGACTTCAGCCCCAGATCCGAAATATTCTTCGTATCGGCATTTGCGAGATCCTTTATATGCGCACGCCTTCGCACGCGGCGTGCAGTGAAAGTGTCAAATTAAGCAAAGAAATCGGAAAATCGGCGCTTTCCGGATATGTCAACGCTGTACTACGTTCAATCGGGCGAATGGACGAAGAAAACAACCTCCCGCCTTTTCCCCAAGATATTGAGTCCAGACTAAGCCTGCAATATGGCTATCCTCGATTTCTAGTAAAAGAGTATCTTTCGGTGTATGGCGCGGATTTTACCGAAGCGATGCTTTCCTATCGGCAACAAGGTACAAGCTTTCGCGTACAGCCTCCATATACAATGGCCGAGTTTGAAAACATCCTTGATGAAAAATCCGTAGTCTATCATCACGGCGGGATCGTAAACGAATGCTTTCATATTGAAAAAGGCTACTCACCGACAAAAAGTCCGTTATTTGACGCTGGGAAAATCACCGTGCAAAGTGAAAGTGCCATGCTTGTTTGTCGCGCGCTTGATCCAAAAGCGAACGAACGCATTCTTGACGCATGCGCCGCGCCCGGAGGAAAATCCGCGTACATTTCCGCGCTCATGCAAAATACGGGAAGGATCGACGCATGGGATCTGCATCCGCACCGGATTGAGCTTATTCAAGCGAGTATGGATCGGCTGCACATACAAAACGTACAAAGCGTGTGCCGCGACGCTTCCGTTTTTGATGAAAGCTTGCGCGGATGCTATGACCGCGTGCTGCTCGATGTCCCCTGCTCGGGTCTGGGTCTGCCCAATAAGCCGGATATTCGCTATCATCAAAGCGTAGAAGCGATCGCATCTCTTGCACAAATCCAAAGAGCCATTTTGGACTGCTGCTGCGGCTATGTAAAAGTGGGCGGCGTTCTTCTATACTCGACCTGTACGATTTCAAGACAAGAAAATGAAGAGAGAATCCTCTCCTTTTTAGAACGGAATACCGAGTTTAAGCTGATCGGCTTAAACTCCTATGTTCCCGCTTCCATGCAGGAAGAAGCGCGAACGGGTATGCTGCAGCTATTTCCGCACCTGCATCAGACGGAAGGATTTTTTATTGCGAAAATGGAGAAAACCAAATGAGTGAAACTTGCCTCTCTTCCATGAATAAGGAGGAACTGCTCGCGCTTACGGAGGCGCTGGGAGAACCTAAATATCGGGCTTTGCAGGTTTATTCATGGCTTGCAAAGGGCGTTCGGCCAGAGGAAATGAGCAATTTACCAAAGTCGCTCAGAGACCGTCTTTCCATGATTCCCTTTGGCGGAGCCAGCGTGTATGACACGCGGATTTCCGCGCAGGATGGAACCAGAAAATACCTGTTTTCTTTGGAGGACGGAAATCTGGTGGAAGGCGTGCTTATGCGGTATAATTATGGAAACACACTCTGTATTTCCACGCAGGTCGGCTGCCGCATGGGCTGCGCGTTTTGCGCCTCGACCCTCGAAGGCTGTGTACGAAATCTTACGGCGGGAGAAATGCTCAGTTTTATTAGCTGCGTAGAAAAGGATGTGCCGAGCGCGGAGGGCGCTGTGCGCACGGTAACAAACATCGTGCTTATGGGCAGCGGCGAACCGCTTGACAACTACGAGCAGGTGCTGCGCTTTTTACACATGGTTTCAGATCCGGAAGGGAAGAATATCAGTCCGCGCAATATATCGCTTTCCACCTGTGGTCTTGTACCCATGATCAGACGTTTTACGAAGGAGGCGCCGCATGTTACGCTTTCGGTGTCCCTCCATGCGCCTAACGACCAGATTCGCGCTCAAATCATGCCGGTAAGCAGAAGCTATTCCATCGAAGAGCTTTTATCCGCCGCAAAGGATTACGCGGAAAAAACCGGACGTCGCGTTATTTTTGAATATGCGCTGATCGATCAGCTCAATGCAGATGAAAAATGCGCCGACGAGCTTTCGCGCAGACTCCGCGGGATCAACGCACATGTCAATCTCATCCCGCTTAATCATGTTGAGGAACGCAATTTGCGGGGCGTAAGCAGAAAACAGGCCGAGCAGTTCATGCAATGGCTTGAAAAACGCCACATCTCCGCGACCATCCGCCGCGAAATGGGCGCGGATATTCAGGGCGCCTGCGGTCAGCTCAGACGCAGCGTATTGAAGGACAGAAAATAAAGGAGAAGCTTCCATATGATTTACGCGGGATTATCAGAGCAAGGCAAACGCATGAAAAATGAAGACAGCCTATATCTGCCGGTCAAAGGCGAAGTCTCGTTGGTCATGATCGCAGATGGCATGGGCGGACACAATGCCGGCTTCACGGCAAGCCGTCTGGCAGTTGAGACCGCGTCCGAATGCGTAAAGCGCGGAGGCGGTCTTCGTCCCGACGCATTGCTTCGCAAAGCCGCTGAAGAAGCTAACCAAACGATTTATGAGCATTCCCGCAGCACAAAGGAATGCAGAGGCATGGGTACGACCTTAGTCATGGCTTTGCTTTTCAGATCACGCTATACCGTCGTCAACGTCGGAGACAGTCGTCTTTACCATTTATGCGAGGATGGACTTTTTCAGATCACCAAGGATCACTCCTATGTTGCGGAAATGGTAGCCGCCGGTTTCATCACGCCCGAAGAAGCGCTGACGCATCCGCAAAGAAATATCATCACAAGCGCGCTCGGTACAAAAGAAATTGATAAGCTTGACGTTTTTGAAAAAGACTGGGCTGAAAACGATATATTGATGCTTTGCTCGGACGGCCTGTACGCCTCCTTGGAAAAAAAGGAAATGGAGCGTATACTGCGGGAAGAGAACGAGCTTCAAGCCGCCTGTGAGGCGCTTGTGAAAAACGCGCTCTACGGCGGTTCTACAGACAACATAAGCGTCATACTGGTAAAAAATGAGGAGGGCCGTTGAATATGAGCGACACCTTGACGGAAAAACGGATCTCTGAACGATACCGTATCTTGGAAAACATCGGCAGCGGCGGTATGGCCAACGTCTATAAAGCCATCGACGAGCAAACGCAAAATATTGTCGCTATCAAGGTGCTTAAAGAAGAACATGCCGACGACGCGGACTTTTTACGCCGCTTTGAGCTTGAAGCAAAGGCCGCAATCAAGCTTTCGCATCCTAATATTGTTCGTTCCTTTGACGTGGGTACAGACGGAGATACGCATTACATCGTATTTGAATATGTGCAGGGCAGTACGCTTAAAGACATCATTAGAGAAGATGGTCCCTTAACGCCCAAGGAAGCCGTATCGGTTGCTTCGCAGATCTTAGACGCGCTGGAGCACGCACATAATAACGGTATCATCCACAGAGATGTAAAGCCGCAAAACGTGATGATTACCAATCAGGGTGTCGCAATGCTGACCGATTTCGGTATTGCCCGCGATACCGCCTCCACAACCCGTACCTTTGCCGGCACAAATGTGATCGGTTCGGTTCATTATCTTTCTCCCGAGCAGGCTCGCGGCGATCAGGTGGGACCGGAAAGCGACATCTATTCCTGCGGCATCATGCTCTATGAAATGCTGACAGGGCAGGTACCCTTTGGCGGGGAAAACTCCGTCGCAATCGCCATAAAGCATTTACAGGAGGACATCAAACCCCCTATCGCGGTTAACAGCCGCATTCCAAGAGCCCTTTCCGACGTCGTTATTAAAGCAACGGCAAAGAAGATAGAGCTGCGCTATCAAACGGCAGCGGCTATGCGCGCCGATCTTTGGCGTGCGCTGCGCGAACCGCACGGTAAATTTGCGCGTCTTGAAACGCAACCGCCTTCAAAAGATCAACCCGCTCCCGCAAAAAGATCTCATTTCAGCGTTGGCAATATCGCCTTGCTCGTCATTTTAGTGCTTGGCATGTTTACCGCGCTGTTTTTCACGGTACAAGCTATGCGAGAAAGCAAGCTTATCGACAGTAAGGATTACGTTATACCGTCTTTTCAGGGAAAGAAAATTTCCGAAGCGAAGGAGCTTGCTTCCCTGCGAGGCTTTATCTTAGTAGAAAGCGATACCCGCATGCCCAGCGAGCAGTATGACGAGGGTGTGATTATCAGTCAAACCCCCGGGAGCGGTGTAAAGGGAAAGGTCGGTGATAAAATCACCGTCGTTGTGAGCAACGGAAGCGATCATACGAGCGTACCGAGCTTTATCGGAATGACGCTGCAAGAAGCTATGCTCGCCGCCGAAGACGCCTCCGTCAAGCTGTCCGATCCGGTTTATATGGCAAGCGATCTGCCCGACGGACAAATCTTTAATCAAGATCCCGTCGCGGAAACCTCTGTATACAAAAACGATATTATTAACATTTGGATCAGTGGACAGCAGAATCTGAATATTGAAATGCCACAGCTCAAGGATCAGTCCCTTGACGCGGCTATCGACGCGGTGATCGGACGCGGCTTTGAAAAGGTACTCGTTTATCCAATGACGCCCGAAAGCGCCGCTCAAGAAAATATGATTATGAAGCAGGCGCCGTCTTCCGGCATGAGTGTCGCAAAAAACACACCGGTAGAGCTTTACGTCGGACGTACTTTCCTTGGCAACTACGCTGCGGATATCGCATTTAATGTAGATGTAAAGGACGCGGAAAAGAATGTTATCGTTACCGCCCAGCTCTCGGAAAAGCTTGAAACTGTACTGTATTCAGCGATTCTTCCCGTGGGCGATCAACAATCTGTCTCCTTTACGGGATACTTGAACGTTTCCGGTGAATATCCGGTCTCAGTCTATCTAAACGGTGAAAAGATACGCAGCAGCAAAGCCGTATTTTCTATGACCACCAAGTAAGAGGTGAAATTTGGAAGGAATCATACTCAAGGGCGTAGGTAGTTTTTATACTATATGTGACGATACCCAACGCGAATACATCTGCAAAGCTCGCGGCAAATTCCGCAAGGACGGAATTACACCTGTTCCGGGCGACAGAGTCGTTTTTAGCTGTGAGCAGGGAGAGGAAGGGGAAGGAAGAATTGAGACAATTCTCCCTCGAAAAAACTTATTAATTCGTCCCGCTGTAGCAAATATCGATAAGCTGCTGATCGTCCTGTCCGTCTCCGCGCCGCAGCCGGATCTGCTGCTATCGGATAAGCTGCTGCTGCAATGCGAGCAGCTGCATATTCTGCCGGTAATTATATGGAACAAATGGGATGATCAAGCTGATGACTGCAAAAAAAAATATCTGCTTGCCTATGCTGGTTGCTCTTATCGGGTGCTAACGGTATCCGCAAAGACCGGCGAGGGGATATCTGCGCTCAAGGATGAAATTCACGGCTGTATCTGCTGTTTTGCCGGTCAATCCGCCGTCGGCAAGTCGTCGCTGCTCAACTGCGTGTTACCCGAGCTGCATACGCAGACCGGCGATTTATCGCGTAAGACCGAACGCGGTCGTCATACGACCCGCCACGCGCAGCTTTGGAGTGTATTTGGCGGCGCTATATTGGATACGCCCGGCTTTAGCCTACTTGATCTAGGCGATATTGAGCCCTGGGAATTATCGGCCTTATACCCGGAAATGCGATCCTTGCGCGCAGACTGCCGCTTTTCAGAATGTCTGCATGTGAGCGAACCGGACTGCGCAGTAAAAAAAGCCTTATCAAACGGGGCATTCAATCAACAGCGTTATGAAAGATACCTTGTGCTCCTAAATGAATTAAAAGAAAAGAGGAAACGAAAATATGATTAAAATTGCACCGTCTATTCTCTCGGCAGATTTTTCCGCCTTCGGACAAGCCGTCGAAAATGTCGAAAGATGGGGCGCCGATTATGTGCATTTTGATGTGATGGATGGTAACTTTGTCCCCAATCTCACCTTTGGTCCCGCGCTCTGCCGTGATATTCGTAAGCATACAAAGCTTCCAATCGACGTGCATCTGATGGTCGAGCATCCCATCACCTATGTTGATCCTTTTCAAGCTGCCGGAGCTGATATCATCACAATCCATGCGGAAGCCGACGCACACATTCACAAGACGCTGCAAACCATCCACCGAGCCGGTATGAAAGCCGGAGTCGTACTGAATCCCGCCACATCGCCCGCCGCAATCGAATATGTGCTTGAGGACTGCGACATGGTTTTGCTCATGACGGTCAATCCCGGCGCGGGCGGTCAAAAGTTTATCCCCAACGTACTGCGAAAAATAGAAAAGCTGCGTCAAATGGCAGATCAGCTTCATCCTGAGCTTGATATTGAAGTTGACGGCGGCATATCGCCTGAAACCGCCAAGCTTTGCATCAATGCGGGAGCAAATGTATTAGTCGCCGGAAACAGCGTTTTTACAGCGGATGATCCCGCAGAAATGGTGCGGATGCTTCGCGGTTAAAGGATAAAAGCGGAAGTATAAAAAACCTCCTATAACTCGCACAATAGTAGCAATACGAGTTATAGGAGGATTTTATTTTGAATCAAAATGCGGAATTATTGAACAGCATCTATCAAAGCGCCGAAATGGGACGCGATATTGTTGGAAAGCTGATTCGTGATTGCGAAGATACGGAGTTTAGAAATGTTATGGCGGAAATCTTCGCAGAATATCACCGGATTTTAAGCGAATCAGAGCGATTGCTGTTTAATGCAGGAACTATTCCAAAGTCGCTTAAAAAGCTGGCACGTTTACCCATTTACTCCTCGATCAGCCTTAATTTGAAAGCGGATCACAGTTCCAGCCATATGGCCGAAATGCTTTTGCAGGGAAGTTTGATGGGATATATTGACCTGTTTCGCGACCTGCGCTTTTATCCCGAAGCCTATGAGGAAAGCAAAAATCTGGCATGGCGTCTGCTTTCAACCGAAGAAAACAACATGCAGCGTCTAAAGCAGTACATTTAAGCCTTAATTTTGCGCCTGAATGAGTTTTTCAAGGATGGACTGATAAACCGATGAAGCGTTGTCTTTCCAATGATCTCGGGCATTCTCGGCAGTTTTACGATCGGGCAGCATAATTGTAAGATTGAGAAATTCATGATCTTTCTCTCGCGCGCGAAAGGTAGCAAGGCAGGTGCCTCTAGGCAGATCCGTAATCGTAGCGGCATATTGGGTCTGGTACTTCATCGCCTGCCGGTTTTCCTCTGCATACATTTTTAAGGTGGCGCGCAGCGACGCCGGCAACTCTTCCTGAAAAAGCTCTAATGCTTCGTCCCCAAGCGGCGTTACGCAGTAAGCTTGACCAAACGAACGGGGAACGGCGGCGATCGCGCCGACCTCTTCGAGCGCGGTCAGCACACTTTGCATTTCAAAATATGGAAGGATCTCGCATTGGAGTCCGACTGTTACGATTTGGTCGCGCGTAACCTCTAGACCGAGCGCCTTTAAGAAGTAGAGCATGCTGAGTTTATCCTTTGTAACGCCTTGCGAAAAATGTGCCATTTTCTCCCGCTCCCAATTGTAGTATTTTTCCGTATTATACCGTAAAATGGCGATTTTACAGTAAAAACGAATGCTTTTTGCCCTGTAAAACAGTATAGCATAAAACAAACGCAAAAAAAATAACTTGCAATGTTCGCAAGAATATGTATAATATTATTTGCGCGTGGGGTTATAGCTCAGCTGGTCAGAGCGCTACGTTGACATCGTAGAGGTCGTTGGTTCGATCCCAACTAATCCCACCAAAATCCTGTGGTGTGCGTTATCTTTCGGTTATAAACCCACAGTATAACTTCGGGAGCGCGAGTCAGTTTGGCCTATGGAGCTTTGATTTTATCTTAGTTCTTAGAAGCCGCTGTAGCGCACCCGCCTGTCTTTATGAGACGGGTGTTATAGCGAGAGAAAAACGGCATCCTGGGATTTCTTTACTAAAGCTGTTGCGGAATTGTGTAATGGTAGCACCTACGACTCTGACTCGTATTGTCTAGGTTCGAATCCTAGTTCCGCAGCCAAATCAAAAGACCGCCTAAATAGCGGTCTTTTGATTTGTTTATAACGGGTAGGATTCGAAGCCGCGTTAAGAAAATGGTCCTGTGAACCGTTTTTAGCGGCAGAGGAGCGCCGCCGACAGGCTGCGAGCGGATGAGCGAGCAGGCGGAGAGCGAAGCGGAGAATCCTAGTTCCGCAGCCAAATCAAAAGACCGCCCAAATAGCGGTCTTTTGATTTGTTGATAACGGGAAGGATTCGAAGCCGCGTTAAGAACGGCCGCGGTTCATTGGTATCCCGCAGGAATACAACAGAAAAGGCCATGCGTTTTCTTGCATCTAAAGAAAGAAATGTTAGCAGACTTTATCCGCCCGTGCAGCATGGAGTAATACTTGCAATATATATACACACGAAACCAAGAGCCAAGCATACGCCGCCCAGTATCAGCCACTTAGCAAGGGGCTTTCCGTTCTTCGGCGCATGAGTCAATGCATTTATCAAAACGCAAATACCGAAGTATAACATGCAATTCGCATAGGCGAGGTCTGTACCCATATGTCTTGCAGCAAGCCCTTTTACTGATATCAAAAAGAGACAAAAAAACAAAACAACAATCATGCTAACGACGAAAGGAAGCACTTTTGAAAATCTCTCCGCCTTGGCGCACAACTTTTTTTGATTCAAGAATAGAATGGTACAGATTGGAGCCCCAAGAATCATGATTAGCGAAGGTACCCATATCCATAATGGAGCGTCGCCTATCGCTATCCCGGTCAATGCTTCAGATGCCATATCAAACACATCGCCTAAGAAAGAAACGCATATTATCACAGTAATAATGCGTAACAGAATAAGCAAAACACGCCCTGCCGTCTTAAAAACAGGAGTAAGACGCCGATGGTTTTCTGCCTCCATGTTCAAGAAGATATCCTTTCTCTAATAGCGTACCGTTTGATTCATGAAGTTTATCATATTGTATTGCTTCTGACAATCGTATGCTTAGATGATCCCATGAGAGGTTCTGTTACTCGACATGCTTGATCCGCATGACGCCGGTCGATGCACTCTCCTGCCTTGATACTCCGCCGCTCAAAGCGTTTGCAAATCGTCGGATCTCCGACTAGAATCGGAGCGGCAATTGGGTGCGGGGGCGATCGCCATGGACGGTATCACGGCAAAAGAAGCGGCAGCCAAATGGAACGTACGCGACAAAACCTAAGCCGAAACCGCGCGCCGCATGCACCTTTCCACAAGCCGCGTCAAGCACAGTTTGACCGACAGATACGCCAAGCTGTTCGTCCATGGCAAGTAAGAATTCAACACGTTTATTTTCTGAAAAAGTGGCCGTTTTTGTTCAGAATCGGCCCTATGCAAGGCTCCCTTGTTCCCATTAAAATTTTAAATGTAGAGTCATAGGGGGCGGTACGCCTTTTTTCGGAATGCGGGAGGGAACAATATGCGGATGAAACGGACTCTTGCGATGCTGCTAAGCGCCATGCTCACGCTGATGGCGTGCGTGACCGCGCTGCCGAAGACCGGCGGCGGTGCGCCGCTTGGTTTGCTTGCGTCGTTCGTGCTGCTGAGTGGCGCGGGGCTTGCCGTTTCGGCGGCGGGCAAACGGCGCGCGGCAAAGCGGCGGTAGGGCTTTCACTGGATTCAAAAATAGGCAAGAATTGGCCGACCATTTTGGGGGAATGCCGTATGGGGCAGGGAAGTGAGAAGTTGGTATGCGGATGAAACGGACGGTTGCGGCGGCTTTATGTGCGCTCATGATTTGCGCGCTGTGCCTGACGGTGCTGCCGCGCAGGGCGATGGCGATTTCGCATGTCACGATAGGCGGACTGGCCTTGAGCGCGGGTACGCCGTATTATAAGGACGGTGGAACTTCAGGCTCGGATCCGGGCGGTTGGACGGCGCACTTCACGAGCAATGCGCTGCAACTGCGAAATTTGGGGCAGACCGGCATTACCGATATAGGGATCCAAGTTTTCTCCGCCGATCCGACCCCGTTTTATGTGCAATTGGAGGGCGCGAGTTTTTTCAAGCTGAGCGCTCTCTCAACTGACTCCGCAATTACCGGTATTACGCTCGTTTTTACCGGTAACGGCGCGCTGTCTGTTGCAAGCAACGATACCGCCGGCGGAGGATATGGGATTGAGGCCAATGCTATCGTCCTGCAGTACCCCGCAACGCTGACGGCCGCAGGGCAGACGCTTGCAACCTCCGCGCGGATTGATACGGCGGATTGGAGCAAGTATACGATCAAGGCCGATACCGACATGTCCGGAACCAACGCGGCTACGATTACAGAGGCTGTTTACAAGGCGAATGTGGGGAGCTACAAATACGTCAGCTTTACGGCGATTCCGCAGCCCGGCCCCGTGCCGGTACCTGCCGGCGACCTTGGCGCGGACGTGCCGAAAACCGGCGACGGTGCGCCGCTTGGTTTGCTTGCGTCGCTCGCGCTGCTGAGTGGCGCGGGGCTTACCGTTTCGGCGGCGGGCAAACGGCGCGCGGCAAAGCGGCGGTAGGGCTTTTGTGTGGTGATTGCAACCGCCGGCAACCGTTTCGAAAGCTAGCGTTTCAATGTATCTGCTTTCGTGGGCTGGGCCAAACGATGAAATCCCCTCGTTTTTCGGGGGGATTTTTCTTGCTCACAGATCAGTTTCACGGTGAGTGTCTTAGAATTAATAAGATTTTGCAGCAGAATATCAATCAAATATTTGTACGTATGCCACGTTGTATGACACGGAATGGCATGCAAAGATGATTCAAAGCATGCGTTCGTCATAGTATCGATCGATCCC
>CAZNJN010000059.1:0-9899 GCA_964573365.1 uncultured Oscillospiraceae bacterium
CAGGATACGCTCTCGCTCAAACTGGTCGCGCCCGAACGATTGAAATCACAGATTCTCTTTTGCTCTGGCGTGCAGTTTGAAGCAGGGGATGTGCTGCACTGGTGGCATCCGGGTGAAGGGAAGGTGCGCGGGGTACGGACGCATATCCGCGATGACAGACTCTTTTTGCCCTATGCTTTGCTTGAATATCTGGATACGACCGGAGATATGGAAATCCTTGAAAGCGAGCAGCCTTATCTGGAGGACGTACCGCTTAAAGCAGAGCAAAAGGATCTGTATTGCGACATGCAGTCTTCAGAGCGCTCTGCGACGCTGTATGAACACTGCAAAAAGGCGATAGAGAGTATGGACTTTGGCGCGCACGGCCTTTGTCTGATGGGCGGCGGCGACTGGAACGACGCGATGGATTTGGTGGGCAAGGACGGGGGAGAAAGCGTATGGCTCAGTTTCTTTCTGCTGTGCATTCTTGACCGCTTTTCGCTTTTGTCCGCGCAGCTTGGCGATAGCGAATATGCAAAGACCTGCAAAGAAAAAGCGCTCTCTTTACGCGAAGCCTGCGAGGCGCAGTGGGACGGCGCATGGTATCGCCGCGCCTACTTTTCTGATGGGACGCCGCTTGGCACGCGGGACGGGGAAGCCTGCGCGATCGACTGCATCACGCAGGCATGGGCGGTGCTTGCGGGCGTTTCGCACGCAGCGGAGGCCTTTGATTCTATGCTCGGGATGCTCCTTGACGAACAGGCGGGCATACTTAAGCTGTTATCACCGCCTTTTTCACCCAAGGATAGACATCAGGCGGGATACATACAAGCCTATCTGCCCGGCATACGCGAAAACGGGGGACAATACACGCACGGCGCCTGCTGGGCGGTCATGGCGGCTTGCGCCTTAGGAAAAACGGAGATCGCGGAAAAGCTGTTTAGGATGCTCCTGCCCATTTCGCATACGTCCACACCGCAGGGACAGCAGCGCTACAAGGCGGAGCCCTACGTCGCGGCGGGCGACGTGTATGGAGGGGAACATGCCGGACGCTCGGGATGGACATGGTATACGGGGGCAGCGGGGTATCTGTATACCTTAGGCACTGAGTATCTGCTCGGAATCCGCCGAAAAAAGGAGTATTTATATGTGCAGCCGGCTCGGCGCGATGGCTTTACGGCGAGATATAGGTATCAAGATACCACCTACGAAATCTGTGTAAAGGATACGAAAAAGAGCGGAAAGATCGCCCTAAAAAACGACGGGAAGCTTCACCGTTTGACGATCGGCTGAGAAATTTGTTGATTTACGCATGATTTTGCAGTACATTTAAGCTATGCTAGAAAGAGAAAACGATCAGAATCAGGCTCTACCCATGAGCTGCGCTCAAATGCGGAGCCGTGGCATTGAACGGCCTGATTTTGTGTATGTGATCGGCGACGCCTATGTGGATCATCCCGCATTTGGCCCTGCGATCATTTCTCGCGTACTGGAGAGAAACGGCTACAGCGTTGTAATTATTGCACAGCCGGACTGGCACAGCGATAAAGATTTTTTACGCTTTCCGGCGCCTAAGCTTGCGTTTTTGGTAAGCGCGGGCAACATGGATTCCATGGTGAACCACTATACCTCCTCAAAAAAACGGCGTTCACAGGACGCGTATACGCCCGGCGGCGTCCCCGGAAAAAGGCCGGACAGGGCGACTCTTGTATACTGTAACCGAATACGCAGCGCATTTAAGGGGAGCGGCCTGCCTATCATCATCGGCGGAATCGAAGCGAGCCTTCGCCGTTTCGCGCATTATGACTATTGGGAGGATAAGGTGCGGCGCAGCATCTTAAGCGATGCAGGCGCCGACATCCTTATTTACGGCATGGGCGAACGGCAGATCGTAGAGGTTGCCGATGCGCTCGCAAGCGGCTTGAAGGCGGAGGATATTACTTACATCGCCGGCACCTGCGTGATGACAAAGGATCTCTCCCGCATTTATGATTATCAAAGGATCGAGGGCTACGCGCAGATCAGCACGGATAAGCAGGCGTACGCTCGGGCGTTTATGACCCAGTACCGCGAGCAGGATCCTATTCGCGGAAGCCGCCTCGTGCAGGAACAGGACGAGGGACGGTATCTCGTTCAAAACCCGCCCGCGATGCCGCTTTCTCGCGTTGAACTGGACGATGTTTACGAGTTGCCCTACAGCAGAAGAGCGCATCCGTTTTATAAAGAGCATATTCCCGCGATTGACGAAGTTGAGTTTTCCTTGACCTCCTGCCGTGGCTGCTTCGGCGCGTGCTCATTTTGCGCTTTGACCTTTCATCAAGGGCGCATCGTGCAAAGCCGCAGTCACGAGTCGCTGCTAAAAGAAGCGGCCGCCATGACAGAAATGCCGAATTATAAGGGAAACATACACGACGTAGGTGGTCCTACGGCGGATTTTCGCAAGCCAGCCTGTAAAAAACAAATGCAAAGCGGAACCTGTCCGGACAGACAGTGCCTCGGCTTTTCGCCTTGTCCGAATGTAGAGGTGGATCATTCGGATTATGTGGAGCTTCTAAGAAAACTGAGAATGCTTCCCAATGTGAAAAAAGTGTTTGTCAGAAGCGGCGTCCGCTATGATTATGTGATGTACGATAAGGACGATACCTTTTTGAGAGAGCTGTCCAAGTATCACGTCAGCGGACGGCTGAAGGTGGCTCCCGAGCATGTGGACGAGGCTGTGCTTTATTATATGGGAAAGCCCGCGCATGGCCTGTACGACCGCTTTGTGCAACGATACGGTGCGATCAATGCCAAGCTGCAAAAGGAGCAGTACATTGTCCCGTATTTTATGTCCTCCCATCCCGGAAGCGATCTAAACGCGGCAATCGAGCTTGCGTTATATTTGAAAAAGTCAGGGCAAAGACCCGAACAGGTGCAGGACTTTTATCCTACGCCGGGTACGCTTTCAACCTGTATGTATTATACGGGAACCGATCCGCGAACGATGAAGCCAGTATACGTTCCGCGCTCGCCTGCCGAAAAGGAAATGCAAAGGGCGCTGATGCAGTATTTTATGCCGCAGTACCGCGCTAAAGCACGTGCGGCACTGATAAAAGCCGGCAGAGAGGACTTGATCGGCTTTGGCAGGGACGCGCTTGTGCCGCCCGCTGCGAACAAGGATAACGGCGAAAAACGAAAAGAAGACGGGGAGCCGCGAAAAAAGAAGATGGGGAAACAAAAAAGAAGAACCTAACACTTATGCTTTTTCGCGTATAAAGGAATGTAAAGCTTGCGGCGCTGCCGTATTAATTACAAATAAGGGGGATTCAAACAATGAAAAATATCAAACGCATTTTGCCGCTGCTGTTAGCCTTTATGATGGTTTTTGTATTAAGTGCATCCGCGTTTGCGGCAAGCAAGGGCGTTGTCACAATCAAATATGTTACGGGCGAAAACAATAAGCAGATCAGCAAGAGCAAAACGATGTCCGGCACGCCCGGCAAGCATTTCTCGGTTAAGGTACCTACGATCAAGGGTTATACTTACATCGGCTTCACCGATTCGGCAGACAACGATTTTGTCTATCCGGAAAAGAGCATGACGGTTTTGGTTCATTATGCAAAGAGCGTAAGCGCCACGATTAACTATCTTGATGCATACGGCAATGTCATTGCGAAGAACGCAAAGGTTTCGGGCAGCGAGGGACAGTCTTACACGGTCGCGACGCCCTACATTTCCGGCTATAGCCTGACGCAGATTCAAGATCCGGAAAACGGCGTGTTCGGCCATTCCAACCATACGATCAATGTGTATTACAGCGCCGGAAGCATCGTGCCTGCTGCTACCTCCAGTGTACAGCTTACGATTCAGAGCGTAGATCGTGATACAAACGGTGTTCTTCAAACGCTGCTCAGTCAGCAGGTTATGCTGCCGCGTACCATCAACTTCAGCGCATACAGCCATACGGTTCCCGGCTATACCTTCATAGGTACGATGGTAAATGGAATTATGAACTATAACTCCTCGGTGACGCTCACCGGCAATACGACGATCAATTTCCTTTACACAAAGAATCAGCCCTGGCCTTCACCGATCGCACAGTATGCCACCCTCACCGTGACGGCGGTCGATGCGGATACCGGAAGCGTCATCTCGGTGCTGCGCTGTGAAAATGTACCTGCCGGTACGAATGTATCGATCAACCCGCCCGCGATGAACGGTTATGCCTACGACCATACCGAGGTGAACGGAAATCTGGGCTATACAAGCTCCGTCACCGTGAACTATGATACGGATGTAGACTATTACTACCACATGCTCTATCTTCAGAATTACGGCTTGAGCCAACAGGATCTACAGGATATACAGGATCTAAAGGATTTCCAAGATTCGTTGGAAGTACTTGATTATCTTTCTTCCCTGAGCGACTCGGATCTTAACCAACTGGACTCGCTGCTCCAAGAGTATGGCGACCAATAAAGGGAATGTCCGCGACTGAAAAAACGCGTACAGCTTAGTCTGTCGATCAGCTAAAAGCTGAAGCCATCAATGAAAAGCAGGGGACTGTCCGTGGCGGACAGTCCCCTTTTATGGCAAATTAAAGAGGTGATGCATTGATCAAAGCATCACCTCTTATCGTGTACACAAAAGCTAGAAGTCGGTGACTTCCCTTGCGCCGTCGTCAATGTCGGCGGGATAAAAGCTGGGAGCATAGCCGATTTTTACGGTATATGCATTTGCGACCGAATCCTTGAAGGAGTCAAGCGCCGTTTCTTCAAGCAGAGCCAGAGCGCAGCCGCCAAAGCCGCCGCCCATCATGCGCGCGCCAAGCACTCCCTTTTGAGTGAGCGCCGCATCTACAATCGCGTCAAGCTCCATGCCCGTCGCTTCGTATAAATCGCGCATGGAGGCGTGTCCTTCAATCAAAATTTTGCCAAACTGCGCCATGTTGCCCGCGCAAAGCGCCTTATAAGCATCCTTTGTGCGCTGATTCTCATAGACGGCGTGCGTAGCGCGTTTAAGCGCGTTTTCATCCTTAATATAGCTCTTTGCCTTTTCAAATTCGTCCGGACCAAGATCGCAAAGATGAGCAATAGGCTTATATGCTTGCAACTGCGCAAGAGCGCGTTCGCAATCGGCGCGCCTGTCGTTATATGCGGAGGTCACAAGAGAGTGCGGCTTGTTCGTGTTCATAATGCACAGACACAAGCCCTTTTTGGAAAGCTCGACCGGCGCGTATTCACAGGTGACTGCGGCGGTGTCAAGCAGCATTGCGTATCCTTTTTTGCCCATGGCGGAGGCAAACTGATCCATGATGCCGCAGTTCATGCCCATGTATTCGTTCTCGTCCTTTTGACCGAGCTTTGCAAGCTCGACGAGATCGATTTTTGTGCCTGCCTTTTCCTTGGAAAGCGTTGCCGCGGCGATGCCTGTGGCAAGCTCAATGGCAGCCGACGCGGAAAGGCCGCCGCCGTGGGGAACCGTTTCGTCAAAGAGCATATCCATGCCGCTGATGGCATAGCCTGCCTTCTGCATCACAAAAAGCATACCTAGCTGATAGCCGCCCCAAGGAAGATCGCTGTGTCCGTCAAGCTCGTCAACGTTGGCTTGTACCCGGTGTTCGCAGGAGGTGGAGGCAAGGCGGATAACGCCGTCGCTTCGCTCACGGATTGCGCAGGCGGAACGCAAGGCGATTGCGGCAGGAAAAACAAAACCGCCGCTGAAATCGATATGCTCGCCGATCAAGTTGATACGAGCCGCGGATTTGAAGATTCGCACCGGCCCGGCGCCATATAAGTCGCAAAATGCGCTTTTCAATTCTGAATAATTCATAAGTGAAGTATACCATAGCCCAAAAGTGAAAAGCTACTCCCGACGCAAAAACAAAATATTTTTGTACGACATACAAAATATATTAGTTTTTTATGTGCGAATTGATTGCATTGTACCGCAGCAATGTTCTATAATATCAGGGAAAGGGAGAATATCCCTAACACATATACGCTAATCTGTTTCTACTGAAAAAACACAGTAAAAAAGGAGAGAAAACAATGAAATACGGTCGCGTCTATAACTTCTCCGCAGGCCCCTCCATCCTCCCAGAGGAAGTATTGGAGAGCGTCAAGGAAAACCTGCTCAATTACAAAGGTTCCGGCATGTGTGTTATGGAGATGAGCCATCGTTCAAAGGTTTATCAGACCATTATTGACGAGGCGGAGGCCAATCTTCGTGAGCTGATGGGGATTCCCGCCAACTATAAGGTTATGTTTATTCAGGGCGGCGCAACGCTCCAGTTCGCCATGATCCCCATGAACTTGATGAAGAACGGCGTTGCGGATTATGTCGTGACCGGTAACTGGTCTAACAAAGCTTATAAAGAAGCCCAGAAATACGGCAAAATTAATCTTCTCGCTACCAGCAAGGATCGCAATTACAGCTATGTTCCCGATTGCTCAAATCTGCCGATCAGCGCGGATGCGGACTATGTTTATATTTGCGAGAATGAAACGATTCACGGCACCACCTATCAGCAACTGCCCAACACCAAGGGAAAGACCCTTGTTTCCGACCAAAGCTCCATGTTCCTTTCCAAGCCCTGCAATGTGAGCGATTACGGCATGATCTACGGCGGCGTACAAAAGAACATCGGTCCCGCGGGCATGGTAATCACGATCATGCGCGAGGATCTGATCCGCGAGAGCGAAGAACTGCCCCAGTGGGTACCTACCTACTGCTGCTTTAACACCCATGCGGCCAACGGCTCTATGTACAATACGCCGAATACATGGTCCATCTACGTCTGCGGCGAGGTGTTCAAGTACCTCAAGAGCATCGGCGGACTTGAGGAAATGAATAAGCGCAATATTGAAAAAGCAAAAGTCATGTATGACTTCCTCGATCAGAGCAAGATGTTTACGGGTACGGTCGATAAGGAATTCCGTTCGCTGATGAACGTTCCCTTTGTTACCGGCAGCGCGGAGCTTGACGCCGAGGTTGTTGCGGCGACGAAAGCGGCCGGCTTTGACAATCTCAAGGGTCACAAGAGCGTCGGCGGCCTGCGCGCTTCCATCTATAACGCCATGCCTAAGGAAGGCGTCGTAGCGCTGGTTGAGTTCCTTGATAAATTTGAAAAAGACCATAAATAAGGAGAAATAGCTATGCGTATTTTAGTTACCGATGGTATGGATAAGAGCGCGATTGAAACGCTCAAAGCCAATGGACATGAGGTCGTAGAACAGTTTTATGAGCCTGCCGATCTTGGCGCTGCGCTTAAAGATTTCGACGTCTGCGTGGTTCGCAGCGCTACCAAGGTACGCAAAGAGCATATCGATGCCGAAAAGGGCGGAAAGCTGAAGCTGATTATCCGCGGCGGCGTTGGCGTTGATAACATCGATGTAAAGTATGCCGAGGAAAACGGGATTACCGTAAAGAATACCCCGAAAGCTTCCAGCAATTCCGTTGCGGAGCTGGCGCTTGCGCATATGCTTTCCTGCTCCCGTTATATTTCCATCGCGGGTCATACCATGCGCGAGGATAAGTGGGAGAAAAAAGCATACGGCAAGGGCATTGAGATCGGCGGAAAGACGCTGGGCGTAATCGGCTATGGCCGCATCGGTCAGGCGCTTGGGCGCATGGCGCAGGGTCTTGGCATGAAAGTGCTTGCGTATGATATTTACAAGGTACCCGGACTTGAAAGCGAAACGATGAAGTATGTTGAGATGGACGAGCTGCTTGCTAAGTCGGATTTCATCTCCCTGCATACACCCGCGATTGACGGCAAGCCCTTGATCAATAAAGAGAACATCGACAAGATGAAGGACGGCGTGGTATTTATCAATACTTCACGCGGCAATAACGTAGATGAAGCGGCTTTGCTTGAGGCACTTGAGAGCGGAAAGATCCGCAGCGCGGGTCTTGATGTCTATGCGGAAGAGCCTGCCAAGAACAAAGCGCTCTACAGCCATCCTAATGTGAGCTGCACGCCGCATATCGGCGCCGCCACCAAGGAAGCTCAAAAGCGTATTGGCGCGGAAATCGTTGATATTATTCAAAACTTCTAAGAGAACCGCAAATAAAAGATCCCGTGTTTGATGAAAACACGGGATTTTTTATTACCAGGCTTGTCGTATTAGGTCAATATACTGACAATCGTGATGTTCAAAACCTGCATGAGATCGATCCGCTCCCGCGTGTCGATCACCAGGATCTCCGGCCTTGATGAATTGGAGCTGTTTTGCCGTATGACCAGCGCTTTTTGCCCGCTTGAAAGCTCGACGGTAACGCCCGTGGGGTAGGGCATGACATAATCCACCAGAATTTTTACATACTCTACGTCAAACATGCTGTAGCAGTTTGACATTAAAAATTCTATGGCGTCCGCAGGATTTATGGCCTTTCGGTAAATTCGATTGGATGCCAGAGCGTCATAAACATCACAGACATGAATGATCTTAGCAAATTCATGAATCTTTTTACCTGTGATATGGCGCGGATAACCGCTGCCGTCCTCGTTTTCATGGTGCGCGTACACGGCTTCCTTTACGGTTGCGGGAATCGTGCTGTCATCCTTAATGATAGCATAGCCATTTTCGGGGTGCGAGCGGATGATTTCCATCTCCTCTGCTGTCAAGCCGTCGGTTTTATTCAAAATATCAAGGCTGATTGACATCTTGCCGATATCATGGAGCAGAGCGCCTTCGGACAGGCGTTTAAGCTGATCGTTGTTAAAACCTGCGGCAAGCCCCACAATGACCGAGAGCACTGCTACGTTTAACGAATGCGTATAGGTGTAATCGTCAAAAGAGGCAACGTTTACCATATCAATGGAGGCGTGCGGCTTTTTGAGCAGCTCGTCCACAATGGAATGCGCAAGAAGCCTGCAAGCGTCCACATTCAGCTTTTTAAGCGCCTGAAGCGTCTTGCGGCGCAGGCTTTCGGAAAGAAGATCTTCAATGGCGATATCTTCGGAAATTTCGTCATAAATATAAAGCCCCGCGTAGCCCAGCGCTTCCAGCTTGTTTAAGTAGGATTGTTTAAGAACCGTATTGGCGTTTAGCAGAATACTTCCCGTTTCGCCATAGATCGGCATTGCCAATACGGAATCGACTTGAATTTGATTGATAGATAGATATCGCATACAGGATCTCTCGCTTTTGTGATATTTTGATGTCCAAATCTATCACAAGGCAAACTTTGCATGTGACAAGATGCCGGCGTCATGATATTTACTATCGGGTGTTATCATTGCCCGCTCTGCTATAATAACATAAAATTAAACAAATACTAAACGATTATATGAAAATTTCATAGTTTGTTTGTTAATTTCAAAAATGCATGTAGACTTGCTTGAAAAGCAAAAAAGGAGCTGAAATATGCTCCTTTTTTGCGCGTGATCGGAAATACACATGGTATCGTACTTAAAGTCGGGCTACCCCGCTTTTTTTAGCGGCGTCCGCAACCGCGCCGGCTACGGCTTTGCTGACGCGAGCGTCAAAGGGAAGGGGAATGATATAGTCCTCGCGAAGCTCTTTTTCGTCGATTAAGGCAGCAAGCGCATAAGCCGCCGCGAGCTTCATGGAATCGTTGATATCGGAGGCGCGCACATCAAAGGCGCCGCGGAAAATGCCGGGAAAAACAAGCACATTATTGATCTGGTTGGGGAAGTCGCTTCTGCCGGTCGCTATCACTCTTGCGCCGCCGGCTTTCGCGTCATTGGGGAAAATTTCCGGCGTGGGGTTTGCGCAGGCAAATATAATCGGATCCTTTGCCATGCTTTTTACCATAGCTGTATTCACGGTGTTTGGCGCCGAAACACCAAGCAAAACGTCTGCGCCCTCTAGTGCGCAGGCAAGACTGCCGCGCAGCTTATCCGGATTTGTTACGGCTGCCATTTCTTCTTTATACGGATTCATGCTTCCAAGACGTCCTTCGTAAATGGCGCC
>CAZNJN010000059.1:9909-10851 GCA_964573365.1 uncultured Oscillospiraceae bacterium
AAGCAGAAGCCGAGCAATGGAAATGGCGGCGGCGCCCGCCCCGTTAATGACGATTCGCGCGTTTTTCTTTTCTTTTCCTACAAGCTTCAGAGCATTGAGCAGACCTGCGAGCATAATGACGGCGGTTCCGTGCTGATCGTCATGGAAAATGGGGATGTCGCATTTGGCCTTCAGCTTGCGCTCGATCTCAAAGCAGCGCGGCGCTGAGATATCCTCCAGATTGACGCCGCCAAAAGAACCGGAGATCAGATAAATGGTATTGACGATCTCATCGACGTCTTTACTTTTAATGCAAAGCGGGAAAGCATCGACGCCCCCGAAGGTTTTGAACAGGACACACTTTCCTTCCATGACGGGCATACCGGCTTCCGGCCCTATATCGCCCAAACCCAGCACCGCAGTGCCGTCGGTGACAACTAGGCAAAGGTTGTGCCTTGCGGTAAGATCATAGCTTTTGCTGTTGTCTTTTTGAATTTCAAGACAGGGTTGTGCTACGCCTGGTGTATACGCCAGAGACAATTCTTCCTTGTTGGTGACGGGAACGGTGGCCTTGACCTCCAGCTTTCCCTTCCATTGTTCGTGCAGTCGCAGGGATTCTTCGGCATAATTCATGATTTTCGATCTCTCTTTACAGCTATAATATTGTATCATAGCAAATATGGATTCTCTGCGCAAGGAGAGAGAAGCTTAGAATATGACCTTTTTAAGCTGCCATCAAAGGGCTTATTCAGAAAAAAATACTCACGGGTGCAACAAAAAAAGTCTGTGTGTAGGGCTTTTGCATGTGATAAGCTGTCCACTCAACTTGGCGGTATAAAAACACCTCACAATGCCTCTTATTCATTGGATAGAAAAAACAGTCAATCTGTTTCTAGCACAGACCGACTGTCTTTGTCTAAAGGGACAAAGTTTAATACAATTTGGCATATATTGTTGGCGCCT
>CAZNJN010000060.1:0-10765 GCA_964573365.1 uncultured Oscillospiraceae bacterium
CGTACAAAAAGAAGGCCGTAGCTTTTCATTTTGCTACAGCCCCTTTTATAACGAAAGGAACTATCTTATTTTTTGCTCTGCATGTATTTGTCCATGGCGTCGGCGGCGCCTTTGCCTGCGCCCATGGCGAGAATGACGGTCGCAGCGCCGGTTACGGCGTCGCCGCCGGCGAACACGCCCTCACGGCTGGTTGCGCCGGATTCGTCCGCCACGATGCAGCCATGCTTTTCGGTCTCGATGCCTTCGGTAGTCTGCTTGATGAGCGGATTGGGCGAAGTGCCGAGGGACATAATCACGCAATCGACGTCAAGCTCAAATTCGGAGCCCGCTTTTTCGATAGGACGGCGGCGGCCGGAAGCATCAGGCTCGCCCAGCTCCATTTGGATGCAACGGATGCCGCAAACAGCGCCCTTGTCGTTGCCGAGAATCTCGAGAGGATTGTTGAGGAGCTTAAAGACGATGCCTTCTTCCTCGGCATGCTCGACTTCCTCGT
The DNA here is from genome assembly GCA_964573365.1 of uncultured Oscillospiraceae bacterium. GTDB lineage: Bacteria > Bacillota > Clostridia > Christensenellales > CAG-138 > JAQVRG01. The sequence continues at coordinate 494 of CAZNJN010000060.1, forward strand.
GACGGGCGGGCAGCTCCGCCATAGAGCGGCGATAGATGATGTAGACCACGTCCGCACCAAGACGTAGCGCGCAGCGCGCAGCGTCCATTGCCACGTTGCCGCCGCCGACGACGGCGACGCGCTTTGCGTGCATGATGGGGGTCGCGCCTTTGCCGGTATAAGCTTTCATCAGATTCGTGCGCGTCAAAAACTCATTGGCGGAATAAACGCCGTTGAGATTTTCGCCGGGAATACCCATAAACTTGGGAAGTCCCGCGCCGGAGCCGATAAACACGGACTCATAACCCTGCTCAAAAAGCTCGTCGATGGTGAAGGTGCGTCCAATAACGGTATCGGTTTCCACATCCACGCCAAGCTCTTTAAGGATCTCGATTTCGCCGCGCACGATGCGCTTAGGCAGTCTAAACTCGGGAATGCCGTAGACCAGAACGCCGCCCGCAGTATGCAGGGCCTCAAAAATGGAGACCTGATAGCCGCGGCGGGCAAGCTCGCCGGCGCAGGCAAGACCCGCCGGGCCGCTGCCGACAACAGCGGCTTTATGTCCGTTGGATACGGGCTTTTCCGCCTTGGCGGAGGAATTTTTAGCATGGTAGTCGGCGACAAAGCGCTCAAGACGGCCAATGCCGACGCCTTCGCTCTTAATGCCGCGCACGCAGTATTTTTCGCACTGGTTTTCCTGCGGACAGACGCGGCCACAAACGGCGGGCAGAGAGCTGGACTTGGAGATCACGCCATACGCGCCCTCGTAATCCTTTTCGGTAATCTTATGGATAAAAGCGGGGATGTCGATCTGCACGGGGCATCCCTGTACGCAGGGCTTGTTTTTGCAGTTTAAGCAGCGAGCCGCTTCGTCAAGGGCGATCTCCTCGGTATAGCCGGTCGCCACTTCTTCAAAATTATGGGCGCGCACCTTGGGGTCCTGCGTCGGCATCGGGTTTTTCTTGGGGCTCATATTCGGCATGGTTATTTTCCCCCTTCCGCTTGTTTGAAAAGATTGCAGGCCGCTTCGCGCTCGTGAGCCTCAAAATCTCTGTACATGGCGCTGCGAGCCATAGCTTCGTTGAAATCAACCTTATGACCGTCAAATTCAGGACCGTCAACGCAGGCAAAGCACATCTTGCCGTCTACGGTTAAACGGCAGCCGCCGCACATGCCCGTACCGTCGATCATAATGGGGTTCATGCTAACCACCGTCTTAATGCCATAGGCTTCGGTGGTCTTGCAGACGAATTTCATCATGATCAAGGGCCCGATAGCGATGACCTCGTCGTACTTTTCGCCGCTCTCAATCAGCTTTTTAAGGGCGTCGGTAACAAGACCCTTTTCGCCGACGCTGCCATCGTCGCTCATAAGCACATATTTATCGCTGACATCGCGGAATTCTTTTTCGAGGATTACCAGATCTTTACAACGGAAACCGACGATGGAATGAACCTCTGCACCGGCTTCATGCATGGCCTTTGCAACAGGAAACGCGATTGCACAACCAACGCCGCCGCCAACGACGGCAACCTTTTTCAGGCCGGAGGTATGCGTCGGCTTACCCAAGGGACCTACGAAGTCCGCAAGTGCGTCGCCCTGCTGCATATGAGCGAGCTTGATCGTCGTTCCGCCAACGATTTGAAAGATGATTGCCACAAGACCCTTTTCGCGGTCATAGTCGGCGACCGTCAGCGGGATGCGCTCGCCTTCCTCATCCGTGCGCAGGATGATGAATTGTCCCGGCAATGCTTTGGCGGCTACGTTTGGGGCATAGATATCCATGCGGCATACCGTATCGTTAAGCATGGTCTTGACGACGATTTCATTTTTTTGCATGCCAGTTCCTCCTATTGGATATTTTTTTATCGAAACTTGCTTATAGTATAAGCTTTTTGCTAGTCTCCGTCAAGCGTATGAGGTTTATTTTGCACTGATATTTCAGATATAATTTACAGTATCCTGCCGCTATATAGGCGATTGCAAAGCGTCGGTTTTGCATACAACGCTTTTTCCACCATAAACTTTTATATGTGGGGTGGTAATTTGCCAAAAAGAATCATCAAGCTCAGACATACCTTGGTTCATGCGCTCGATCTCCCGTCAGAAGCGGCGGAGGGGATGGTGCGCGTGCTGCTGCTTGGTTATGAGCAAATGACGGTCGAAAACCATAAGGGCGTATATGAATACCGCAGCGATCTGGTGCGTCTGCAAACCAAGGAGGGGATGCTGCGGATTACGGGGAACAATCTGACGCTGCGGGAGCTGAGCGTGGAAAGAATCTATATCAGCGGTAATATCGCGGGATTCTCTTATGAAACGTCACATTGATTTAACATCCGAGGGCTAAGCTATGCTGTGGAATTATCTGTGCGGATATGTTATTATACAAATTAAGGGATTGGCTCTGGAGCGTTTCGTAAACCGCGCCTTATCTGACGGGATCGATATTTGGGACGTAAAACGGGAGGCGGACGGCTCTATGAGCGCGAAGGTTGGCGTCGGCGGCTTTTACGCGCTCAGACGGCTCCTTCGCCATGAAAGCTGGAGCGTGCATATTTGCATGAAGCACGGACTGATCATGCGCCTTTCCGCGCTGCGGGATCGAAAAGTACTTTTATACGGTTGGATACCGGTGCTGCTGCTGCTTTTCGCAGCTTCGCGCATGGTATGGTTTATCGATATAGAGGGCTGTGACAGGGTATCGCCCAAGGCAATTTTGGAGACGCTTGAAAATACGGGCGTCGGCATTGGCACAAAGCGCCGCTCCTTTACGCTGGGAGAATTAAACGAAGCGGTGCAAAACTCCGATGAGAGGATCGCGGTCGCGTCGGTTACGGTCTCGGGCGTGGTGATGCACGTTGAGATTCGTGAAGCGCAGGAAAAACAAATGCGCGAGGAAGGCGAACGTCCCGGCAGCATCGTGGCGGAAAAAGACGGATTTTTGCTTTCCGTTACGGCGCTTTGCGGACACAGCGTAGCCAAGCGCGGTCAAACCGTCAAGGCGGGCGAGTTGCTCATTACCGGAGATCTTACGCGCGAGGGCGGGGAAGCGCTGCTGGTGCGCGCAAGAGGAAGGGTGATTGCACAGACCGTCTATACGGGGCAATCCACCAGCGAAAATCGCGAGGAAGCAGTGCAAAGGGCGGAAAAACTGGCGCTTTCAAAGGTTGATCCCCAAGCGGTTATCATAGAAAAAAGCAGCCGCGTCACTCAGTTGGAAGACGGAAAAATTCAGGCGATCATTGTGATTGCGGCACGGGAAGACATAGCAAAATTCGTAGAACTGGAGTAAGGGATGCAGGATAACGAAGAAGGTTTCGGCGCTTGCGGCGAAAAACACTCGGTAAGCGTTGAATCGATGGACGAAATGATCCGTCTCTTCGGCGTGTTCGATGAGAATTTGCAGATCATTGAGGAAGAAACGGGCGCGCACATATCCACTGCTGCCGATAGCATTACCATCGAAGGCGAAGCGGAGAGTGCGTCCTTGGCGGCGATTGTGACGGACAAGCTTCTTTCAATTTTGCGGCGGGGCGAAAATATCGATCGCAGCCGCATCCGCTACTGCGTGGATCTTGCCAAGGAGGGAAACGCAGAGCTGATTACGGAGCTCATGGATGACGTTGTCGCCTTTACCAACCGCGGCAGGCAGATTAAATGCAAGACGCTGGGACAGAAAAAATATGTGGCGGCCTTAAAGCATAATACCGTCACCTTTGGCGTAGGCCCCGCGGGTACGGGGAAGACCTACCTTGCGGTTGCCATGGCGGTACTCGCCTTCAAAAACAAGGAGGTCGAAAAGATCATTCTTACGCGTCCGGCCGTGGAAGCGGGAGAACATTTGGGCTTTTTGCCCGGCGACCTGCAAACGAAGGTGGATCCTTATCTTAGGCCGCTCTACGACGCGCTGTATGATTTTTTAGGCTCCGAAAGCTTTAAGGCGCTCAGCGAGCGCGGCGCGATCGAGGTGGCGCCGCTGGCGTATATGCGGGGACGAACGCTCAACAGCTCATATATCATTTTAGACGAAGCGCAAAACTGTACCGTAGAGCAGATGAAAATGTTTTTGACGCGCTTTGGCGAAGGCTCCCGCGTGGTGGTGACGGGCGATATTACGCAGATCGATCTTCCGCGCGAAAGAAAAAGCGGACTTGTCCACGCGCTCCATGTGCTCAAGGATGTGGAGGGGATCGCGGAGATCTATCTTACCCATAAAGACGTGGTGCGCCACGAAATGGTGCAGCGCATTATCCGCGCTTATGAAAAGTCGGAAAAATACGCCCAGGAGGATGCCGGATGGAGAAAAGACTGAGCAGCCGCAGATATGCGCCCCTATGGGGCGTGCTGATCCTGTTTGTCGCCTATCTCTTTGCGGCGCTGCTGGTCGTGCTTTCCATGACCGGCAAAACCTATGATTTGGGGGTGGGCGCAACTGCGCCCGAAACGATTTACGCGACGCACGCGGTAACGGACAGCGTAGCGACAAACGCACTGCGCGAGGCGGCGCGTGAAAAGGTATCGGTCGTATACAGGATCGACGCGTTGCGCGTAAACGAGCTAAAGGCGCAGGCGCAGGCCTTTTTTACTAACATGGGAAGTCTTCGCAGCTATGCGCTGGGGAAGGAGACAAAAGATATTTCGGCGGAGGAATGGTCGCAAAGACTGAACACGGAGCAGAAAAGCACGTTTACGAGCATGACGACGCCCTCCTTGAGCGAAAAACAGCTTTTTGCCGTGCTTGCTGCAAAGGACAACGAGATCAAGCTGCTTGAAAACATCGTCTTGCCCAAGCTTTCCACGTCGCTGAGCGCCGGACTCGCGCCTGAGAGCGTGGAAAAGGTTAAAGACGCGTGCAACGCAGAGATCGAGGCGACGACGGGTCTGAACGAGACCTTGAAAAGCGTGGGCGTTTCCGTGATTGACGTTTGTATGCAGGCGACCTACGTCGAGGATGTGGACGCGACGGAGCTCGCGCGCGGCGAAGCGGCAAACGCCGTAGAGAATATCCGCGTAAAAAAGGGCGAGCCGATCGTGCTTGAAGGCGAGATCATTACAGAGTCCCAGATGGCGATTTTAGAGGATCTTGACCTTGTGCGGCCGGAAAATGCTTCCAACGCTCCTGTTTACGGCGCCGTGCTCTCGCTGTTCCTTGCGTTCGCGCTGCTTGTGATCTATCTTGCGGAGCGCGCGCCGGCGCTGCTCTGCACGCCAAAGAAGCTGCTGCTGATCTGTCTTCTCTTTTTATTGAGTGCCGGCCTTTTCGTTCTTACGGAAAAACAGAATATTTATATTACGCTTGCCATGTTTACCATTCTGCTTTGCGCGACGCTTGTCGCGGCGCGGCTGGGTTTGGTACTGGGGATGCTCCTTGGCTTTACCTGCGCGCTGATGAGCGGTGAAACGGGGGCTTACGCGCAGTTTGAAAGTCTGTCGGTGTTCATGAGCACGACCTTCGCGGCTGCAATGGCGGTCTTTGCCGTGAAAAATACGGAAAACCGCGCGGCGTATATTTCCGCCGGCACAATCGGCGGCGCGGCGGGCGCTTTAATTATACTGGCGCTTAGCCTGATGCGAGAGCTTTCGTGGGGAACGACCCTCGTAAATATGGGATTCTTCTTCTGTAGCTGTTTGATCTCCGCTTTGCTGGTGGTAGGCTCCATGACGATTTGGGAGAAGCTTTTTGACGTAGCGACGCCCGCAAGGCTTCATGAACTGCTCAATACGAATCACCCTTTGCTCAAACAGATGATGAGCGAAGCGCCCGGAACCTATCAGCACAGCATGAACGTCGCCGCGCTTTGCGAGGCTGCCGCGCAGCGTATCGGCGCGGACGCGCTCCTTGCAAGGGTAGGCGCGAGCTACCATGACGTAGGCAAGCTCAGACGTCCGATTTACTTCGCCGAAAATCAGAAAAAGGGCGTCAATATCCATGAAACACTGCCTCCGCAGGAAAGCGCCGCTATCATCACCGCGCACCAAAAGGACGGGATGATGCTGCTGCATAAATACAAGTTTCCAAGCGCGGTGATTCGTCTTGTAGGCGAGCATCACGGCAATTCACTGGTGGCGTATTTTTACTATAAGGCGCTCAAGGACGATCCGCAGACTCAGCAAAAGGATTATCGCTATACCGGTAACAAGCCTTCAAGTGCGGAATCCGCGATCCTGATGCTGGCGGATTCCTGCGAAGCCGGTGTCCGCTCGCTCGGTGAATGTACGCGCGAGGAGCGCAACGAGATGATCCATAAGATCATCCAAGGCAAGATCAATGAGCCGGACAACAACCTGATGGATGAATGTCCGCTTACGCTCAAGCAGTTTGAGGATATAGAAAAAAGCTTCAAAAAGACCTTTAACGGTATTATGCACGACAGGATCGAATACCCCGATGATTTGGAGGCGACAAAGGGATGATCGAGATCGAAAAGGAAATCGAGGGTGTTTCGGAGGATGTGGATGGCATGATCGAGCGTGCGGCGGAGGCTGCTCTATTGCACGAGGGTCGAAGCGGAGACGTGACGGTGCTGCTTACGGACGATGCAGCTATCCATACGATGAACCGCGTTTACAGAAGCGTAGACCGTCCGACAGATGTGCTGAGCTTTCCTGCATGGGAGGGCGAGCGCGTGCTGCAAATACCGGACGGCTACCTTGGCGACATCGCCATATCCGTCGATACGGCGAAGCGGCAGGCCGAAGAATACGGCCATTCCTTCTCGCGCGAGCTGAGCTTTTTGACCGTACACGGAATGCTGCATCTATTGGGCTACGATCATATGAACGAAAATGATAGAATGCGTATGTTTGCGCTGCAGGATCAAATACTAGAAGAAATTGGAGAAACGAGATGAGGACTATGCATGATATCGAAATAAAAACGATGCTGCGTATGGCGCAGGAAGCAAGAAGCAGAGCCTACGCGCCGTATTCAAAATTCCATGTGGGCGCGTGCCTGAAGGCGTCCTCCGGAGCTTACTATATGGGCTGCAACATAGAAAATGCGGCTTACACGCCAACAAACTGCGCAGAACGCACGGCGATGTTTAAGGCGGTTTACGAGGGAGAACGGGATTTTGACGCGCTAGCGATCGTCTGGGACGGCGAGGGCTTTGCTGTACCCTGCGGGGTATGCAGACAGGTGCTTGTGGAATTCTGCCATCCCGACATGCCGATTATTTGCGCAAATAAGGATAATGTGTACAAGGTTACTTCGCTCGGCGAGCTTTTACCCGCGGCGTTTTCAAAGGAGGATCTGCTATGAGCGATAGGAAATACCGCTCGGGCTTTGTTTCGATTATCGGCTCGCCCAATGTGGGGAAAAGCACGCTGATGAACCGTATCGTAGGACAGAAGGTTTCGATCGTGTCGGATAGGGCGCAGACGACGCGCAACCGTATCATGGGCGTGCTGACAAAGCCAAGCTGGCAGATCGTTTTTTTGGATACGCCGGGCGTGACCACGCCTAAAAACCGTTTGGGTGAATACATGCTCAAGGTGGCGTATGAAAGCCTGAATGAAGTGGAAGCCGCTCTTTTTATGGTGGACGCACATCAAGGAATAAGGGAGAAGGACGAGGCGATCATCGAAAAGCTGCGCGGCGCAAAGGCGCCCGTGATCGTTGCGATCAACAAGATCGACGGGACTACGCTTGACCAGATCGAAATGATCCGCGAGCGCTTAGAAAAAGAAAGCTTTGTAAAGCAGATCCTAAAAACCTCCGCGTTAGACGGAACGGGAGTGGATAAGCTGGTGGATATCCTAGCGGAGATTCTTCCCGAGGGGCCGCAGTATTTTCCCGAGGATATGGTCACCGATCAGCCCGAACGCGTCGTTTGCTGCGAGCTGATCCGTGAAAAGACGCTCAAGCTCTTAAAAGAGGAGGTGCCGCACGGCATCGGCGTCGATATTGAAAAAATGAGTCTGCGTAAAGAAGAAAATCTTTACGATGTTTGGGCGACGATCTATTGTGAGCGGGAAAGCCATAAGCCGATCATCATAGGGCGGCAGGGCGCCATGCTCAAAAAAATAGGGTCGCTGGCGCGTCAAGAGATGGAATGGCTGTTAGGGACGCGCGTCAATCTTCAGCTTTGGGTCAAGGTTAAGGAGGATTGGCGCAACAGTCCCTCAACGCTGAAAACGCTTGGCTATGAGTGAGCCTTTTCTTCATGGGTGAGGATCGCACGATAGGCTAAGTATGCTCCAATTTTGCCCGTCTGCGTAAAGGTTTCCCATAAACACTGTTTTTCCGTTTTTTCCATGCCTTTGCTCCCTTTCGGATCGGATGGTTCTAGTATCACAAGGCGGGGAAGGCTTCATGCCATGTAAATTATGGGGGGATCATGGGCGCGCAGGTATACAACGGCATTGTCCTTCGCTACGCCAATTACAAGGAAAACGACCGTATCCTGACTATCTTTACGCGGGAGGCAGGTTTGCTCAGCGCGTCGGCGCGGGGCTGCCGCCGCCCGAAAAGTCAGCTTCTAGGTGCAAGTGAAGCCTTTGTGTACGGTGAATTTCTGCTTTTTGAGCGTTCGGGCGGGAAATTCAGCGTAGAGAGCTGCGATGTACGAGAGAGCTTTTATCCCATTCGGGAGGATATGGCGCGCTTGGCGGGCGGCATATCTATGCTCAAGCTGGTTGAAAACAGCGGCGCGGGCTTGCAGGCGGAAAGGCTTTTTTCCACGCTGTATTACGCGCTGAGCTATCTCGCCTATACTCCGATCGATCCGATGGATCTTACGCTCTGCTTCTTTATACGGGCGCTTTCGGAACTGGGTATGCAACCCGCAAGCGTGCAGTGCGCGTGCTGCGGGCGTGATCTTCGCACGGAAAAAAAACTTTTTTTCTCCCCCGAACGCGGCGGAGCCGTATGTGGCGACTGCGCTTTTAACGCCGAGCCGATCGACGCGCTTTCGCTTGAAGCGCTTCGCCGTATGCTGCTGCTTTCCGACGAGGATATGCAAAAGGTTCGTCTGCCGCGGACAGTGCAAATTCAACTGAAAAAAAATATAAAAGAATTTGCCGCGTACAACTTGGAATATGATTTCAAGTCCTTAGATCAGATTTGAAAAAAGACTTCACTTGTAAATTAATATCGTTAGGTATATAATCGTGTTGTTGTATGAATAAGCAGGAGAACTGTTCGCGTTTTTGCGAAAACGCAGTGACTGAGTATCTTGATGTGAATTTTATTTTTATAAAGGAGAATAGAGAATGAAGAAGTATGTCTATTTGTTCAGTGAGGGCAATGCGGGCATGCGCGAGCTGCTCGGCGGCAAAGGCGCGAACCTGGCGGAGATGACCGGGCTTGGGATGCCTGTTCCGCAGGGCTTTACCGTGTCCACCGAGGCTTGCACCCAGTACTACGCGGACGGGCAGAAGATCAACGATCAGATCATGGACGAAATCTATAAGAATCTCTCTACGCTTGAAAAAATTTCCGGAAAGAAATTCGGCGATAAGGAAAACCCCCTGCTTGTTTCCGTGCGCAGCGGCGCGCGCGCTTCGATGCCGGGCATGATGGACACCATTCTTAACCTTGGCTTAAACGACGAGGTTGTGGAAAGCTTCGCCAGAAAGACGAAGAATCCCCGCTTCGCTTATGATTCCTATCGTCGCTTTATCCAAATGTACTCCGACGTCGTCATGGAGGTCGGTAAAAAGTATTTTGAAGAGCTTATCGATAAGATGAAGGAAGAACGCGGCGTCAAGCTGGATGTTGAGCTGACCGCCGAGGATCTCAAGGAGCTTGCACGCGAATTTAAGGAAGAATATAAGCTCAAGATTGGCGTAGAGTTTCCGAGCGACCCGCGCGAGCAGCTCGCGGGCGCTATCAAGGCGGTCTTTCGCAGTTGGGATAATCCCCGCGCGATTTATTACCGCCGCATGAACGACATACCCGCCGACTGGGGTACTGCCGTAAACGTACAGATGATGGTCTTTGGCAACATGGGCGATACCTCCGGTACCGGCGTTGCCTTTACGCGCAATCCCGCTACCGGCGAAAAGAAGCTTTTCGGCGAGTTCTTGATGAACGCGCAGGGCGAGGATGTGGTTGCGGGCGTGCGTACACCGCAGAGCATCGATCAGCTCAAGGAGATTATGCCCGAAGCGTATGAGCAGTTTGTAAGTATCTGCGAAAAACTCGAAACGCATTATCGCGATATGCAGGATATGGAGTTTACCATCGAAGATAAAAAGCTTTATATGCTTCAGACTCGAAACGGCAAGCGCACGGCGGCCGCCGCGCTCAAGATTGCCTGCGATCTGGTTGACGAAGGCATGATCGAC
>CAZNJN010000061.1:0-10622 GCA_964573365.1 uncultured Oscillospiraceae bacterium
GGGGATTCGAACCCCTGGCCTATGCGTTGCGAACGCATCGCTCTACCAACTGAGCCACGCCCCCAAAGCCTTAAATAGAATACACTATTCTTTTTTGAAATGCAAGTAGTATTTTTGATATACAAAAACAAAAAACATAAAACTTTGTGTATCGGGGCGGCGCGGGTATTTACGCTTGCTACATAATCCGAAAAAAGCTATAATAAATTCGTTATGGAATTGCCTACAAGGAGCGAAAGAATGCCAAATACAACCACAAAAGTACCGGATGCGATCATCGCCGCAAATATGGAAACCGCGCGAAGGATCAACGAACTTAATGCCGGTACAGAACTGCACTATCATATTGAGGCTTATGGCTGCCAGATGAACGCGCATGACGCGGAGACGATGGCGGGCTATTTTGAATTGATGGGATACACAAAAGCAGAGAACAAGGAAACGGCTGATCTGATCGTATTTAATACCTGCTGCGTGCGCGAACATGCGGAAAAACGCGTGTTTGGAAATATCGGTGCCTTAAAAAAGCAGCAGGAAGAAAATCCGAACCTGCATATCATTGTATGCGGCTGCATGACACAGCAAAAGGAGATTGCGCAGAAAATGTTCAAACGCTTTCCTTTTGTGGATATGATCATCGGAACCAACGAACTGCATCTGCTGCCGTCCCTTTATGAAAAGGTCTTGCATGGTGAGCGCGTGCTGATGATACAGGATATTGACGGCGAAGTGGCGGAGGGAATGCCGATTCGCCGCGAGGGCAGCTTTTCCACATGTGTGAATATCATGTATGGCTGCAACAATTTCTGCACCTACTGCGTTGTTCCGCTTGTGCGTGGGCGGGAACGCTCCAGAAGCGCGCAAAGCGTGATCGATGAAACGAAGGAAGCCGTGCGCCAAGGGTATAAGGAGATCATGCTGCTCGGGCAAAACGTGAATTCGTATAAAGGCGATGAGGGAAAGGTTGATTTTCCGCAACTGCTTCGTATGGTCAACGAGATCGAGGGACTGGAACGCATTCGTTTTATGACTTCGCATCCGAAGGATCTTTCACCGCGTTTGATCGACGCGATGGCGGAGCTTCCAAAGCTATGCAAGCATATTCATTTGCCGCTTCAGTCCGGCAGCGATAGCATTTTGCAGGCAATGAACCGCCATTATTCGAGGGAGCAGTATTTGTCCATCGTCCATGAATTGAGGAAAAAAGTGCCGAACGTTGAGATAACGACGGATATTATCGTCGGTTTTCCCGGGGAAAGCGAAGCGGACTTTGAGGATACGCTTTCAATCATGCGCGAGGTCGGCTTTGCCGCTGCATACACCTTTATGTATTCCAAGCGAAAAGGTACAAAGGCGGCACAGATGGAGGATCAGATCGACGAAAACGTAAAGAAAGACCGCTTGTTCAGGCTCAACGCGCAGCAGGCGGAGCTGTTGAAGGACGCAAATCGTAAATATGTGGGTCAGTATGGAGCCGTTCTTGTTGAGGGCTGCGATTTTCGTAACGGAATCATGGCCTATGGAAAACTGAGCAATAACAAAATGGTCTATTTTCCGGGCGACGAATCTATGATCGGAAAGACCCTGCAAATAAAAATCACCGATACGCAAAACAACTCGCTCATGGGCGTTTTAGAGTAAGGGGAAGGTAAAAAATGATTATCGAAGAAGCAAGAAAACTGGGTATCGCATTAAGCGAAACGCCGGAATTTATAGCTATGATGAGCTGCCAGAAAAAGCTGGAGGACGACGAAGCCGCCGCGGCGCTTGTGGAAGAATTTCAATGCGTAAGGGAAGAAATTATGGAGCTTATGACGCAGCCGGATACGGATGCGCTGACGCTGCAGGAAAAGAACGAGCGCATGGAAGAAATAAAAAACAGATTGATGGAGTCGGCCGTGTTTGTCGAAGCGTTGGAAGCTCAGCATAAGTTTCAGAGTATCATGGATATGGTGAATGCTGAGATTGGAGCCTGTATCGGTATCCCCATGGAAGAAAACCATGACGCGGCCTGCGGCGGTAACTGTCAAAGCTGCGGCGGCTGCAAACACTAAGGCGGAACAAGGGGGAAAGTATGCCCGCAAACGTGACTCCCATGATGCAGCAGTATCTTGAGCTGAAGGAAAAGTATAAGGATTGTATACTTTTTTTTAGGCTTGGTGATTTTTACGAGATGTTTTTTGAGGACGCGCAAACGGCCTCGCGCGAGCTGGAAATCGTACTGACCGGTAAGGACTGCGGTCTTGAAGAACGCGCTCCTATGTGCGGCGTTCCTTATCATGCGGTAGATTTTTACGTCAATAAGCTGATCGAAAAAGGCTATAAGGTGGCGATCTGCGAGCAGCTTACCGATCCTGCGTTAAGCAAGGGACTTGTCGAGCGTGACGTCATTCGCATCATTACGCCGGGAACGGTTATCGAAACAAGCATGCTTCCCGAAAATCAGAATAACTATATCGTATCCCTGTACCTTGAAGAAAGCTCCATAGGTATAGCTTATTGTGACGTTTCTACGGGCGGCTTTTATATGATGGAAATCACAGAGGGCGAATGGACGAACCAGACGATCGACGAGCTGGCGAGGCTACAGCCCGGCGAGATCATTACAAACGACGCGCTCCTTTTACAGGAGAGCTTCGCGAAGCGACTGCAAAGCAGCTATTATACGCAATGCTTTTCCGATTGGGCGTTTGCCCTTGACACGGCGCAAAAGCGCCTGACGTCGCATTTTAAGGTCGCTTCGCTTGAAGGCTTTGGCTGTGAAAGCATGCGTTATGCAATTTCCGCGGCGGGCGCATTGCTTGCTTATTTGGAAGAAACACAGAAAAACGCTTTGGTGCATATCACCAGAATCCAGCTTGAAAAACGCAGCAGCTTTATGAATCTGGATCTTTCCACTCGCCGCAATTTGGAACTGACACAGCCGATCCGTCTGGAAGGCAGTAAAAAAAACACGCTTCTTTATCTTTTGGATAAGACGACGACGTCTATGGGCGCGCGCACGCTGCGCGCATGGATCGATCAACCTTTGCAAAGCGTTACAGAAATCGACGAGCGGCTCGACGCGGTGGAGGAGCTGTATAAAAACCGAAGCCTTGCACAGCAGCTAAAGGAAGCTTTGGATTCTATCTATGACATTGAGCGGCTTTGCAGCCGCATCGCATACGGAACCGTTCACGCGAGGGACTGCGAGTCCCTTCGTATTTCTCTGGAAAGACTGCCAAATATCGATGAAATTCTGGAAAAGCTGCATGCGCATTTCTACATAAAGAGCGCAGAAGTGCTCGACCCTATGGAGGATATATGCGCATTGCTCAAGGACGCGATCATCGACAGCCCTCCGTTAAGCGTAAAAGAGGGCGGTATCATTCGCGAGGGCTATAATGCTCAGGTGGACGAGTATCGTCAAGCTTCATCTAGCGCGAAGGAATGGCTTGCGCAGCTTGAATCGCGAGAGCGGGCAGCTACGGGCATCAAAACGCTGCGCGTGGGCTATAACCGCGTATTCGGTTACTATATTGAGGTAACGAAATCCTTTCAAAATCTGGTGCCTTATACCTATGAGCGCAAACAGACGCTCACGAATGCGGAACGCTATATTACACCCGAGCTGAAAGAGCTGGAAGAAAAAATTACCGGCGCCGAAGAAAAGTGCATCGAGCTTGAGTATACGCTCTTTGCACAGCTCCGCGAGAACTTGCTAAGCTGCATCGAAAGGCTGCAAAAGGACGCAAAAATCATTGCCGACCTGGATGTTTTGCAGTCTATGGCGCAGGTTGCGTATGCGTACCGTTATACAAGGCCAAAGCTTAACACCAAAAACCGCCTTGAAATCGTAGATGGAAGACATCCTGTTGTCGAGCGTTCCATGAAGGAGGGGTTTATCCCCAATCATACGCTTCTTGACGGAAAGGAAAATCGCATTGTCATTTTGACCGGTCCCAATATGGCCGGAAAAAGCACCTATATGCGGCAGGTAGCGCTTATTACGCTAATGGCGCATATCGGAAGCTTTGTACCCGCGCAGTCGGCGCAAATCCCGATCACCGACCGTATCTTCACGCGCGTAGGCGCATCGGATAATCTGGCGTCGGGTCAGAGCACGTTTATGGTCGAAATGAGCGAGATGTCCAATATACTCAATAACGCTACGGCAAGAAGTCTGCTGATCATCGATGAGATCGGACGCGGCACCAGCACCTTTGACGGGCTGAGCATTGCATGGGCGGTGCTAGAGCATATTGCGGACAAGGAAAAATGCGGCGCAAAAACGCTTTTTGCCACGCATTACCATGAGCTAACCGAGATTGAAGGCAAGCTGCCCGGCATTAAAAATTACAGAATCTCCGTCAAAGAAGTGGGCGACGATATCATATTTTTGCGTAAGATCGTTCGCGGCGGTGCGGATAAAAGCTTCGGCATACAGGTTGCGCGCCTTGCGGGACTGCCGGAAAGCGTGATCAAGCGGGCAAAGGAAATTTTGCAGGAGCTGGAGAAAGCCGACATCAACCACGAAGCTCTTTTGCAAGAGATTCCCGGGACGATTCAGCAGATGACGCTTTTCGGTTCCTCCGGTTCAGATGAAATCATGCAGGAGCTTAAAAACATTGATCTGGATAGACTGACGCCCCGTGACGCGATGAATCTGCTTTATGATCTTTGTATGCGGGCGAAGCTGAGGTAAAAAAATGGAAGGAAGAATCCACGTTCTTGATATCCATACCGCCAACCGGATTGCCGCGGGAGAGGTTGTCGATCGTCCCGCTTCGGTAGTTAAAGAGCTGGTTGAAAACGCGATTGACGCGCAAAGCAGCGAAATCAGCGTTGAAGCGAGCGGCGGCGGCATCGATCTGCTTCGGGTGCGCGATAACGGAACGGGAATTGCGGCGAATGACGTGCAGACGGCTTTTGCGCGTCACGCTACAAGCAAAATTTCCACTGCGGACGATTTGAGCTGTATCAATACGCTGGGCTTTCGCGGCGAAGCGCTCGCCTCCATTGCCGCCGTAGCGCGCGTATGCGTGCGGACAAAGCAGAAAGACGCCGAAATGGGTACGCTGCTGCAAATCAACGGCGGCGAGCTTGAAAGCTGCTCTCCGACGGGATGCGTGGACGGAACCTTGATGCAGGTCGAAAATTTGTTTTACAATACGCCTGCCAGACTGAAATTTCTCAAGAGTGCGCGCACGGAAACTGCCGCTATCAGCGACTTTATGTCGCGCGTAATGATGGCTTATCCGGGTATCGCCTTTGCTTTAAGCCAAAATGGTCGCAGCGTATATCAATCGGCGGGAGACGGAGACCTGCTTGGCGTAATCTGCGGCATATACGGAGAGGATACGCGGGAGCATTTGAAGAAAATCGAATACGATGACGGCTATGTCTCTTTGCAGGGCTATGCGGGTACGGCGCAGCTTGCGCGCAGCAACCGTCTGGCGCAGACCTTTTTCATCAATCATCGCTATATTAAGTCGCAAAAGCTTTCCTATGCGCTTCAGCGCGCCTATGACACCCGGCTGATGGGCGGAAAGTTTCCGCTCATTGTGCTTGATATTGGCATTTCAAATCGGGAAATCGATGTAAACGTACATCCCAACAAAATGGAGGTACGCTTTAAGGACGAGGAACGGGTGACGCGCGCGGCCTATACAGCGGTCAAACGCGCTTTAGGTATAGGTGATATTCCCCCCATGCTGCAAAACGATGTCAAGCTTGCCGAGCGCGAAGTCTGGATACCGCTTGATTTGTCGAATTCCGCGCAAAAGACTGCCGCATATACGGAGCAAAGCTGCGATTCGATCTCTCAAAAGCTGAATGAGCAGCATACGAAAAAAAGAACGCTTTTGCGTGAGGGAGCATATACGGACAGCCCGCAAATCCCCTTGATTCAGATTCCCCCAAGAACCTATACGCAAAACGGGAAAGATGAAGCGGACTTTCCGGCAGAGCTAAAGCCAAGCGCCGTATCTTCCGCTTTTAACGAGGCGGCGCAGCAGGCGGAAACTTCGAGAGACACAGCGGAGCAGCTTTTCTTTACTGACGAGCCTTATACCGTGGTGGGGCAGCTATTTGCCTGCTATATTCTCCTGCAGCAGGGAGACGAGGCGTTTTTTATCGATCAACATGCGGCGCATGAACGCAAGCTGTATGAGCAAATGCGAAAAAAAGAGCTGCACAGCAACGTGCAGATCCTTCTTTCGCCGCAGATCGTGAAGCTCTCGCCCTCAGAGCATGAAACCATGCTGGAAAATATCGAGCTCTTTTCCCAGATTGGTTTTGACATCGAGGAGTTTGGGGCGCTTACGATCAGCATTCGCGCGGTACCCTATGTGCTCGGATCGCCGCAAAGCGCGGATTATTTGCGCGAGGTATTGGATATGCTTGGCAAAAAGAACCGCTATTCTACGGAGGAAATGAAGCGCGACGTGATTGTTCGCCAAGCCTGCAAGCGGGCGATCAAGGCAGGAAAGACGCTTGGTGAAACCGAAATCAGAGCATTGATGGATGATTACAGGGCGGGCGGAATCCCGCTGACCTGTCCGCACGGGCGTCCCGTAATGATTAAGGTAAGCAAAACCGAAATGGAAAAGCTTTTTAAGAGACTGGTTTGATAAAGATGGATATACATATGCAAAAACCTGTGATCGGAATGATACTTGGGCCTACCGCGAGCGGAAAAACAGCGCTTTCGGTCGCGCTTTCTAAAGAGATCAATGCCGAAATCATATCCGCCGATTCCATTCAGATTTATAAAGGTATGGATATCGGCTCCGCAAAACCGAGCAAAGAAGAAAGAGCGGGAATCAAGCATTACTTGATGGACGAGGCGGAGCCTGACGAGGCAGGCTTTAGCGTTGCAGCCTATCAAAAAAAAGCTTTTGAAGCGATCGAAACGATTCGCGCAAGCCATAAGTTTCCGCTGATTGTCGGCGGTACCGGGCTATATATTAACGCGTTGTGCTATCCGCTGCGCTTTACCGGAGTCCCTTCTGACGAAGCACTGCGAAGACGCTTGGAAGAAGAAGAGGCGCAAAGGCCGGGCAGCCTGTATGAAAAGCTGCTTACGCTCGATGTTAAATCTGCAAAGCGCCTGCATCCGAACGATAAGAAAAGGATCATTCGCGCGCTTGAGGTGTTTGAGCTTTCTGGCAAGACGATCGGGGATTTCGGGAGCGACTTTGCAAACGAAAACGGCCAGGAAATTCCTTATGAACCGCGCATGGTGGGCTTAACGATGCCGCGCGAGCTGCTTTATGATCGAATCAATCGAAGAGTTGAGCAAATGATGGAGGCGGGACTTCTCGATGAAGTCAAGACGCTGCGGGAAAAAGGCTATGGCCAAGACCTGCCGTCCATGCAGGGCTTAGGGTATAAGCAGCTTTACGCATACATAGAAGGCGGCTATACCAGCTTGAATGAAGCGGTGGAAGCCATCAAGCTAGAAACAAGGCATTTTGCGAAAAGGCAAATGACGTGGTTTCGCCGTGATCGGAGAATCCACTGGCTTGATGTTTCGGCAATGTCGTTTGAAGAACTGCTGAAAGAAACGAAGGCCGTTATGGAAGGAAGGGGGAGCGGGGAAGATGCCCAAACAAAATGAAACGCTCAATATACAGGAGCTGTTTTTGAATCAGGCGCGAAAGGCGGGTATACCGCTGACGATTCATGTTACCAACGGGTATCAAATCAAAAACGCGGTGATCAAAAGCTATGACAGCTTTGCGCTTCTGGTGGAAATCGACGGCAAAGAGCAAATGCTGATCTATAAACACGCGATTTCCTCCATAACGCCTAAGACGCCTTTGGAGTTTGGAAAAAGGAAGGAAGAAAATGAACAAAAATGACGTTATACTTGAAGCTGCTGCTTTGCGCGTGATCGATGCGGCGGAGGCTTCACTTCAAAAAAGCTTTGCAAGTATTGAACAAATCGAACTGATCAACCAAAAACGTGTGCTGAGCGCTTTTCAAAGGGAACAGGTCGCGCAGCGCCATTTTGCGCCGAGCAACGGCTATGGCTATGACGATATAGGGCGAGACACGCTGGATCGGGTTTTTGCGCATGCTTTGCAAACGGAGGATGCGCTTGTGCGCCCGCAGATCGCAAACGGCACACAGGCGATTTTTACCGCCCTATCGGGACTGCTCCAAGGCGGCGATACCATGCTTGCCATAACCGGAAAGCCGTATGATACGCTTGAAAGCGCGATCGGGTTGAGAGGAAACTGCCCGGGATCGCTAAAGAGTATGGGCGTCAAATACAAAGAGACACAGCTTTTGAACGGGGCAATCGATCTCCCCTCGGTGCTGCGGGAGGCGGATGAAAGCGTCCGCGTGGTATATGTCCAGCGTTCGCGCGGCTATGCGTGGCGCAACGCGATCCATCCGCGCGACATGAAGGACGCCTTCACTCGCCTTCACGACGTCTTGCCTAACGCGTATATCGTTGTAGATAATTGCTACGGTGAATTTGTATGTGAATACGAGCCGAGCGCGGTCGGCGCGGATGTGATCATCGGTTCGCTTATTAAAAATCCCGGCGGCGGCATCGCGCCAACCGGCGGCTATATCGCGGGGACAAAGGAATGTATCGCAAAAATTGAAAACCGGCTTACCGTACCGGGGATGGGGCGGGAGGTCGGCTCTTATGCGGGCGGCTATTCTCCGTTTTATCAAGGTTTGTTTCTTTCGCCGCATATTGTGGCGCAGGCGCTTAAAACAGCCGCGTTGTTTGCCGCTGTCTTTGAGAAAGCGGGTATGACGACCATGCCCGAAAGTGCAGCGCTTCGCTCGGATATTGTGCAGGCGCTCCGATTCAAGGACGCAGAGTCGCTTTGTGCGTTTTGCCAAAGCATTCAGGCGTCCTCGCCGGTAGACAGCTTTCTGACGCCGGAGCCGTGGGATATGCCGGGCTATGAGCATCAGGTAATCATGGCGGCCGGCGCGTTTGTGCAGGGCTCCTCAATCGAACTGAGCGCGGACGGCCCGCTTTGTCCGCCATACACCGCCTACATTCAGGGCGGGCTTAGCTATGTACACGGGAAAATAGCCGTACAGCAGGCGCTGTTAACGCTCCATCAGCAGGGCGTCATGAATATACTCGATATAAGCCGATAACTCCGCCGACCAGTTCGGCGCTCGCTTCGGGAACGATGACCGGCTGCATGCCGCTATTTTCGCATTGCAGCCGTATAGAACCGTTTTCGCGGTATATTCGTTTTACCGTGACTGCGTCGCCGTACACGGCGCTGACGCGAGCAGCGCCGATGTCGCCTTCCCCTACGCACAGCCCTCTGTGTACGATCACATAGTCGCCGCTGAAAATGCCGGCCTCCAGCATACTCTCACCTTCCACTTCCAGTGCAAACACATCGCGCACATCCGCTCCCTGCAAATAAGAAACAGACAGAGCGATATAGCCCTTGATTCCTTCAAAAGCTAAAATCGGATTACCTGCCGCGATCGCGTCAACGATCGGGACGTTTATGATGTCTGCCGCGCGAATCATAGGGGAGTGGACAATGGAAATCGTGCGCTGTCGCGAGGAATCCATGCGTATATAACCCTTTTTTTCAAGCGTTTTGAGGTGCGCGTGAACGTTTGACGTCGATTTTAAGCCTACGGCACTGCCAATCTCACGCACGGTAGGCGGATAGGAGCGAGATTCACAAAACTGAACGATATAATCATAAACCGCCTGTTGACGCGGGCTGAGATCGTCATTTGTTTTCATAAAAAATCTCCTCAAAAACCATCGCTTTGTGGTATACTATTTCTGTTTAATACCATAACACAGAACACTTGTTTTGTAAACAAATGTTCTAAAGGAGGATACTGTGTCGATGGATGATGATTTTTGCACGCTTGATCCGACCAAGATCTGCGATAACTGCTGTAAATGCTTGGAAGCTAAAGATGCATACCGCATCGTTCGTGCTGATATGCATCTTGAAGATATGCCTATGGAGGAAGAAGCCGATGAAGATCTTCCACAAGGATATAATGAGCTAACGCGCGTTCCTCTTGATGAAGAAGACGCGTTTGAGGATGGATTTACTTTAGAGGGCGAGGCGGATTGCGAAGACGATTCAGATGAGGAATACGACAACTTCGGGAAAAACATTCCGCCGATTGAAATCGATCCGGCGTTGATGGCGGAATGGGAGGCGAAGCTTGCGGATCTTGATGTGGGTGAGCAGGAAATACCGAAGCTTCACGGAATAAGAAAAAAGAGGGAGCCTTAATCGTCACGAAGCTTGATGACTTTCGCGGCTAAGCGCCGTCTATCTTCAGATATGGCGGCGTAGTGCTTGCGCGTAGTGTTGACGTCCTTATGGCCGAGTACGTCGGCTACAAGGTAAATATCGCCGGTTTCGCGGTACAGATTCGTCCCATAGGTGCTTCTGAGCTTATGGGGCGATATTTTTTTTAGCGGCGTTGCGATAGACGTGTATTTTTTCACCAGGTTTTCCACCGCGCGCACCGTAATACGGCTTTTTTGCAGCGAAAGAAATAATGCGTCCTCGTGTCCGGGCTTGGGGAGCATCGTTTCACGCTCTAGCATGTAAGCAAGCAGCGCCGCGCGGGCCTCGCCTTCATCCAACTCGCCGCCTGCCACAAGTTGC
>CAZNJN010000062.1:0-10527 GCA_964573365.1 uncultured Oscillospiraceae bacterium
TCGCGTCGCCGCCGCGCAGATGGCGCTCGTCGCGGTTGCGCTCGAGCACAGCGCCGGTCATAACGTTTTTTAATCTTGTGCGCACAAAAGCTGCGCCTTTACCAGGTTTTACATGCTGAAAATCAGCAATAGACCAAACTTGTCCATCGATTTCAACGGTGACGCCCTTTCTGAAATCGCCTGCCATAATCATAGGGTTTTTACCTCCAAAGTTTGTTGCATAGATTCAATCCAAAATACGCCATAAGAAATAGTATCACAGATATAGCGCTTCAAACAAGCTGTTTTTGAAAAAAACATAAAATCTATCGTAACTTATCGGCTTTTTCTCCTAAAAAGGAGCTGCGCAGCTTATGCAGCGCTTTTTTTTCCAGTCTTGATACATACGAACGGCTGATACCGAGTATGGCCGCAACTTCTCTTTGCGGCATGGAAAAGCCGGAAGGGATGCCGTAACGCAGCTTGATCACGGTTTGTTCTCTGGGATTGAGATAGTTTTCAATAATGTGCAAAAGCTGCTGCTGTGAAATGGACTTTTCCGCCTCGTTATGCGTCTGATCCGGGTCGCAGCCCAAAATGTCGGCAAGAGAAATCTCGTTTCCATCCTTATCGATCCCGATGGGTTCGTTCAGCGACACCTCTCCCGCCTGTTTTTTTTCAGTGCGTAAAGACATGAGTATCTCGTTTTCTATACATTTGGAAGCATAAGTGGCAAGCGTATTGCCCATGCCCGGCTTAAAGGTAGATACAGCTTTAATTAAGCCGACGGCGCCTATGGAGATCAAGTCGTCCGCATCCCGCTTAGAGGTGGTGTATTTTTTTGCGATATGCGCGACCAAGCGCATATTGTGCTCAATGAGTATGTTTCTGGCGTTTTCGTCACCTTGGACGAGCTTTTCGATATTATCTTTTTCTTCCTCGGCATTGAGCGGTTCGGGGAACGAGCTTCCGTTTTGTATATAACCCGCGAGAAAAATAATATTCTGAAAAAATCCCAGAATCGTTTCTAGCATATCCTAACCTCCGACATTTGATGATTATGGATATGCAAAGCTAAGTTTGTCTTATTATGTCTTAGGCGGTAAAACACCGCCGCACTCATACAAGCGGAGAAGATCGCCCGCTTTTACTCTCTCATCGATTTCAATCCAAAGCTTTTCTTTGGGGTGCGGCGCGCTTTGCAGCTCCTCTCCCGTTTCGGTCAAGATGCTTTTCACAAGGCAGCTTCTTTCAATATCGCGCGGGGAGAGTATAGAAAGCCGACTTGAAACGGAAAATCGATTGCGTTGTTCAATGAATGCCGCTCTCTTTTCTTCGTCATAGCGCAGCACAACCGCCGCGATACGCATATCCGAAAGATATTGCGCATCATGCGTATATTGTGTCGTTTCCTTGTGACCTTCAAAAGCAAAGCCTTCGGTATATGGGCGATGGCTTGCGTGCTCGGTTTCTTCCAATACGGACTTTGGCAGCGCTATTCCCTTTTCCCATGCGTCAAGTGCCATTCTGTAGGCGTTGACGATCGTAGCCACATAGGCTACGGATTTCATCCGTCCCTCGATCTTTAAGCTGCAAATGCCGGCATCGATGATCTCGGATAAACGGGAGATCAAGTTGAGATCCTTTGCGTTGAGGATGAAGGAACCCTTTTCGTCCTCCTCAATGGAATAAAAGTCTCCGTCCTTCCCTTTTTCGCGGAGCTCATAGCCCCATCTGCAGGGCTGCGCGCATTCACCGCGGTTGCTGTCTCTCCCGTCCATGTAGTTGCTTAAGAGGCATCTGCCCGAATAAGAAACGCACATCGCGCCGTGGACGAACATTTCCAGCTCCAGCGTGTCGGGCAGCGCTTGGCGCATCGCTTTGATTTGCTTCAAAGAAAGCTCGCGCGCAAGAATAATCCGCTTTATGCCCTGCTCATGCCAGAATAGCGCTGTCTCACTGTTGAGCGTATTGGCTTGCGTTGAAAGATGCAGCGGCATATCGGGTATGGTTCTTTTTGCAACTCGAATCACGCCCGCGTCGTTGACGATGAGCGCGTCCGCATTCGCGGCGGCTATTGTTTCAAAGAGCTTCGGCAGCTCACGAATGTCCTCGTCCCTCGGAAACGCGTTGCAGGCGACATAGACCTTTTTCCCCAGTCCGTGAGCATATGTGCAGATTTGCGCAAGCTCTGCAGCCGTAAAATTATCTGCAAAATTGCGAAGGCTCATGCTTTGCGCGCCGACATACACGGCGTCCGCGCCAAAGTGCAAAGCGGCATAGAAACGCTCCATATTACCCGCAGGCGCCAGTAATTCGGGGCAGGGCTTATTCATCGCTCCCATCCTCGCTCTCGTAGCCTTCCCTGCCTACATCGGGCAAAAATAACGGAACCTCCTCCTGCGGCATGGAGGTTACATTTTTTAAGCTCCTTCTGATTTGACGCGTGCGGACGCCAATCAGCATATCAAGATCGTTGTTTGCTTTGACCAAACGTTCCTGTGTTTTTTGCAGCGTATCCTGAAACTTGTCAAACTCCGTGCGGACAGCGGAAAGAACCTTCCAGACTTCTCCGCTGCGTTTTTGAATAGCCAAGGAGCGAAAGCCCATTTGCAGACTGTTAAGAATTGCCGCCATTGTGGAAGGCCCCGCGATGCAGACGCGAAACTCATGCTGAAGCTGCTCAAGCATTCCCATCTTTACCACCTCAGCATACAATCCTTCCGTCGGCAAAAACATGATGGCAAAGTCCGTGGTGTAGGGCGGCTCGATGTACTTATCCTTGATCGCTTTTGCAAACTCGCGTATTCGGCTGCGAAGTACGCTCTGCGCCAGCTTGAGCGCGTCAAGCTGTGCCGTATCATAGGCGCTTAACAGGTCATTATAGGCGTCCATCGGAAACTTGCTGTCAATAGGCAGATATACGCTCTCGCTGTCGTTTCCCGGCATTTTTACCGCAAATTCAACGGGGCGCTTACCGTCCTTATCCACATAAAAGTTTTTTTCATACTGCTCCGGCGCCAAAATCTCGTCAAGGATCGCGCCAAGCTGTATCTCGCCCAGCGTTCCGCGTGTCTTTACGCCCGAAAGCACTTTTTTCAGATCGCCTACGCCGATGGCGAGCGTCTGCATTTCGCCTAAGCCTTTGTATACCTGCTCCAAGCGCTCATTGACAAGGGCAAAGGAACGCGTCATGCGCTCATCTAGCGTTTTTTGCAGCTTTTCATCCACGACAACGCGCATTTCTTCAAGCTTTTTGCTATTCTCCTCCTGTAAGCCCGAAAGACGTTTTTCCATCGTGGCGCGAATGTTTTCCAGCTTTGTTTCGCTTTCCAGTGAAAAATGGCTCAATCTAGCTTCCATAGACGCATTCATGTCCACGATGATCTTTCGGCTGTTTTCCTGCTTCTCGCCGATCATCTCTCCCATATTTCGTATTGAGCGCTGCGTCATATCCAGCAGCTCCATCCTTTGCGACTGCTGCGCCTGAAGCAGATCGTCACGGATGGCATCGATCTGCTCAGCGGTAATATCGTTTTTTCGTTTTGTCAGCAGCACAATGAGAAAAGCAAGGTTAAGCAGCATGAGGATGCACAGGGTGATCAATAAAATCTCAGTCATTTTTTTCTCCATACAGTCGTTCGAGGATAGCTTTTGTGTCAAAATCGGGGTATTCTACGCGCATAAGCATAAGCCCGTGCGCAGGGGCGGTTGCGCCCGCGTCCTCCCGCTTTGCAGAGCAAAGCGCGCGCGAAATGCTCTCTCGGTTTCTAAGTCCCCCGCCAATTTCGAGCATCGTTCCAACAAGAATCCTAACCATATTATACATGAAACCGTCGCCGCAAACGTCATAAAAAAGCAGACTTCCGCTTTCATCGCTGCTCCAGGCGGAAGAAAAAATACTGCGTATCGTGCTTTTCATTTCAGTTCCCGCGGCCTTGAAGGCTGCAAAGTCATGTGTGCCGATCACATCCTTGGCACATTGCTCCATGACCTGCACGTCAAGCGCATGATGGATATGTAAGGCGGTATTGCGGGTAAACACGTTCGCGTGAGGCCCCGTTTGCACCGTATACCTGTAATGCTTCTTTTTTGCGCTGAAGCGTGAGTGAAAAGACTCGGGCGCTTCTTCACTATAGAGGACGCGCACGTCCTTGGGAAGTCCCGCGTTAAGGGCGTAAGCCCATTTATCCGGCGGTATGCGGCTTTGCGTATCAAAATGCGCGACCTGCGCAAAAGCATGCACGCCGCTGTCGGTGCGGCCGGAACCATGCAGCGGCACATACTCGCCGCTGAACTTTTGAATTTCTTTTTCAAGCAGCTCCTGCACAGACAAGCCGTTAGGCTGCGTTTGCCAGCCTACATAATTTGTTCCCTCGTATTGGATAATCATGCGTATTCGTTTCATGGTTCTTCCGCTCCAAGCGGAGCGACCTTGCTGGAATTCGGTCTTTGAATAAAGCAAAGCTCCATTTCTCCGTCAAGCATATAGAGGGTTATGACGTCCTGTTCCCTGGTTGCGGCTAGGATCAAAACAACGTCTCCCTGTTTATCAATTCTGGAAGGGAAGCCCGCTTTTTTGCTGGCGGCGACGGCTTCTTCCAAATCGATACCCTGCAACATAGAGGCAATCGTCATGTTCGGATAATCGCCTTGGATATATAAGGATTCGTCGCTTAAATAATAGCCAAAACCAGAAAGGCGCGTAAGTATTTTTGTTATTTCATCATTATTGTCGATCTGGCTTTGCACAAGGATCGCGCCGATAACCAAAAGCCCCGCAATGATCAGAAGAAGGCGTTTCGTGTTTTCTCCCTTTACGATGCTCATAGACTGTTTCCCACAACGATCAAAGCAATCAAAAGCAGCAAAGCCGCGCCGCAGCCCAGATCTCTTTTTTGATAGCGAAGGATATGCAGCTTTGTGCGTCCTTCCCCGCCGTGATAGCAACGGCTTTCCATCGCCATGGCTAGCTCGTCTGCGCGCCGAAAGGCGTTTACAAAAAGCGGCACAAGGATGGGTACCATTGCCTTCGCCCTTTTCACCAAGCTGCCCGATTCAAAATCCGCGCCGCGGGACATCTGCGCTTTCATGATTTTATCTGCTTCCTCGATCAAGGTCGGGATAAAGCGCAGCGCGATAGTCATCATCATTGCAAGCTCATGCGCCGGAAAACGGATTTTTTTTAAGGGAGAGAGCAGCAGCTCAAGACCGTCCGTCAAGGAGATCGGCGTAGTCGTAAGCGTGAGCAGCGATGTGCCGCTCACCAAAAGCACAAGGCGCAGCATGATAAATACGGCTTGATAAAGCGCGCCGACGGTGATATGCAAAAAGCCCCACGCCCAAAGCACGCGTCCCGTATCAATAATAAAAAGATTAAGAAAAAACATGAAGATCAAGATAAAGCGAAGGGGCTTGAGCGATCTCCACAGATATTCAAGCGGCACATCAGACATCTTCGTGACCAGCACGACAAAAAGCGCCACAGGTAAAAACAGCCATAGGCTTTTTACCAAAAATACAGCCACAATATAAAGGATCATCCCGATAATTTTTGTGCGCGGATCAAGCTTATGGATACAGGACTCCCCGGGATAATACTGTCCAAGCGTAATATCCTTAAACATGAGCTTGTCTCCTTTTTTCAAGAAAGGACAATAAGCCCTCCGCGTTATAGATATCCTTCGGCACGTCCATGCCTTTTTCCCTAAGCAAGCCGCAAAGCAGGCTGATCTGCGGGATATCCAGCCCTACGCTTTCGAGAAACTCGCTCTGCGAAAATATGTCGCGCGGTGTTCCAACTTTAGCAATGCTACCCTTGTACATCACCGCGATCCGCTCCGCTTTTCTTGCCATATCGTCCATGGAATGCGAAACCATAACGATTGCGCAGCCGTTTTTTTGTCTTAGGTCATCCAGCATATCAAGAATCTCACGTCTGCCGTTGGGATCAAGCCCCGCCATCGGCTCGTCAAGCACCAGATAGCGCGGCCGCATGGCGAGTATTCCGGCAATCGCCGCGCGTCGCTTTTCACCGCCCGAAAGATCAAAAGGCGACTTGCTTGCAAAGGCTTCGGGAGCAAGTCCGACGCGGCAGAGCGCCTCGTTCACACGCTCTCTAATTTCATCCTCGCCAAGCCCCATATTCTTTGGGCCATAGGCGACGTCTGCCATGACCGTTTCCTCAAAAAGCTGGTATTCCGGATATTGAAAGACCAAACCGACTCGCCTGCGTCCTTCTATGCGCTGCTTTTTATCCGCCATGTCAAATTCATCGACGAGCACGCAGCCGGACTGCGCGCTGATAAGCCCGTTCAAATGCTGAACGAGCGTGCTTTTCCCGCTTCCCGTATGGCCGATGATGCCAAAGAACTCGCCTTCGTTAATTGCGAGATTGACGTCCTTAAGCGCAGGCACGGATACGCTGCTGCCCGCCATATAGGAATAATTCAGATTTTTTATAATGATTGGCATATCGCTTGCGCTACTTCCTCCGTTGAAAGACTGTCTGCGGGAATGTCCCATCCCTTTTCAATGAGTGCGTCACGCAGTTTTGCCATTTCAGGCACATCAAGGTGATAGCTGCGCAGCCGCTCGGTTTGGGAAAAAACACGCTTAGGCGTATCGCAAAGAATGATTTCTCCCTGCGCCATGACCGCCACACGGTCTGCAAAGACAGATTCTTCCATATATTGCGTAATCATTACGACCGTCATGCCCTTTTCACGGTTCAGCCTTTGAATGATGCTAAGCACATCCTTGCGCCCCTTCGGGTCAAGCATCGCCGTCGCTTCGTCAAGCACCAACATTTCAGGCTGCATAGCGAGCATGCCCGCAATCGCGATCCGCTGTTTCTGTCCACCCGAAAGCAGATGCGGCGCATTCTTTGCGTAGCTTAGCATATCTACGCTCATAAGAGCGTCGTCCACCCTTTTTCTGATTTGTGCAGTAGGAACGCCCAGATTTTCGGGGCCGAAAGCAACGTCTTCTTCTACGACGGTCGTTACGATTTGATTATCGGGATTTTGAAAGACCATGCCTACCTTTTGACGGATCGAAAGTAATTCTTTTTCATCCTTCGTATTTGCGCCTTCTACCCATACGTCGCCGCTTTGCGGCAGCAATAGCGCATTGAGATGCTTTGATAGCGTGCTTTTTCCACTGCCATTATGCCCAACGATCGCAAGGAACTCTCCCTTTTTGATCGTAAGGCAAATATCACGCAGTACCAGCGGCGCATCCTCGTTATATCTATATGAAACGTGATCCATACGGATCATAAGCATTCTTCCCTCCGCGCATTCAAAAACAAGCTTATACTACCATATTCCCGACTAAAAAGAAAGCGAAATGCTTCAACATTGCCGCTTTAATCGTTCTTTGACAAAATACGCTGGTAAGCGAAGGGCTCATGCGTTATAATTCCAGTATGGGTAATACAAGGAAAGAATATAAGTATCATAACGAAGCAAAACGCTCGCTATATCGCCGCATATGTATTCCTTTTTTTTCTGTCATACTATGCGTGATCGCCGCTTTTATCGGGATTCCCGCTTTTTTTCGTGCGTTTAATCCTATTTCCGCCTACTCTGACATCGATATGCCGGTGCAGTATGCGCGGATCGCGTCAACGCCTGTGCCCGAAGGCGCCCCTCTCGTACCTAGCAGCAGCGAAGCTCCTGCCGCGGACGCCGTTATCGAGCCTGTCTCCGCTGCGGAAAACGCAAGCGTGGAAACCTCGCTTTCCATAGGCGATGAATCGCCAAAAGTCATCGAGATACAGCTTCGATTGATGGAGCTTGGCTATATGGACGGCGACGAGCCGACGCAGAAGTTCGGCGAGCAGACAAAAAGCGCGCTGCAGCGCTTTCAGCGCACGCACTACATGGCGCAGACAGGCGTAGCCGACGAGCTGACACTTAGCATCCTTTTTTCCGAAAATGCAATGATCTACTCCCTTGAACAGGGAAATCAAGGCGACGATGTGCTTAAGCTTCAAAAGCAGCTTGGCGATCTAGGCTATTATGAGGATAAGGACAACGGCTACTTTGGCATGGCGACAACGCGCGCATTAAGCGCGTTTCAAACGAAGAACAAGCTATCCTCCAGCGGCATCGCAGACGGCGAAACCTTAGACCTGCTTTATTCTTCTAAGGCCAGACCGAAGATCGATCCTACGCCCACACCCAAGCCGAAGCCGACAAAAACGCCTAAGCCGGGCAAAACGCCGAACGATTCTTCCTATGTGCCTGTTCAGACAAGCTCCGGCGGCAGTTCGTCGATCGTACAGGTCGGCAGCGGTCTTGAAACCTTTATCAGCATCGCGATGGCGCAGGAAGGAAAGCCCTACCGCTACAGCAACGAAGGGCCAGACTCCTTTGACTGCTCCGGTCTCGTCTACTACAGCTTAAGAAGCGTCGGCGTCAGTGTCGGGCGCATGAGCGCGAAGCATTTAGCGACGGTGGAAAGCTGGCAGACCGTTCCGAACAAGGCTTTGCTCAGCCGCGGCGATTTGCTCTTTTTTACCAACAGCGCCGGTGCAGGCGTCATCGGTCATACCGGCATCTTTTTAGGCGGAGACAAATTTATCCACGCATCCTCTTCTGCGGGCAGGGTGGTGGTCAGCACATGGTCGGACTGGTGCGAAACGAATTTTCAATGGGGAAAACGCGTATTTTGATCGATAAAAATTACAGGAGGCTCTTATGCAGCATGAAATAAAAAATGGCGGCGCGCTGCTTAATGCATCGGGGAATTTGCAAGAACCCGGTTGGGCACGCTCTTTGATCAAGGATTATCACAGAAGCGACATTAAGGCGCCCGCTTTTCGTATAAAGGAGTGGGACTACTATATCATCAACAATCAGGAATACGGCGTGGCGCTTACCATCGCGGATAACGGCTATATGAGTCTCTTATCCGTATCCGTGCTTGATTTTTTGCATGCGAAGGAGCATACAAGCAGCGTGATGACCGCCTTTCCCATGGGAAAGCTGCACATGCCGGAAAGCAGCAAAAGCGGCGACGCGGTTTTCAAAAATCAAAAGATCGATATTTCCTTTAATAAAGAAGACAGCATACGAAAACTGAATTGTCACTTCCGCGACTTTTGTGATAAAAAAGATCTGGAGCTTCATTTTTCGCTTTACGAGCCGCCTATGGATTCCATGGTGATCGCAACGCCTTTTCAGAAAGATAAGCATTTTTACTACAACCAAAAGATCAACTGCATGAATGCCACAGGTCATGTTACTTTTAACGGCGAGACGTTGATGTTTTCCCCCGACTCCAGCTTTGCGACGCTGGACTGGGGACGCGGCGTATGGACCTACGATAACACCTGGTATTGGGGAAACGCGAACGGTTTCGTAAACGGTAAACCGCTGGGCTTTAATATCGGCTACGGCTTTGGCGACACCAGCGCCGCCAGCGAAAACCTTATCCTTTATGACGGCGTCGCCCATAAGCTTTCCAAGGTGACGTTCAATATCCCCACTGAAGGCTATTTAGCGCCATGGACCTTTAGCAGCGATGACCACCGTTTTGAAATGGACTTTTTGCCGGTGCTGGATCGCAAGGCCCATACCAACGCTTTTATTATCGAATCTGACCAGCATCAGGTATTCGGCCGCTTTAGCGGCCGACTTATTTTGGATGACGGATCAGTGCTGGAAATCAAGGATTTCATGGGATTTGCCGAAAAAGTTCGTAACCGGTATTGATTTTAACCTGAATTACCATGTATCATTAGCAGTATGGCTTTACTTACCGTCAATCACCTATCAAAATCCTACGGCACACGCCTTCTCTTTGACGACGTGTGTTTTGAGGTTGCAGCGCACGATAAGATTGGGCTTGTCGGCGTAAACGGCTGCGGAAAAACTACGCTTTTTCATATGATCACTGGCAGTGAAAGCCGCGATCAAGGCAGTGTTTCTTTTGCTCGTGACGTAAGCTTTGTCACAATGGAACAAAACGTCGCCAATACAAAAGCGACGCTTTATGAGGCTACGCTTGCTGTGTTTTCAAAGCTTATCGATATGGAGGCGGAGATCAACGCGATTTTCGACGCGCTTTCCTTATCGCCGCGTGATCCGCTGCCGCTTCTTGCGCGAGAGCAAAATCTTCGCGAGCGTTTTGAGGCCGAGGACGGTCTTACCTACAAAAGCCGCACGCGTTCCATGCTCCTTGGCCTTGGCTTTTCCTCTGATGAGCTTGAAAAGCCCATGGAAACGCTCAGCGGCGGTCAGCGCAATAAAGCGCAGCTTGCCAAGGTTCTGCTTTCGGGCGCAAAGCTCATGCTCCTTGACGAGCCCACAAACCATCTGGATATCGATGCCATAAGCTATCTGGAGGATTTTCTGCTTTCTTACCGCGGCGCTTTTATCGTAATCTCCCATGACCGCTATTTTCTTGATAAGGTCACCGGTAAGACTATTGAAATCAAAAATGGACGCGCGGTTTCTACCGACGGAAATTATTCCAGACACATCGCCCTGCAAAGCAGCGAAAACGAGGTGCAGCGCCGGCACTACATCGCTACGCAGA
>CAZNJN010000063.1:0-10487 GCA_964573365.1 uncultured Oscillospiraceae bacterium
GGCAACGGCGCGCTGATGGACTTGGCACTCTACGCTTTGCACTGCGCGATCGCGCTCTTTGGCAAGCCGAAAAGCGTAAGCGCGGGCGCGTCTTTTTTGGAAAACGGCTTTGAAGCGGCGGGCAGCATACTACTCTGCTATGACGATAAACAGGTGACGATCAGCTATTCCAAGATTAACGAGGGCGCTTTCCCAAGCGTGATCGAGGGTGAAAACGGCACGCTTGCCTTTGATAAGCTCAATCAGCCGAGCTATCTGAGCTTTATTGATCGAAAGGGCAAAGAGCGAAGGCGTGAATTTGCTCCGCGGCCGAATAACATGGTGTACGAAATACGCGATTTTTGCGCCTGCGCAGAAGGAAGCATGGACGCCGCGCCCTTTGAAGCGCAGACCATGGAGGTGCTTGCCGTGATGGACGCGGCGCGCGCGCAGACCGGACTGCGCTTTGCGTGCGAGGAAAAAGCGTAGAAAGCATCAAGTGAAAGAAAGCTTAAGCGTGAAAAGTGCTGTGACCAAGTGAAGGCCACCGCACTTTTTTACGCTTTTTCAGTTATCGTAGTCTGCAAATAAAACCGCGGTGGGGGAGCCGCAAAAAACGCGGGAGCGCTCGCTGAGCGCGCCGCTTGAAAGGTCAATTTCATAGATCACAAGCTCGCTGCTTTCCTGATTGCCGAGCGCAAGGTAGCGCCCGTCGGGGGAAATATCAAAGTCGCGGGGCGTGCGTCCTTGGGTGGGCTTTATAAAGAGCGGGGAAAGCAGTCCGTCCTTTTGCACGCGGAAGGCGGCGATGCTGTCATGCCCGCGGTTGCTTGCATAGAGAAAGCCGGCGCTGTGCAGCTTGACGCAGGCGGCGATGCTCTCACCCTTAAAGGAATCGGGAAGCGTGGAGATGCTTTGCAGGCACTTTCCCGTACCCTTTGCCTGATCGTAGCTATAGACGAGCACGCGGCTGCCCATTTCGGTGATGAGATAAAACCTGTCGCCCTGCGCATTCCATATGCAAAGGCGCGGTCCCAGACCCGCCTCGACCTCAATAGAGGAAAGGGGCGAGAGATGACCGCTTTCCCAGTCGGGCTTATAGAGGGCGATGTGGTCGCAGCCAAGATCCGGAACGAGCACGAAGCGCCCCGCCTGATCGCTGATGACCTGATGCACATGCGGCTCGCTTTGGCGCGAAGGCTCCGCGCCGTGTCCGTAATGCTGGAAAAAGCAGGAGGCGCGGCCGATTCTGCCGTCTTGCAGCGGGAAAACGCAGAGGCTGCCGCCGCTGTAGTTTGCGACAAGCAAATGCCGCCCGTCCGGGCTTATGGAGAGGTTGCAGGCGTCCTCGCCAAAGGTCGGCTGCTCGCTCAGCTTTTCAAGCGCGCCGCTTTTTGCGTCGAGCGCATAGGAGGAAACGGAGGCGGAGGGAATACCCAGATACTCCTTCAGCTCGTTTACCGTATAGAGAAAGCGCTTTTGCTTATCCAGCGCCAGATAGGTGGGATTCGGCTTTCCGGCGGAAAAAAGCTTTTCGGGCGTGCCGCCAGCGCCCATACGCCATACGGTGACGCCTTCCCCCGCGCCCTCTACGATTTGTCCCGTGCCAAGCTTGAGCGGCTGGGTATAGCTGCCCGTGATCAAAAGCGTGTTTTGCATAGGCTGAACCATCCTTTCATTTTATGGGCGCAGGTTTAACGGCGCCACATTTATCATAACAAATCTATTTGCGTAAAACAAGATCAAACTTTCATATGAAAGAAAAATGCTTGCGAGTGTTGACAATACTGCGCACGGCATCGTATACTACAAGGGAGAAAACATGCGAAAAGGGGATACGCAATGGACACAAAATACTCGATCGGCATTGACGCGGGCGGCACAAAGGTCGCCTACGGACTTTTCGCGCCGGACGGCACACTTGTCTGCCGCAGGCAGCATCCCACCGATGCGAAAACGAACGGCCCCGATTACGCGGACGAAATGCTTTTGAATATCGAGGCGATCCTTAGCGAAAACGGCATAGGCTACGACGCACTCCTTGGCGTGGGCGTGTGTATGCCCTCCTTTATCCTCTTTGACGAGGGACATATTTTGATGACCTCCGCCATGCCGGGCATCAAGGATTTCCCCATGCGCGCGTATATGCAAAGCCGCATAAGCACCCGCGTGGTGCTTGATAACGACAGCAACGCCGCGGCGCTTGCGGAATTTCGCTTCGGTGCGGGGCGTGGAAAAAAGCATATGGTCTACATGGCGACGGGAACGGGACTTGGAAGCGGCATTATTATAGACGGCAAGGTCTTTCGCGGCAGCTACGGCTGGGCGGGCGAGAGCGGACATATGCTGGCGACGCCGGACGAGGGCGTGCTTTGCGGCTGTGAAAACCGTGGCTGCTATATGAGCTATGCTTCGGGCTGCTATCTTGGCGCGCAGGTCGAACGGCGAAAAAAGGCGGGCGCGAAAAGCAGTCTTACGCCGCTTTCAAACGGCGAAGACGTCCTTTGTGCCTATAGCAAGGGCGACGCGCTTGCAGAGGAGCTGATTAAGAGCATGGCGCACTATATCGCAGTGTGCGTCTTTAACGTATATCAGATGCTCAACATCGATACCTTCGTGTTCGGCGGAGGACTGGTGCATTACGGTGACGCGCTGTTCGCGCCGCTGCGCGCGGAATTTGACCATTATAATCATATCCCGCTGCCGGTGTATTTTAAGATGGCGGAGCTGAAAGCGGATTTCGGCATCATCGGCGCCGCCGCCTTTTTGAAGGAGAATTAAAAATATGGAAGAAAGCATCTTTGGAAAACTGAACCCGCGTACCGAAAAAATCAAGCGCAGACTCCTTGACACCGTACCAGCCGTGTGTACCGAGCGGGCGCGTCTTACGACTGAAAGCTACAAGGCACACGAAGCGGAGCAGGTGATCTTGAAGCGCGCCTACATGGTGGATACGGTGCTTCGCAATATGCATATCTATATCGATCCCGACGCGCTGCTTGTGGGCAATCAGGCTTCAAGCGACCGCGCGGCGCCGATCTTTCCCGAATATGCGATGGATTGGGTGATCAATGAGCTTGACGCCTTCGATCAGCGCGACGGCGACCGCTTTACCATCAGCGAAGAAAACAAAGCGGTACTCAAAGAGATCTATCCCTATTGGAAGGGGCGCACCCTTCAGGATAAGGGCTACGCGGCGTTTCCCGAGAGCGCGCGGTTGTTTTATGATCTTGGTATCATCAAAACGGAGGGAAACATCACCTCGGGCGACGCGCATATCGCGGTAGATTACGGCCGCGTGCTCAAGGAAGGACTTGCAGGCGCGAAAAAACGCGCGGAAGAAGCGGAAGCGAAGCTGGAGCTTTCAAACCTTGAAGATTTGAAGAAAAGCTATTTTTACCGCGCCATCCGCATCGTGATCGACGCTGTGGAGGCTTATGCCCTGCGCTATAGCGCCCTTTGCGAGCTTGAAGCGCAAAGGGCGAGCGGCGAAAGGAAAAATGAGCTGCTTGAGATGGCGCGAATCTGCAAAAAGGTGCCGATGCAGAGAGCCGATACGCTGCATGAGGCGATACAGAGCCTTTGGTTCGTCCACTGCGTTTTGCAGATCGAGTCCAACGGCCATTCGCTCTCCTACGGGCGGCTCGATCAATACTTGTATCCGTACTATAAAAAGAGCGCGGATGCGGGCATGGACGAGGAAAAAATCTGCGAGCTGCTGGAAAATTTGTGGCTGAAGACCTTCACGATCAATAAAATACGAAGCTGGTCGCATACGCGCTTTTCCGCCGGCAGTCCGCTTTACCAAAATGTAACGGTCGGCGGGCAGACGGGCGAGGGGAAGGATGCGGTAAACGAGCTAAGCTATCTGGTGCTCAAAACCGTCGCGCGTTGCCATCTGCCCCAGCCGAACCTTACGGTGCGTTATCATAAGAATATCAGCGACGACTTTATGCGAAAGTGCATCGAGGTGATCCGCTGCGGTTTTGGTATGCCCGCCTTTAACAACGATGAGATCATCATTCCTTCGTTTATCGAAAAGGGCGTGAAAAAAGAGGATGCGTACAATTACAGCGCCATCGGCTGCGTAGAGGTCGCCGTACCGGGCAAATGGGGCTACCGCTGCACGGGCATGAGCTTTTTGAATTTCCCCAAGACGCTGATGATCGCGCTCAATAACGGTGTGGACGTAGATTCGCAAAGACCGGTCTATCCGGGCAAAAAGCATTTTCTGGAGATGGAAAGCTTTGAAGACGTGCTTCAAGCCTGGGACGCTTTTATTCGGGAATTCTGCCGCGAGGCGGTGGTGCTCGATACCAGCGCGGATATGGTGCTTGAACAGGAGGTGCCGGACGTGCTGTGCTCCGCGCTCACCGAGGATTGCATCGCGCGCGGAAAACACCTTAAAGAAGGCGGTGCGGTCTATGATTTCATCAGCGATCTACAGGTCGGCATCGCCAATCTGGGCGATTCGCTCGCGGCGATTAAAAAGTGCGTATATGAGGAGAAAAGCGTGAGTCGCGAGGCGCTTTGGAACGCGCTGCTCACCGACTTTGCGGGAGAAGATGGCGAAAAAATACGGCAGCTTCTCCTTAATGCGCCCAAGTACGGCAACGACGAGGATTATGTGGACGCGCTTGTGGTCAAGGGCTACGAGAGCTATATCGACGAGCTGCAAAAGTATAAAAACACAAGGTACGGACGCGGTCCCATCGGCGGCTGCTACTATGCGGGAACCTCATCCATCTCCGCAAACGTGCCGCAGGGCGCTTCGACCTGCGCCACGCCCGACGGCAGACACAGGGGCGAACCGCTTGCGGAGGGCTGCTCGCCTACCCACGCGGTGGATGTAAACGGACCTACGAGTGTGTTCAAGTCCGTTTCCAAGCTGCCGACAAGCAAGATCACAGGCGGCGTACTGCTCAACCAGAAGGTCGCGCCCTCGATGCTCACAAAAGAACGCGACCGCGAAAAGCTGATTTTGCTGCTACGCACCTTTTTTGACGAGCTACACGGCTTTCATGTACAGTACAACGTCGTGAGCCGCGAAACGCTGCTCGACGCGCAAAAACATCCGGAAAACCATAAGGATTTGATCGTGCGCGTGGCGGGCTACTCCGCGTTCTTCAACGTCCTTTCCAGACAGACGCAGGACGACATCATCGCAAGAACCGAGCAGGTGCTTTAAGATGGATATGAACAAACGGCAGCTTTTGATCCTCAATCTTTTGAGCGAGCAGAAATCGCTTTCCGTCAATGAGCTTTCAAGACGGCTTGACGTTTCCGCCGTGACCGTTCGCAAGGACTTGAGCGAGATGGAGGAGGCAGGACTTTTAAGACGCGCGCACGGCATGGCGATCCGCGCTTCGCAAAACGACATTGGCTACCGCATGACCATCGATTATGAGATCAAAATGGAGATCGCCCAAAAGGCGGCGTCACTGGTGGAAAGCGGCGAGGCGGTGATGATCGAGTCCGGCTCGACCTGTGCGATGCTCGCCTCTGAGCTTGTCAAGACCAAGCGGGACGTGAGTATTATCACAAACTCCGCCTTTATCGCGGGCTTTGTAAGAAACATCCCAGGCGCGCGTGTGGTGCTGCTTGGCGGCGCCTACGATACGGACGCGCAGGTGATGAGCGGCCCTTTGGTGCGTCTATGCGCCGAGGCGTTTTATGTGGACAAATTCTTTATCGGCACCGACGGCTATGATGAAAAGCAGGGCTTTTCCAACGTCGATATGCTCCGCGCCGAGGCGGTGCGCGCCATGGCTGCGCGCGCGCAAAAGCGGATCATTTTAACGGACAGCTCCAAATTTAACCGGCGCGGCGTGGTGCAGCTCATGCCTACGAGGGACGTAACGAAAGTGATCACAAACGCGGTGCCGGAGGAATGCCGCGCTTCCTTAGAGGCACAGGGCGTGGAGATCCTTTTAAGCTAAAGGGGGAGGGCGATGGAAAACGGCTTTTGCGAAAGCTACGAGGCGTTTTGCACAAAGCTTGACGCATGCAGCACGCCGCTGCTCTTTTGCGAACGCTTTGACGAGCGAAGCAATATTTGGAATTTTTCCAAGCATCAGCACGAGTGCATCGAGCTGATCTACTTCCTTTATGGCAACGCGCAGGTTTTGGCGGGCGATACGTCCATGCAGGCAGGCTTTTACGATACGGTGATCTATCCCAAGAACATGCTCCATACCGAGTGTCTGCAATTCAACCATCATCAGGAGATCATCTGTATCTGGGTGGATATACCGGGATTGGAGCTTCAAAACGTAATCCGTATACAGGATAAGGACGCAAGCTTAAAATGGCTTCTTGAAAATCTGCACAGCGAATACAAAAGCCAAACGACCAATCCTCTGCTGATCGACCATTATATCAAGGCGGCGGCGATGCTGATCGCGCGCAGATGCATCACCCAAAGCGAGCCGCAGGACATGGTGAGCCGCGTGCAGCTCTATATGCAGGATCATATGGCGGAGGAGCTGAGCGTGGGCGAGCTTGCGCAGCTTGTGTATGTGAGCAAGTCCTATTTGAGCCGTGTGTTTAAGGAGAAGACGGGCTTTTCCATCATCGAGTATCTGCGCTTGATCCGCATTGAGGCGGCGAAGACCATGCTCCTTTCGAGCAGTATGCATACGGAGGAGATCGCGTACACGATAGGATACCATTCGCCCAAGTATTTTTACCGCGCGTTTATGGCGTGTACCGGAATGTCACCAAGAGAATTCAAGAAACTGGAAGAAAAAACATAAAAAGCCGAAGCGCGCGAGGCTTTTTTGTTGCGCAAGTAGATAAACGGCAAGCTTCACAATAGTGTACTTATTGTAGAGATAAGGCGGTTTTTTATTTATCCGTTCCATGATAGAATTCTATCATTCCAAGAGAGAAAAATACTATTTATCTATCAACCCTTCATCAAGGCAGATTAAAAATCGCAAGAGGTCTTCCATGAAACAAACAAACATTGATACGCTCCTTCAAAGCGCGCGTATTGAAAAACTGAAAAAAAGCATGTTCGCGCAAAAGCGCTTTGCCTCTATTGAGCAAGCGAGGATTGTGACTGCCGTTTATAAAGAAAATCCTACGCTTACGCGCAACCTTTTGCGCGCCAAAGCCCTTAACGCGGCGCTCTCGCAGATAGAGATCTGCATCGAGGAGGGCGAGCTGATCGTAGGTAACCGCAGCAAGGGCGTGCGCGCCGGCGTGATCTTTCCCGAATCCGGCCTTTCCTGGGTGGAAAAGGAGATCGAAACGCTCCCAACGCGCGCACAGGATTCCTTTGAGGTGCGAAAAGAGGACATAGAGTGTTTCCATAAGGAGCTGTATCCCTTTTGGCAGGGAAAAACGCTTGAGGACGTGCTTGGTGATCGCATCGGCGAGGAAATGGCGGCGATCGGCAAGGTCGCGAAAATTAACCAGACCGATCACGCGCAGGGTCATATCTGCCCAAACACGAAGGAATGGCTTACGCTCGGCGCGGCTGGCCTTATCAAAAAGGCGGAGAACGAAAAAAAGAAGCATCCCGAAAACGGCGAGTTTTACGATGGCTTGATTCTCGCGCTCACAAGCGCAAAGACCTTTATGCTCCGCTACGCAAGCCTTGCAAGAGAGCTTGCGGCTAAGAGCGGCAAAGCGGAGAGCGAAAAAGAATATCTCGAGATCGCGCGCATCTGTGAAAAGCTCGCGGAGCAGCCGCCCGAAAGCTTTCGCGAGGCGGTGCAGGCTAGCTGGTTCCTCTTTGTGATTTTACAGATGGAATCCAACGCCTCCTCCTTTTCGCCCGGGCGCATGGATCAGTACCTATATCCGTATTACCGCAGGGACAGGGAAAGCGGCGCGCTCAGCGATGAAGCGGCGCTCGAGATCATCGAATGCCTGTTCCTTAAATTTAACCAGATCGTGTATCTTCGCAGCGCGTCGAGCGCGCGCTATTTCGCGGGCTTCCCCATCGGCTTTAACGTCGCGATCGGCGGACAGGACGAAGCAGGGAAGGACGCAAGCAACGAGCTTTCCTATCTGTTTTTACGGGCGCAGGAGCAGCTTCTTTTGCCCCAGCCGAATCTTTCGGCAAGACTGTATAAAAATTCCGACGAGCACTTTCTGCGCCGCTGCGCGGTTGTTATCGGCAAGGGCAGCGGTATGCCCCAGCTCTTTAACGATGAGGCGGTCATCCCTGCGCTTATGCGTCAAGGCATCAGCGAAAAGGACGCGCGCAATTACGCGATCGTCGGCTGCGTGGAGCTTACTACCATGGGCAATAACCTTGGCTGGAGCGACGCGGCGATGTTCAATCTTGTCAAGGCGCTGGAGCTTGCGCTCAACGACGGGCGCTGCACCTTGAGCGGAAAGCAGCTTGGCGCGCATAGTGGCACGCTGCTCGACTTTGAAAGCTACGAGGACGTAGAGCAGGCCTTCAAAACGCAGATCGACTTTTTCTTTGAAAGGATGATTCGCTGCTGCGAGGTGGTGGAGAAGGAGCACGCAAGACTTTTGCCTTCGCCCTTCCTTTCCTGCGTCATCGACGAATGCATGGAAAAGGGCCTGGACGTCACCGCGGGCGGCGCGCACTATAATCTTTCCGGCATTCAGGCGATCCAGTGCGCAAACGTGGCGGACAGTCTCGCAGCGCTTAAGACGCTCGTGTACGAGCAAAAAAGCGTGAGCCGCGAAGCGCTTTACAA
This sequence comes from uncultured Oscillospiraceae bacterium, assembly GCA_964573365.1. Classification (GTDB taxonomy): domain Bacteria; phylum Bacillota; class Clostridia; order Christensenellales; family CAG-138; genus JAQVRG01. Next base: position 8,664 of record CAZNJN010000063.1, read on the forward strand.
GGCATTATGCGACAACTATGAAAACGACGAGCTTTTGCGTCTGCGCCTTTTGAACAAGGCGCCTAAATACGGCAACGACGTAGAGTGGGTGGATAAAATCGCGGGTAAATGGGCGGAATACTTTGCCCAAAAGCTTTCCTGCTATCAAAACGCGCGTGGCGGCGCGTATCACATGGGGCTTTACACCGTTTCCGCCCATGTGCCGATGGGACAGAACGTGGGCGCCACGAGCGACGGAAGAAGGGCGAGAGAGCCGCTTGCCGACGGCGGCATGTCCCCCGTTTACGGCAGGGACACGCAGGGACCGACCGCGGCGCTCAAGTCCGTTTCGCGCATCGATTCCCGCCTTGGCAGCAACGGCACGCTGCTGAATATGAAGTTTCTCCCCTCGCTTTTTCAAAGAGAGCAGGGCATCGATCAATTTACCGCGCTCATGCGCGCCTTTGTAAGGCTCAACATCATCCATGTGCAGTTTAACGTGGTCAACCGCGAGGATCTGCTTGCCGCGCAGGCAAAGCCCGAGCTTTACAGAAGCCTTACCATCCGCGTCGCGGGCTACACCGCGTACTTTACCGAGCTTGCGCCCGACTTGCAGGCGGAGATCATCGCCCGCACGGAGTACAGCGAGCTATGACAAGAGCGCTGATCTTCGACATCAAGCGCTTTGGCGTGAACGACGGCAGCGGAATACGAACGGTTCTTTTTATCAAGGGCTGCCCGCTTTCCTGTAGATGGTGCCAAAATCCGGAGGGGCTGTATCCGCAAAAACGGCTTTGGTGGATGAAAACCCTCTGCGTCGGCTGCAAAAGCTGCTTACAGGCCTGTAAGACGGAGGGCGCGCTTTCCTTTGACGAGACGGGACTTCGTATTGATGAAAATAAATGCGTTTGCGGTGCAAGCTGCATAGACGCCTGCCCGAGCGCCGCGCTACGCTTTGACGCGCGGGAGATGAGCGTGGAAGAAGCGCTTAATGAGATTGAGAAGGACAGACCCTTTTACGGCGCACAGGGCGGCGTGACCTTATCGGGCGGCGAGTGTACATGCAGCGAGGCCTTTTCGCTCGCGCTGCTGCAAGCGTGCAGGGCAAGGGGCATCTCTACGGCGATCGAGAGCTGCTTATACGCCAAGGAGGATGTGATCGACCGCTTCGCGCTTTGCAGCGATGAGATCATCGCGGACATCAAGCTGATGGACGAAAAGCGCCATCTGGCGGCGACGGGGAGGAGCAACGCGCTGATCCTCAAAAACATCAGACGCCTAGCGGAAAAAGGCGTAAAGCTCCGCCTTCGCACTCCCTTGATTCCGTCCTTTACGGCGGATACGGATAATCTTGAAAAAATCGCGGATTTTGTGGCGGCGCTGCCGCGAAAGATCCCCTTCGAGCTGCTCAACTATAATCCTATGTGCCGCGAAAAATACGCGGCGCTGCGGCAAAGCTATCCGATCCCGCCCGAGGTGAAGGCGTTTAACAAAGAGGAAATGAAGGCGTTCCGGCATATTTTTGAAAGCCGCGGCGTGGAGATCGAAAAGGAATAAACAAAGATGGAGAAAACGATGCTCAAGGAATTTCTTGAAAAAGCGAAGAAGGGCGAAAGCGTCTACATGCCGGAGCTAAGGAGGGCTTTTGCGGGCGAAGAAAAGCTTGTCTGCGCCTTTGAGCTTACAGACGGAAGCGAACGCGCCTACACGATCCCCCTGCCCAAAGCGGAAACTGCCCAAGAACAGGCTTTTGTCAAGGAATACTTTTACGGCAATATCTATAACCTCATTTCCGCGCTCGGCGGTAAAAAAATGCGGCTTTACGCAAAAAGTGAAAGCGCCTAT
>CAZNJN010000064.1:0-10472 GCA_964573365.1 uncultured Oscillospiraceae bacterium
CTGCTCTTTTTCATGGAATAAATGCCGATAGCGGCAAAGGTGCCGATCACCGTGGCGATCAGCGCCGAGAGCACGGCGATGGTGAGCGTGACGGAAAGCGCGCGCATGATCGTCGCGTCCTGAAACAGCTTTGCATACCAGCGCAGGGAAAAGCCCGTCCAGTTTCCCATAACGCGCGAATCGTTGAAGGAGTAGATCATCAGAACAAGAATGGGCGCATAGAGAAATATCAGCATTATACCCAGATACGTTCCCTTGAAAAACGAGCGCAGCTTTTTCACCAGAGTCTACCCCCTTCCTGTCCCGCCTCATGGTCGGCGCGCCGCATGATCATCATAGAAATGATGACGAGCACAAGGAGAATAAAGCTCAACGCGCTGCCGGTGTTCATGTTTTGAAGCGTGATAAACTGGTTTTCGATCAGCTCTCCAAAGAGCATAAACTTGCCGCCGCCCAAAAGACCGGAGATCGCGAAGGTCGTGATGGCGGGAATAAACACCATAGTGATGCCGGAAATAACGCCCGGCATGGATTGGGGCAGCGTCACCTTCACAAAGGCGACGGCGCCGTTTGCGCCCAGATCCGCCGCCGCCTCCAGCATGCTTTTATCAAGCTTGAGCAGCACCGTATAGATAGGCAAAATCATAAAGGGCAAAAAGTTGTAGACCGTGCCGAGCATAACGGCGGTCTCGGTAAAGAGCAGATGCTGCGCGGGAAGTCCCAGCGCGCCAAGGATCACGTTTAATACGCCTTTGCCGTCCAGGAGCACCTGCCAGGCATAGGTGCGCAGTAAAAAGTTCATCCACATCGGCACGATAAAAAGGACGGAAAAAATCGCCGCCGTGCTTTTTTTCATGCGCGAGAGGATATACGCGACCGGATAGCCGGTCAGCAGGCAGATCGCCGTCGCTTTAACGGCCACCAAAACGGAGCGGAAAAATACCTTCATATAAGAGGCGTTGCGAACCGCCGTACCCAGATTGTCTAGCGAAAAGCTTCCGTTGACGCTGAAGGCATAATACACGATCAAAAGCATGGGCGCTAAAATAAAAATCAGCATCCATACGATATACGGGTACGCAAAGACCGTTCTGCGCATATGCATACCTAGACCTCCTCCGCCTCTACGGCCTCATCCATCAGTTCATCCTCACTCGGCGCTTCCTGCGCGTCATGGGTGAGACTCTTATGCATAATGTGAATGGCGTCGGGCAATATGACGAGCTTGACCTCTGTGCCGATCTCCACATAGTCGGTAGAATGCACAAGCCACTCAAAATCTCCCGTATCCACACGGAAAGCATAGTGGACGCCCATAAATACCACGTCCTTGATCACGCCCGGCAGCTTGCCCTCTCCCGATACATAAATGTCAATGTCCTCCGGACGCACAACCACGTCCACAGCCTCGCTTTTCTTAAAGCCGCTGTCCACGCACTCAAATTCGGCGTCGTGAAAGCGAACCTTGAAATCCTCAAGCATTACGCCCGGAATAATATTGCTCTCGCCGATGAACTTTGCGACAAATACGTTTTTCGGTTCGTTATAAATATCCATGGGCGTGCCGATCTGCTGGATGAGGCCCTCGTTCATGACGACGACCGTATCGCTCATGGTAAGCGCCTCCTCCTGGTCGTGCGTAACATAAATAAAGGTGATTCCGAGGCGCTGCTGCATCCGTTTGAGCTCGATCTGCATTTCCTTGCGCAGCTTTAAGTCCAGCGCGCCCAAAGGTTCGTCCAGCAGAAGCACGCGCGGACGATTGACAAGCGCGCGCGCAATCGCCACACGCTGCTGCTGTCCGCCCGAAAGCTGCTCGATCCAGCGCTTTTCAAAGCCCTTGAGATTGACAAGCTCCAGCATCTCGTTTACGCGTGTTTCGATCTCAGCCTTTGGCAGCTTTTGAATTTTCAAGCCGAAGGCGATATTATCGTATACGTTCAAGTGCGGAAAAAGCGCGTACTTTTGAAACACCGTGTTGACCTGTCTGCGATACGGCGGCACATCCTTGACGTCCTTGCCGTCTATCAGCACCTGACCCTTTTCAGGTACGACGAAGCCCGCGATAATACGAAGCGTCGTCGTCTTGCCGCAGCCCGACGGACCTAAAAGCGTGATAAACTCGCCGTCGCGGATATACAAATCTATATCCTTTAGAACCGGCTCACCGTCAAATTCCTTGCAGATGCCAAAAAGATCGATCAAGTGCTTGCTCATAGTCATAACTCCCCTATCGGGCTTTGTCGCCCGTTTATCTCAATATCAAAAGGACGGAGGCGTGGAAACCCAGAGAATCCGCGTTTCTTTTTTGCCCGGATTTTGCAGGTGATGCGGCTGTGCGCTTTTGAAGCTGAAGCTCTCGCCGCGCTTTACCCGAAATTTTCTACCGCCTAGGTGCAGCACCGCCGTGCCCGAAAGCACATGCCCAAATTCCTCCCCCTCGTGCGGGTCGTCCTCCGCCGTGCTCGCGCCACCCTGCATGGTGAGCATGATCGGCTCGAGCGCGTTTTTTTGCGCGTTTGGCACCAGCCAGTCGATGGTATAGCCCGCCTCGTCGGTTTTAGAAAATACATCCTCCTTGGAGAAGATGACCTTTTCCTCTGTCTCTGCGGCGAAAAAATCGGAAAGATCCGTTCCCAGCGCTTCCAGAATGTCCATCAGTGTCGCGATGGACGGCGAATTCAAGTTCCGCTCAAGCTGGGAGATAAAGCCCTTTGAAAGCTCCGTGCGCGCGGCAAGCTCCTCCTGCGTCAATCCTAATCTGATGCGTCTTCTTTTTATTTTGTCGCCGATGTCAATCATGTACGCTCCTTTCGCGCCGTTTCAAAAAGCATGTATCTAAACTTTTTGTTTACTATACGAAAACCAGCGTAATAATAAACTTTAAGTTTACAAGCAATAAACTACCAAGCAAGATTAAAGCACGTTTCGTCATAATTGTCAATAAATAAAAAAGCCGCATACGCGGCTCGAAGCGGTGTATACGGTCTTTTAGAGCACAGCGCTTAGAGCGCAGTACAGCAATGAGGCGCACATCAGTGCGTCACAGGGAATGCGGTATTTCGCGTAAACACGGTTGATCGCCATCCCGAAGATCGTCCAAAGCAGCGTGCTGACAATCAGAATGCCCGTTGAAACGAGGCTCCAAAGCAGGATTGCCCAAACGCTGCGCGTATACGGAATCACATAGATCGAAAAGATCGAAAGCGCGTAGATCCAGCTTTTCATATTGAGAAGCTGCAAAAGCACGCCGTCGCGATAGCTGGAGCCGCCTTCCTCCGTTGGCTTCGGCGCGTCCTGTGCGGCGTCTTTTTCCCCCGATTTCGTCTCCCGAATGCCGGCAAGCAAAATATGAATGCCCAAATACGCCATATATGCCGCGCCGAGCCACTTGAGATACGGCACTACGCCCGGGATCACCGCCGCTAGGGCGAGATTAAGCAGTCCGCAAAGAAACATCTTTACAAAAACGCTTGACATACTGCCGATGATGAAGCGTCTTGCGCCCTTGATTCCGTAACGCGCGCCCAAATACATCGACATCAGGTTGTTGGGGCCGGGCGTCACGCCGCCCACCACCATATAGATCATCATGCCCGCTACATCCATCGTATTTCTCCCTTACGGCTGCGTTTTGATCGTGCCGCGCTCATAGGCGGTGAGCAGATCCTCAAGATCCTTCAAGCTGCCGCGAATTTCATCGCCTTTATCGGTATCCGAAACCAGCAGCCGCCGCTCCATTTTTTCAACGATAAAGCTGTGGGAGGTGATGTCCTCCTCCTCGCGGATCACATGCTCGCGGGTGGTAAAGGGTTCATGCGCCGCGATATGAATATCGTGTGAGCCGAAAAACATCGTATAGCCCGCAATGCCCGTGGTTTTCTGGTACGCGCGGCAGAAGCCGCCGTCGATCACCACCAGCCGTCCGTTCGCCTTGCGGGGATCCTCCCCGTCCTTCGCCTTGACGGGAATATGCCCGTTGATGATGCGGCTCCAAGGCTTGTCAAGTCCAAATTCCTCAAGGATCTTTCGGCAGTAATCCTCGTCGTTGTAATGGTCATAATAGGCGTTTTTCGGTTCCTTCCAGGTTTCCTCCTCCAAGAGCAGCGCCCGTTCAAAGGTCTTGATCTCGCGCCGTCCGAAGATGGGCGAATTGCGTCCGCACCAGAGGAACCAGAGAAAGTCTCCGCCCTCGCTGCGTTCTTCGCTCCCCACCTTGGAAAAAAAGCCCTGCCTTGCCATGCGGTCGGCATAATTGAGAAATACGCGTCCCGACATGGTTCTTCCGCCCATGTCGAACTTCATAAAGCTGCCGTCCTTTTCAGTGGGAATGCAGCCGTGGTAAAGCAGGTTTCCGTTGCTGCGGCGGTAAATACTGCCGTTATCATAAAGGAAGTGCGCGTGAGATTGCAGCTTTTCGCTGCGCATAAAGGAGGCGGTAAGCTGATCCATCAGCGCCTTTTCCTCTTTTGTCAAGGCGTTGGGATTTTCTTTATCCACCGTCGGAAAGTCCTTATCGCGGAGCTGATAAGGCACGGAATCAATCTCGATGGTGTAAGTATCCCAGTTCACCCGCGAAAGCATATCCCTGTCCTGCATATGGTATTCCTTGCGCCGCTGTATAAGCTGTCCCTCCAGCTTAAAAAGAATCACGCTGATCGCCTTGTGCATACGCGCGTAGAGGTGCATATCGCGCGGCCTGTAGCGCTCCTCGGGCAGCTTTCGCGGCTCGAACACGGGTGCTTCGTCATAGTTTTCGCTTGCGAAAAGCGCCAGCGGCAAAAAATTGATGCCATATGCGTTTTCGACCATATCCAAATTATCATACTGCACGCAGTTTTTTACCGCCGCCGCAACGCAGGCGGGATTTCCCGCCGCCGCGCCCAGCCAGAGCACATCGTGGTTACCCCATTCGATGTCCGCATTGTGATAGGTAATCAAATGGTCGATAATGACGTCCGCGTGCGGCCCGCGGTCAAAAATATCGCCCACGATATGCAGTCTGTCCACGACCGTACACTTGATAAACTCCGCAAAATCGGTAATGATGGATTCTGCGCTGTCCGTTTCCACAATCGCAGCGATGATGTTTTCAAAATAACCTTCTTTTTCCCTCACGCCCTCGGTGGAGAGCAATTCTTCCATTATATAAGCGGAGGCGCTTGGGAGCACGCCGTTTATATACGACTGGGAATACTTCGACGCGACGTTGACTGCGACGCGGATCATTCTGTGCAGCGTCACCCGGTACCAGTCGGCAATGTCGTTTTCCCGCTCGCGGGCCTCAAACAACTTTTCCTCGGGATAGTAAATGAGCGAAGCAAGCGAGCGCCGCTCGCGCAGCGTAAGCGCATCGCCAAAGGTCTCGTCGATCTTGACGTACACCGCGCCCGAGCCGTTGTTGAGAATATGCAAAAAAGCTTCGTGCTCGCCGTGAATGTCGCTCATAAAGTGCTCCGTGCCCTTTGGCAAATTCAAGATGGCGCGCAGTCTGATCATTTCCGCGCGCACAGAGAGCACGCTCGGATATTTTGCAGAGAGAAGCGTCAAAAAACGGGTGTCGCGCGTAAGTTCCATTTTTCTTCCTCCTATGATGTGTTTCGGCTTATTTTGCTCTTTGAGAAGCGGCGCGGCTTAAAAGCAGACACAGAAGCAGCAATGCCGGAAATAGAATCGCTGAAAAAAGTCCCGCGTGGAGATCATCGCCGCGAGAGGCGGATACAAGGCCTACGAGCGCGGGGCCAAGCGAGCAGCCCATGTCCCCGCCAAGGGCAAGAAACGCGAACATGCGCGTTCCGCCTCCCTTTACGGCTTTTGCCGCAAGGCTAAGCGTCCCCGGCCAGAACACGCCTACGGAAAGTCCGCAGAGCGCGCAGCCGATCAAGCCAAGCAGAGGACTTGCAGATAGCGAAGCGAGCAGATAGCTGCCTATGCAAAGCAGGCCGCTTAAAAAAATCGCGCGCGTCACGCTCAAGCGGCTGTCATTTTTAGAATACCATAGGCGCGAAATGCCCATCAGGATGGCAAAGGCGCAGGGGCCCGCGAGATCGCCGGCGGTTTTCGACACCTGCAGTCCCGCCTCGGCAAAGGCGGAGGCCCACTGGCTCATCGATTGTTCCGCCGCGCCGCTGCAAAGCATCACGATAAAAAGCACCCAGAACAATCCGCTTGAGAGCAGCTTTTTTGCGGATATGCCTTCCTCCTCATCCTCAAGCATGCGAATCGGAACGCGCGAAAAAAGGAATGCGTTAAAAAGAGGGATCAACGCCCACAGGCAGGCAAGGACGCGCCAGTTTTCCACGCCAAAGAGGACAAAAAACAGCGTTGAGCCAAGAATCACCAACACGCAGCCCCAGCAGTAAAAGGAATGCAGCAGGCTCATTTCTGCTTCCTTGCGCTCTGTGGGACAGGCTTCCACCATGGGGCTGATCATAACCTCGATCATGCCGCCGCCCACGGCATAGAGAATCACCGCTAGCAAAAGTCCCGCAAACGCATCCGAAAGCAGATAGGGCAGCACACAAAGACCGATCAAGCCGACCGCGCAGAACAGGTGCGCAAGGACGGCGGCTTTTCGATATCCTATACGCGGAATGATCCGCACCGAAAGCAGATCGATAACAAGCTGCGCGAAAAAATTGATGCTTACCAGTAGCGCGATCTTATCAAGGGATATGTCAAAGAGCCGTTGAAAGGTCAAAAACAGCAGTGGGGCAAAATTGTTGACGATGGCCTGCGTAATATGCCCGATCCGGCAGGCGCTGATGGTTTGGTTATAGCTCAGTTCTTTTTTCAAGCGTATGCTCCTTATTACGAGCCGCGCAAAAATAAAACGGCCGCAGTTTTCTGCGACCATTATAGCATAAAGCAAGCGGCGGTTTCCATGATCACCCATGTTTACCGCCATGTTTATTGTTTAGTTTTTTATTGACGGCTATTATCGCTTTGCTGCCAGACGCTTTTCCAAAGCCCGCTTAGATGTGGATCTCCTTGGGCAAAGGAGCGCAGCACATCATATAAGCGTTCCTTTTCCTTTGTTGCGAGTCTTTTTTCTTCCCCCTTTGCGCAAAGACGTACCGACGGGGAAAGTGCGTTGAGCTTGCCGCGCCGCATCAGCCTTACACAAAATTCCGCCGCCGCGCCCGCCGAACCCATCGACTCGTCAAAGCAGCCCGTGCCAAAGAACACCTCGCTCTTTACCATCAGAGCGTCTCCTCGCAGCAGCGACACCACCCGCACAGAGGATAACAGCCACGGTACGTTTTCCAGAATATCCCTTGAGAGCATGGGTTCGCCAAGCGGCGCGCCATCTTTGTCCTCGCAGCGGCAGCCCACCGCGCCCGCGCCGTTTTGCTTGCAAAGCTCCATAAGCTGCGTCAAAAAGCCGGGCGTCAAAATTTGCACAGACGGGCGCAAAAACAGCAGATAAGGGCTCTGCGCCAGCTTTGCCCCATAGTTCCACAGCGCCGCGAAATTATCCCTTTCCATATGCAGAATCTGCGCCGCCTTGTTCGCCCGAAGCAAATCATAATAACGTAGCGTTTCCAGATCCTCCGTCCCGTAATCCACGATCAGGATTTTATAATACGGATAAAGCGCGTTCTCCTCAATGCTTTCAAGCAGCGTCCGAAGCGCTGTAAGATCATCGAGGTTGGGTACGATAATCGCCACTTCCTCATTTTTTTGGAGGGCATCCTTACCCGAAAAGTGTTCGGGCAGCTTCCGCTTACAGCATAGCCGTTTTGTCCCTGCGCGTGCAGGTACGCGTCGATCGCCGCGCGCCCTTCTCCCTCTTTGATCCGCCCGATCCGCTCTCTTGAAAGCAGCACCCACGCAATATGACGGGCATAGCGGCTTTGCGCGGCGACACGCAGCACATAGTCATAGTACGCCGCTTCGTCCCAAGCTTGAAGCGAGCCCGCCGCTTCGTGCAGACTTCTTCCTACAAGCATAGGTCTGCCGATGCAGTTGCGGCTCAAAAGATCGATCTGGGTATAAAGGGTCTTAAAATGCGGATCGCTGTGCCGTCCCCCCTTGCAAATATCTTCATCCGCATAAACAAGGTCGGGACGCGATCCTTCCCCGCTTAAAGAGGCAGCAAGCGTTAGCAGCGCGCCGGGCGCGAGCGTATCGCCCTTAAAAAGATACATTACATAATCCCCCGCGCCCTTTTTGCCCGCGTCAAGGAGCGCCGCGTTGGGATACTGCTGTAAAGCAAGCGCGTTTTCATCGCTGCTGTTTTGGGCGATTACATCGATATGCGGTCGGTAAATAGGCATAGCGGGCAGCTTAGGCTCCTGCTTTTCATACCATACTTGATAGCGCGCGTTAAACGTTTCGGAGGCGGCGGGGAAAAAAAGCGCGGGGCTTTGCCCTGCGCTTTTGCAGATTGCGGTAAGGCTTGTAAAGAACTTTTCTTTCATAATCCTATTCTGTGCAAGCCTTGTTCGTGTTATTCTATTTAGCGTTCGTCTCCGGCGCGCTGAATTGTTCGTCTTCTAGGGTCACTTTCTTGATAATAACCGGCACCTTTGGACGGTCGGAAAAGCCCGTGGGCGTCTTGGCGATCTCGTCCACCACCTCCATGCCCTCCACCACCTCGCCAAAGGCGGCATATTGCCCGTCCAGATGGGGCGCGTCCGCGTGCATGATAAAGAACTGCGAGCCGGCGCTGTTGGGGTTCATGGCGCGCGCCATGGAAATTACGCCCCGCTTATGCACTTTTGTATTGCTTACGCCGTTCGCTTTGAACTCGCCCTTAATACCGTAGCCGGGACCGCCCGTTCCGTTTCCGTCCGGGCAGCCGCCCTGAATCATAAAACCCGGAATGATGCGGTGAAAACTCAGTCCGTCATAAAAGCCTTTGTCGCAGAGCGTCAAAAAGTTGTTGACGGTATTGGGCGCCGCGTCCCTGTCCATTTTCAGCTTGATGATCCCGCCGTTTTCCATTTCAATCGTTACCATATTCTGCTCCTTTGTTTTTTCTATTTTATTATTGATTCGTTCTCTTTTAGCCTTATATCTGGTATTATTTTAGATAAAAAGCTGAATCGCCATGCAGCCGTAAAAATTGAACATCACGCCAAAGGCGGCGATCGCGTATTCATAGCGGCGCGGCTCCCATTTTCCAAGGCTCAAAATCACTCCGAGCGCAAGCGGAAGCATATCTACCGTATAGCGTGCGCCAAACTGCCAGCCGCCAAGCGTCTTATGCAGGCAGGTCAAAAGCAGCATGGCAAGCATGGCAAGCAGCAGCACCGAGCGCGTATAGCATAGCGGCGCGCTTTCCGAAAGTACGCAACTGCGTCCCCGTTTGAGCGCGCTTTGCAGCATACGCAAAAACATCAGCAAAAACAGCGGATTGGCGATATAAAACATAAAGCCGTTGAAATACGGAAAGCTGAGTCTGCCATTTTCTATCGTGACAGGCAAAAGCAAGAGCCGATACAGATTTTCTCCAAGGTAGCGGATAGAAAACTGGCCATACTGCGCCGTAGTAAACTCCGGCAAATAGTTATGCCCGAATTCCAGCACGTTTCCAAAGCGCGCATAGTTAAACGCCATATAAAGCGCGCCGATCAAAAGCGGAGCGATCCACGCGCGTATCTGCGCTCTTACTCCTTGCAAAAGCTCTTTCCCCGAACGCATGTCTTTTTCAAGGAAAAAAACAAAAAGCGGTGCAAACGCGAGCGCCGAAAAGGGCCGGCAGCCCACTGCAAGCGCGATGAGCAGATACGCCCAAATGCGCTTATCGTGCAGCGCACAGAGCAGCGACAGGCTCAAAAACAGCAGATTATAGCCCTGCGCTTGAAACCAGACGCCGCCGTTGGTGCTCATCCAAAGCATGTTACTGCCCCAGACATAAAAAATGGAGAGCACGGCGGATGCAAGAGCCGGCGTTTCCTTTTTTATAAGGATGAAATACGCCGTAAACGAGGTTGCTATGGAAAGGAGCATCATCAAAAGGTTATTCGGCGTCTGCGCGCCAAATACGAAGGTGAGCGGCAGAATCAGCAACGAAGGCAGCGGCGGAAAAGAAACATAGTATTTCCCGTTGTATACCGCAAGCTCCAGCCACTCGTAATTTCTTCCCAGATCCAATCTCCCTTCACGCCATGATAGCGCCTGAAGCGTGTAGCTGTCCCAATCGGAATGGGTAAAAAGCGTCCCGCCCAGCAGATCGTGCAGCAGGACATAACCGATCAGCATAATAAAAATAATAAATAGCAGATTTTTGCGGTTTGTTCCTTCTTTTTCCATGCGTTTATCATACCCCGTGCGCGACTTTTTGAAAAGCCGTTTTTCGTGCAATAGGCTGAAAACGCCTTTTCGTCAAGTTTTTTTGTCGAGTTTCGTCGAATAAGCACGAGTCGCTTTACTCTGTTACCACACTCTGATATACTGTGTTCATTATTAGTTGGTAAATTGTAAAATCAAATTGAACACATAAAAAATCCATAGTGAATGGATTT
>CAZNJN010000065.1:0-10394 GCA_964573365.1 uncultured Oscillospiraceae bacterium
AAGCTGCATAGGGGTGTAGCGCGCCTTTTCAACAAGAGCACGAATATCATCCACGCTGCTGTTGGAGGCGGCGTCAAGCTCGATAATGTCGGGATTTTCGCTATCGCTAATCTGACATGCGCTGCATTTGCCGCAGGGCTCTCCGTCCTTGGGATCAAGACAGTTGATGGCGCGGGCAAAAATGCGGGCGGTTGTGGTCTTTCCGGTTCCGCGAGTACCCGAAAACAGATAGGCGTGCGCGATATGCCCGGACGCGACTTGGTTTTTGAGAATCGTGGTTATATGCTCCTGCCCGATCACCCCGTCAAAGGTGTGGGGGCGGTATTGCCTGTATAATGCCTGATATGACAAATCGCGCGTCCGCCTTTCTGCAAAAATCAATTCTAGCTTATCATAGCATTTTTACAGCCCGGATGCAATGTGAAGCATTGCCAAGGCGGGCGCTTTGACGTATAATACACAGGATGTATTGTAAGTGTACAAATATATAAAGTTGAATCGATCATTCTAAAAAGGAGGTAACGACTGTGAAAAATGTACTAAGCGGCATTCAGCCGTCGGGATCGCCCACCTTGGGCAATTATGTGGGGGCGCTGCGAAACTGGTCGCTGCTTCAGGGTGAAGATCGTTTCTGTTATTATTGCGTGGTGGATATGCATGCGCTGACCGTGCGGCAGGTCGCGGAGGATCTGCGCCGCCGCACCATTGAGACTGCCGCGCTGCTGATCGCCTGCGGCATTGATCCCGAAAAATCCGCGCTCTTTGTCCAATCCCGCGTGCATGAGCATGCGGAGCTTAACTGGGTGCTCTGCTGCAATACCTATATGGGCGAACTGAGCCGTATGACGCAGTACAAGGATAAGTGCGCTAAGCATGCCGACAACATCAACGCCGGCCTTTTTACCTATCCTGTGTTGATGGCGGCGGATATTCTGCTTTATCAGAGCGACCTCGTGCCGGTAGGCGTAGATCAAAAACAGCATATTGAGATCGCGCGTGATATAGCGATCCGTTTTAATAACGCATACGGCGATACCTTCAAGATCCCCGACGGCTTCATTCCCAAATTCGGCGGACGCGTGATGAGCTTGCAGGACCCCAACCAAAAGATGAGCAAATCGGATGCAAACCCCAACGGATATGTCGCGATCATGGACGATGCGGACGTAATCCTTAAAAAATTCAAAAAGGCCGTTACCGACAGCGACGGTGATATTCGCTTTGATCCGGAAGGCAAGCCCGGCGTATCGAACCTGCTATCCATCTACACCTCTTTTACAAACCTGAGCATGGAGGACGCGGTGGCAAGCTTTGCGGGCAAGGGCTACGGCCATCTAAAAACAGCGGTCGCGGAGGTCGTCATTGAGGAGCTTACGCCGATTCAAAAGGAATTTAAGCGGCTGTTGGATGACAGAGCGTATCTTGACAAGATGATCGACAGCGGCGTAGAGCGCGCGAGCGCGCAGGCGCACGCGACGGTGAAAGCGGTTTATGATAAGGTCGGACTGCAAATGAAGTAAACGCGTGATGATTTGGCAACAAAGGCCATCGACGAAGCTCGCCGATGGTCTTTTTTAATTCATCAAGACGCCGAAAAATGCGCGGAGAAATCAGCATTTACTATGAAGCTATAAGAACAACTTATAAAAAGACGAAAACTATGCAGTATAATTAAAGTATTAGCAAAAAATGTTGCAAAAATGAATTCATCCTGTGAAAACGGGAAAAAGGGGCAAAGGAATTTTTGTTGCGCGCAAAAGTGTCCTGTGCTACGCTTTGTGCAACAAAAAAGCACATGCCTTGATCGGGAAAAGTAAGACAGGCGATCGGTTTCAGAGAGCGGACGACGGTGAAAATCCCGCACAGGAGCTTGTATGAAGAACACCCGGGAGCAGCGAACCCAAAGCGCGAAGGCGCGAGTAGGGGAGACGAAAAACGGCGCGTTAAGCCGCACGAGCTTGATAGAGCTTAAGGTGACTGCTTCGGCAGTAAATTAGGTGGCACCGCGGATTCGCAGCTATTCGTCCTAAGGTTAGGATGAGAAGCTGCGGATTTTTATTTTATCGGAGGTGCGAAAATTATGTGTTCAATCATGGGAGTAGCAACAAAAGAGATTTCTTTTCAAGCCTTAAAAGAGGGTTTTGATGCAACGGTATCTAGAGGACCCGATATGAGCCGTATCGCAGAAACGCCGTCGGGATATCTATGCTTTCACCGTCTTTCCATTATGGGCTTGCATCCGGAAGGTATGCAGCCCTTTACGCTCGATGGAGATATGGTGGTATGCAACGGGGAGCTTTACGGCTTTCGTAAGCTGCGGGAACAGCTTTCGAAAAAATACAGCTTCAAAAGCGATTCGGACTGTGAGATACTTCTTCCGCATTATAGGGAATACGGTCTGGACATGTTTTCGCTCCTTGATGCGGAATTTGCGCTGATTCTCTATGACGCAAGGGAAAACCAGCTGATTGCTGCGCGCGACCCGATCGGGATTCGTCCGCTGTTTTACGGCTATCTTGAAAATGGAGCGATTCTCTTTGCCAGCGAAGCAAAAAATCTTGTTGGTCTTTGCGAAACAATCATGCCGTTTCCTCCGGGATGCTATTATATGAAGGGTGAATTTATCCGCTATGCAGACCTTACCCATGTGAGCGCATACAGCAAAGATGATTTGGACACGGTTTGTGAAGGAATTCGCAGTCGCTTGATCGCGGGCGTGGAAAAGCGGCTGGATGCGGATGCGCCGCTGGGCTTTTTACTAAGCGGAGGTTTGGACAGCAGCCTTGTCTGCGCCATTGCCGCAAAGCTTTTGAAAAAGCCGATACGAACCTTTGCGATCGGCATGGATATCGATGCAATCGACTTGAAATACGCAAGGCAGGTGGCGGACTATATCGGCAGCGAGCATACGGAGGTCATGATCAGCGAGAAGGATGTGCTTGAGGCCCTTGAAAGTGTCGTCAGTATTTTAGGAACCTATGACATTACGACTATCCGTGCAAGCATCGGCATGTATTTGGTGTGCAAAGCGATCCACGAGAAAACGGACATTCGCGTGCTGCTGACCGGCGAAATCTCCGATGAGCTTTTCGGTTATAAATATACGGATTTTGCGCCTGATGAACAGGCGTTTCAGGACGAGGCAAAAAAACGGATTGACGAGCTGTATATGTATGACGTGCTGCGCGCAGACCGCTGTATCTCCGTAAATTCGCTCGAGGCGCGCGTTCCTTTTGGCGATCTGGACTTTGTGCGCTATGTCATGGCGATCGATCCGGCCTTGAAGATGAACCGTTACGGAAAAGGAAAATATCTGCTGCGCAGAGCTTTTGAGGGCGACTATCTGCCGCTGGATATTCTCTATAGGGAAAAGGCGGCTTTCAGCGACGCGGTGGGACATTCCATGGTGGATGATCTAAAACGCTATGCACAGAAATGCTATACGGACGCCGAATATCAGGAAAAACGGCTTCGCTACACTTTCGCGAAACCGTTTACAAAAGAAAGTTTGCTCTATAGGGAGCTCTTTGAAAAGTATTATCCCGCTCAAGCCGCCATGGTCAAGGATTTCTGGATGCCGAATAAAGAGTGGGAGGGCTGCAATGTGGACGATCCGTCCGCACGCGTGCTTTCAAACTACGGCGGCAGCGGCATTTAATCAAAGGCTAATGCCCTCGCTAGTTTCACAGCTTTGCGCTTGCTCTATAAGCGGGCTGATGCGGCGCAAAAATCCTTCCACCTGCGTGGCGCAGCGCCCCGTGTAGGCGGAAGGATCGAGAATAGCCGCAAGCTCCTGCTCCTCCATCGGGAAAGCCGGATCACGCGCAAGGCGGCTCAAAAGGTCGCAGCTTCCGCCTTCGTTCATCTGTCTGCTTGCCGCCATGGAGTGTTCGCGTATGATCTCATGGAGCGCCTGCCTGTCGCCGCCGCGCTTGACGCCCTCCATCAAAAGATTCTCCGTGGCGATAAAAGGAAGGTAGTCCATGAGCTGCTTGCGGATCACCTTTTCATTGACGACCAGACCGCCTGCCACGTTTTCCATCAGGCGCAAAATCGCATCTGAGGCGAGAAAAGCTTCCGGCAGAGAAATGCGCCGGTTGGCGGAATCGTCAAGCGTGCGTTCAAGCCATTGTGAGCTTGCGGTCATGGCGGCATTGGAGGCGTCCGCCATCATGTAGCGGGAAAGCGAACAGATCCGTTCACAACGCATGGGATTTCGTTTATATGCCATTGCGGAGGAGCCGATCTGTTTGCTTTCAAAGGGTTCCTCAAGCTGCCTGTCATGCTGTAAAAGACGAATATCGACCGCGAAGCGGTACGCGCTCTGCGCCACGCTGCTGAGCGCGCCTAAGATGCGGCTGTCAAGCTTGCGCGGATAGGTTTGAGAGCAAACAGGATAGCATTCTTCAAAGCCGAAGGCAGCGGCGATCTGGTGATTCATCGCGTCGATCTTTTCTTCGTCGCCGTTAAAAAGCTCCATAAAGCTTGCTTCAGTTCCGGTTGTGCCGCGGCAGCCGAGAAAGCGTATGCTCGCAAGCACGGCGTCCAGCTCCTCTATATCAAGCATAAGATCCTGCAAATAGAGGCAGGCGCGCTTGCCTACCGTTGTTGGCTGTGCCGGCTGATAGTGCGTATAGCCGAGCGTCGCAAGCGCTTTATATGTGCTTGCAAAAGCGGATAGGGCGCGCATAACGCGAAGAACGCCTGTACGGATGGAACGCAGCGCGTCGCGGTAGAGAATCAGATCGGCATTATCCGTCACATAGCAGCTTGTCGCGCCTAAGTGTATGATGGGCGCGGCCAATGGGCAGCAGAGGGAATACGCGTACACATGCGCCATAACGTCATGGCGAACCTCGTGCTCTCGCTTCTCTACGATCGCATAATCGATGTCGCCTTGGTGCGCTTCCAGCTCCTTTACCTGCGCTTCGCTCACGGGAAGGCCTAGCGTATGCTCGGCGCGCGCAAGCTCCGTCCAAAGCCTGCGCCAGGTGGAATAGCGCGTGTCCGCAGAAAACAGGCGGCACATGGAATCGGAGGCATAACGGCTGCAAAGCGGCGATTCATAGCGGTCTTTCATGGGATAAAGTCTCACTTTCTATAGGTTGATGCCGGATTTTTTTGCTTGGCTGCAAAGCTGGTTTGTAGGGATGAGGTATTCCTTGCCGTCTTTGATAAAATGAGTTCCGCATTGTCTAAACTCAAAGTGTACTTTTTGCGCGGCGCACTGCTCGCGTAAAAAGAGTATCCATTCATAATCAAGGGGTCTTGCATTTCTGTCGGATTCGCCGCCTGCGACAACCAGCTCAATACCCGGCAGATAGGCGGAAATATCCATGCGGGAGAGCATAGGCTGGCAAATAATATCTTTGTGCTTGATCCTAAGAGCTGCAAAGATGGAAAGACGCTCATCCGCGCGCTTTTGATTTTCCACCGTACAGCCGACTGTGACGTTTTCATATCCGTCGCCCCAATCATCGGGGATGCAGCGCTGAAAACGTTCAATGCGCTTGGTTAAAAATAAAAAATGCAAATCTTCGCGTTCCTTAATCATTTTCCAGCAGTCATCTCGCCATTTGTCCGCTTCTTCAATTAAGAAATCGGAAGAAAAACAGACATAAACGAGCTGATCGCCCTTCATGCGGTAAGCGCCGTCTTTTTTCCTCACGACGGGCGCATCGTAGCGGGCAGTTTTTTCGATCGCCTCCGTATCCACGCCGCGCCTTGCGTCGCCCTTATGGATATAGCAATAGCGGCAGCCCTCGCTGTATCGCTTGCATCCGCGCCACGGGTCCCACATCGCCATAGGAAAAGACTCCTTATCAGAGATTGCTCTTGCGTTTGGATAATCATTATTATAGTACAGCGTGGCGTTGAAAACCACAGGGAACTGATAGGACGTTTAGCGGCCATTTATAAAGGAATATAAAAGAAGTGCCGCGTTCTTGAGATAAGGTTGCACAAGGACGGAGGGTAACGGTATAATACCCAATAAGAGAAGTACCAAAATACACAATCGACAATGAGGAGCGCTATGATGAAAAGCAAACCGTCCGGCGGGATCAAGTATGCTGTTTTGGCATTGGGGATCCTGTTTGTACTCTTGGGCCTTTGGCGCGGCGAAAGTCGTATCGTCTTTCAAAAGGCGGCCGCCATCTGCCTTGAATGTATAGGAATCGGGTAAGCAAAGTGAAAAAACTTTTTAGAAACCGAAGCTTGATTCAAGCGCTTGCAGCGCTTTTGTCCAACTGGCATGTGGGAAACTTTTTTAGCGGAAAAATCTATAACGGAACGACAAAGCATATTTGCGTACCCGGACTCAACTGCTACTCCTGTCCGGGCGCGATGGGCGCCTGTCCCATCGGCTCGCTGCAGGCTGTGATCGGTGATCGGGGACACAGCTTCAGCTTTTACGTCGTGGGCGTCCTCATTCTCTTTGGCGTGCTGTTCGGGCGCTTGATCTGCGGCTTTTTATGCGTATTCGGCTTTGTGCAGGATCTGCTTTATAAAATTCCGGTAAAAAAACTTAAGATTGCGCAAAGCGTCGATAAGCCGCTGCGCTATTTGAAGTATGCCGTTTTGCTCATCATGGTCATTTTGCTCCCGATGCTGCTTAGCGACGCATACGGTACGGGCAGTCCGTATTTATGCAAATGGATATGCCCATCGGGAACGCTGCTTGGCGGCATTCCGCTGCTGATAGCCAATCCGACCCTGCGCGCGATGGCGGGCTTTGTTTTTAGCTGGAAAATGCTGCTGCTGCTTGCTACCCTTGTTTCAAGCATGCTGCTTTACCGACCCTTTTGCAAATACCTTTGTCCGCTTGGAGCAATCTATTCGTTATTTAACCGCTTTAGCTTTTACCAGATGAAGGTGGATCAAGACCTGTGCGTCGGCTGCAAGGCCTGCGAGAAAAGCTGCAAAATGGGCGTTCGGGTTACCGATGAGATCAACGCTTTGGAATGTATTCGCTGCGGAGAGTGCAAAAAGGCCTGCAAGTATGGGGCAATCAGCACAAGCTTTCGTTTGAAAACGGATAAGCTTGGTTCTGCCGTCCGTTTGCCCGTGCATAAAGGCAACAGAGAATAAACAGTGCAACGCTGGAGGAGGAAGAAAAAATGAAACGCTCGCAAGTCAATCAAGCTATTAAACGGATGGAGGAGATGCTCAACAGGTACTCACTCGCCCTACCGCCCTTTTGCAACTGGACAAGCAGGGAATGGGCGCAAAAGGGAAAGGAGTACGACGAAATCCGCGACAATATGCTGGGCTGGGATGTGACGGATTACGGCCTTGGAAAATTTGACGAGGTCGGCTTTTCACTGATCACGCTCCGCAACGGCAACGTCAAAATGACGGACAGGTATCCTAAGCCCTATGCCCATAAGCTGCTGTATTTGGAAGAAAAGCAGTATTCGCCCATGCATTTTCACTGGGCAAAGATGGAGGATATTATTAACCATGGCGGAGGAAACGTGCTGATACGCGTTTATAACGCAACAGAGGATGAAAAGGGCTTTAAGGATACGGACGTGCGCGTTTCAAAGGACGGAAGAAATTATCTAGTGCCCGCGGGAACGCAGGTCAAGCTTTGCCCGGGGGAAAGCATAACGATCTATCCGTATCTGTACCATGATTTTACCGTAGAGGCAGGGACGGGACCGGTGCTCCTTGGCGAGGTATCCATGTGCAACGACGACGTTAACGACAATCGCTTTTATGAGACACTGGGACGCTATTCCGCCATCGAGGAGGACGAGGCGCCATATCGCCTGCTTTGCAACGAATACCCGAAGGCCAAGGAAGAATAAAGAACTTAATAGGGATACAGACGTCTACTTATTGATAAAATACAGCCCGAGCATGCAGATCAAAATTCCGATGAGCTTTGAGGCGGTGATCGCTTCGCGGTAAATCAAGCGACCCACAAAGATCAGCACGATTGCCGCTGCCGCGCTGCTGACAAGCAGCCCTGTACTGATGTTCCAGCCTACCTTATACATGTAGATGCTGCCGGCCTCCAAGCCCACGATCGCGATTCCAAGAGCAAAGGTGCTCCAGTTCACATGCCGGTATTCCTGCAATAAACTACCGCCCTTGTTTAAGGCGAAGTATAAAATCAGGGACGACACGGCTCCGAGCACATAGGTAATGGTTAAAGCGGCAAAGGGATTCACATCTGTAGGGGTGGACTTAGAACAAACATGGTAAAAGACGTTTGAGAGAACGATCAGCGCGATTGGCCAGTATAAGCTCATGGTATCAAATCTCCTTACTGTATAGTGTGTGAGAGCAAAAAAAACGACAGTCAAAGCTTGCCTGACTGTCGGGAGGTTCCACCATTTGTTATCATAACGCGAAAAAAGTCGTTTTGCAAGCCCCGGAATATCGCATCCTCTTGACAGGCGCAGAGCTGCTGTATATAGTACAAAAGAATTTGCAGATTAAAGGGGAAATCAACAATGCTACAGGCAGAGCAAACAGATGGTTGCAGCTACCATATCTTTGGCAGAGGCAAGATAGATCTGGTTATAGAAATGGGCTTGGGAGCCACGCTTGGCGAATGGTGGCATGTCGCCGAAGGCTTGTCAGACAGGCATACGGTTTTGCTTTATGAGCGAAGCCGAAGCACAAAAACACCGCGTACACCGGAAAATATAGCGTGTGAGCTTGAAGCTGTATTAAGGAAGCTTAACTGTGAAGAAAAGCTGATTCTGCTCGCGCACTCTCAAGGGGGGCTGTATGCACAGCAGTTTGCAAGACTCTATACACAAAGGATCAAAGGCATCGTACTGCTCGATCCGCTTTCAGCGCGGGACAGCGAATATAAAAAGCTCCTGACCCCAAAGGAACAAAAAATGAGTGGCTTTGATAAATCCGGAAACCTGGTGATTATGGAAAAGCTGGCGAAGCTGCATTTGGAGGGCGTTATAAAAGCCATTATGAAAAACGCGCCGCCCTTTTATTACTACCATGAATTTTCGCAGGATGCGCGCGAATCGATCCTTTCGGCCATTACGAGGACGGAGCTGTATACGGCGGCTTTGCAAGAGTATCGCTTTGCACATGAAGCTGCCTTTACCGCGCCGCTGGAGAAAAAAGACGCGTTCGGGGATATTCCCCTTGTGCTTGTTACGCATTCCTCTGAGTTCGCAAAGAGAGAAACCATGGAATTTGGACATACCACAGAGGAGTTCGCTGAAAAGGTGGAACAAATCTGGCAGTCTCTTATGATGGATTATCTCTCTTTCAGCCGTAATGTTAAGTATTTACAAGCGCAAAACAGCGGCCATTTTATCCATCTCAATGAGCCAAAGCTCATTGACGATGCACTTTTATGGATAGATTCCGCTTCTTAACGGTCGCACGGGCGCTGCCATGCGCTCATCCGTTTAGTTCCGCTATCATCTTGGAGGATAACGAAAATGGAATATATTAAGATCAATAGTGAAAATCTTTCCACGGAGCATATTTGCTGCGCGATCGCAAACGAAAAGGATATTCAGGTGCAGTCCAAAAAGGCGTGGCTCAAAGAAAGACTTGACGAAGGGCTCGTGTTTCTAAAGGCAGACGTCCGAGGAAAGTGTTTTATCGAATATATTCCTGCGGAATATGCATGGTCGCCGATTGAAGCGAAGGATTATATGTATATTGACTGCCTGTGGGTTTCTGGACAGTTCAAAGGGCAGGGGCATTCAAACGAGCTGCTGCAGGCCTGCATTCAGGACAGCAAGGCAAAGGGGAAGAAGGGCTTAGTGGCGCTCTCCTCAAAAAAGAAGATGGGCTTTTTAGCCGATCCGAAATACATGCGGTATAAAGGCTTTCAGCTTGCGGATACCGCCAAACCGTACTTTGAGCTTTTGTATCTTCCCTTTGAGTCTGACGCTTTGCCGCCAAGGTTTCGGGAGCAGGTCAAGCAGACAGCGCCGAAAAAAGAGGGCTTTACCTTTTATTATACAAATCAATGCCCGTTTACGGCTAAGTATGTGCCTATTTTGGAGGGGCTTGCAAAAGCGCACGGAGCTCCCGTGGAAACGCTGCATATAAGCAGCGCCGCAGAGGCACAAGCTGCTTTTTCACCCTTTACCACCTTTAGCCTTTATTATAACGGCGAGTTTTTGACACACGAGATACTTTCGGAAAAAAAGTTTGAAAAAATACTTGCTGAAAAGGGATTTGCATAAGCGGCGCTCAATACCCTTAAAAAAGCAGACGCCGCGCATAGAATTGCTTGCAGAAGCGGATTTCACGGAGAATTAAATAGGTGCAAAAAATACTTTCGTGCTTTGCGGTTCAATCCCAAGTCGTCCATTTTGCTCGTTATGGCAGCGGACACATCAACGATACCTACAAGGTCGTCTGCGAAAACGGAGAGCTTTATATTGTGCAACGCA
>CAZNJN010000066.1:0-10245 GCA_964573365.1 uncultured Oscillospiraceae bacterium
CAGCTTGGGGCATCCGACAATTGTGATATGTCCCTTGATGAAGCGTTCGTGGAAGCGCGCATACGCGTATGCCGTGCAGTCCGCTGCAATCAGCAGCTTTGCGCCGTTAAAATACGGCGCATTCACGGGAACAAGCTTGATCTGCACAGGCCATTGGGAGAGGCGGCTTTGCGCTTCACCCTTGGCTAGCTGTTCATCGCAGTCGCATTCTTTGTGCTCAATTCTCTTTGACTGCGTTCCCGGGCAGCCGCAGGGCAGCTTCTGAGCGTTTTCCGCCTTCGCTTTCTTGCTTTGCCGCACTGCCGCCTCATCGTAGGAGGCCGCCTCCCGCTCCACAAAGCTGATTGCGCCCATCGGGCAGGCGGGCAGGCAATCGCCCAGTCCATCGCAGTAATCATCCCGCATCAGCTTCGCCTTTCCGTTTACCATGCCGATGGCTCCCTCGTGGCAGGCGGCAGCGCATGCGCCGCAGCCGTTGCATTTTTCCTCGTCGATGTTGATGATTTTTCTTATCATAATTGCCACTCCTTTCACAGCGGTTATCATTTGACTTTCTATGGAGATTATACTACCATAAGGGCAAACAATCTGTTGGATTTCCAACAAGGGTGGGAGAATATGCAGGGATTTTTCGATGTACTAAAAAGCAGCGTCCTTTTCGGCGGCATCGACGAGGGCGAGATCGCTTCGATGCTGTATTGTCTTGACGCAAGAACAGTGTCCTATAGAAAAAACGATTATGTGCTGCGCGTCGGCGATTCGCCGCAATCCGTGGGCTTACTCCTTCGCGGCGGCGTACTTGTAGTGCAGGAGGATTTTTGGGGCAGCCGAAATATTCGTGCGCGAATTATGCCCTCTGAGGTGATTGCAGAATCCTTCGCCTGCGTACCGGGCGCGGTCATGGATGTAAGCGTTGTCGCCGATGAGGACAGCGCGCTTTTATGGCTGGATGTGCGGCGTATTTTGCAAACCTGTCCGGCGGCCTGCTCCCATCACAGCCGCATGATACGCAACCTTCTGTGCGATCTTGCCGCCAACAATCTGCGCGCAAGCGAAAAGCTCACGCATATCAGCAAGCGTTCCACGCGGGAAAAGCTGCTCTCCTACCTTTCGGCAGAAGCGCAAAGACAGGGTGCGTTCAAATTCACCATTCCCTTTAATCGGCAGCAGCTTGCAGACTATCTTTCCGTCGAGCGCAGCGCCATGTCCGCCGAGCTTTCAAAAATGCAAAAGGATGGACTTCTAACGCTCAATAAAAGCTCGTTTACGTTATTGGAGCATGAATAAGCTCATACCGAACGGCTTTGGCAAATCCCGGATTGTAAAGACGGGTATTCTTTGGTAAACTGTAAAAATTAAAGTTTTGCGTTCTTTTATAAGTCAAGCGGCGAGAGTATACGCCAGAGCAAAGTTCAAGCGGGGGAGCGATCCGGCAGATGATAGAAAACATATGTTTAGTTCTCTTTGCGCTTCTGCTGATCGGGTGCGTCCTTGCCAATATCCCGATTTTATATGCTTTAGGCGCAGGGTATTTGGTCTTTTTCGTTTATGCTTTAAGAAAAAGGTATACGGTTTTAGCTGTGCTGAAAATGTCGTTGAAGGGAATCGTCACCGCAAAAAGCGTGGTTTCCATGTTCCTTTTTATTGGCATAACAACGGCGCTTTGGCGCGCGGCTGGAACGATTCCCTCCATCGTCTGCTATGCGAGCCGCTTTGTTTTGCCCTCCGTCTTTTTTCTTATGGTGTTTCTCTTAAATTGTGCTGTCTCTTTTTTATCCGGCACCGCCTTTGGAACCGCCGCCACCATGGGCATCGTCTGCATGACGATGGCGCGTTCCATGAACGCGGATGCCGCATGGACAGGCGGCGCCATTCTTTCCGGCGCCTTTTTCGGAGATCGCTGTTCTCCTGTTTCATCCAGCGCCCTGCTGATTTCCGAACTGACCGGCACAAATATTTTTTCCAACATCCGCGAAATGTTTAGGACGGCTCTGATTCCTTTTTTGCTTTCCTGCGCCATATACGCCGCTGCCGGCCTTCTCAGCCCTGCCGCCGGAAAAACAGTCGCCGATTTGGAGTCGGTTTTCTCCCCGGCCTTTCGTTTGGGTCTGCTTCCGCTGCTTCCGGCGTTTATCGTCCTTATCCTCTCCGCCTTCCGCGTTCCGATCAAAAGAACTCTGCTCATCAGTATCGGCTGTGCCGTTTTGATCTGCCTCGTTTACCAAAAGCAGGATCTTGCATCCACCTTAAAGGCCATGGCCTTTGGCTATGCTTCATCTTACGCGCGTGTCGCGGCTATGATGGATGGCGGGGGCATCGTCTCTATGCTCAAGGTTGCCGCCATTGTCTGCCTGTCCTCCTCCTATGCAGGAATATTTGAAGAAACCGGCTTTCTTGAAAACATCAAGGGACGTATCGCCGCGCTTACGCAAAAGCATTCTCCCTTTTTTGTTCTTCTTTGTATATCCCTTGTATCCGGCATGATCGCCTGTAATCAAACCTTGGCCATCATGCTGGGCTATCAGCTTTGCGCGTCGAGCCGGGAGGATCGTTCTCTCCTTGCAAGGGATCTGGAAAACACGGCCGTCGTCATTGCGCCGCTAATCCCCTGGTCCATTGCCGCGAGCGTCCCTCTTTCTTCCGCCGCCGCGCCCCTGCGCTCGCTTCTCTTTGCCTGCTATTTATATCTGATTCCACTTTACAACCTTGCGCTTAACGCAAAGCGCGGTTTGAAGCCGTGATCCATGATGTTTTATGGCAGTTTTATTTCCTTAAAGCTAAAAATGCGAAGCTATCTCGTTACGGACTGTCTGATTCGACACGATAGGTCGCCATTGCCGAAAAACGTCGGCAGTTTTACGGAGTCGCTTTGCTTTCTTGACGAGTTTAGCGCAGCTTCGCTTGAATGATGCGGCTTATCCAAGTCCGCATCTTTTATGCCCTTTACCCATCTATTCCCGTTCAAGCTGGGAGGTGCAATGCGGACAGCGGGTGGCCTCAAGGGAGATCTCGCTTTTACAAAACGGGCAGGTCTTTGTGGTGGGCGCGGGGGCTTCTTCCTTGTTTTTTGCAAACCTCCCGCCAAGCGACTGCATGGAGTTAAGTCCTTTGAGCAGCAGGAAAAGCACAAGCGCCATGATGAGAAAATTGATGACCGCCGTAAGAAAAGACCCATAGCCAATCGTCACGCCGCCAATCTGCGCGCTTAGCGCAGAAAGATTCGTATTGGCAAATAAGCCGATAACGGGTGATATCACGTCGTTGACCAGCGAATCAACAATCGCCTTAAACGCGGCGCCGATGATGATACCGACCGCCATATCCGTGACATTTCCCTTTGCGATAAACGTCTTAAATTCCCTAAACAGCTTTTTCATGTTCGCAAAGTACCCTTTCTTATCTTTTTTGTTAAGCATAGCACACCGTAAAAGCGCATACAAGCGCGCAAAGCAGCCCGCCAAAATGCTTGTGTGCTTCAGTGTGCCTAATACACAATTACCCAGTTTGTAACCCCTATGTCAATGCCTGTATACAGGAAAAAAAGCAGTCACCTTTTCCGTATGGTAATTGCGCAGCTTGAAAAGCTATGGTAAAATTAATGTGGTTTGATAGGCATGACCCATCCAAGGGCATTTGCATTCCACAAGGGCAGTTCATTATTTATGTGCTAAGGCAGTAAAAAAGTGTATAGGAAGTATGACTGAAGTGATCATAGAGGAGACATGGGTATGAAAAGAGCAGTATGCCTGATATTGGTGTTGATTCTTTGCATCCTTTTTGCCGTACCCTGTTTGGCCCTAGAAAACGAAGCTGTGCGGGTGGCAGTGATCGACTATCCGAATTATCTTATGATGAATGAGGACGGTTCGGTTTCGGGATACGCCTATGAATATCTGATGGAAATTCAAAAATACACCGGCTGGAAATATGAATTCATCGAAATGAGTCTTAGCCAAGCCTGCAACGCGCTTGAGCACGGAGAAATCGATTTGCTGCCGGGCAACCAATACACCGAGGATTGCGCCGCGATTTGGGATTATTCCAAGCGTGATATGGGCGAAGGCGGAACGGTGTTGTGCGTTATGCCGGAAAACAGCGACTATGCCTATAACGACTTTTCTTCCTTTGGCGGAATGCGCATCGGAGCGATCGCCGGCAGCGTCCGTATAGAGCAGACCAAAGAAAAGCTGAACCAGTATGGCGTCCAAGCGGTGTTCGTCGAGTATGCCACCGACGAAGAATCAAAGAAGGCATTGAGAAACGGCGAGATCGACGCCGTTCTCATGAGCACCATTCGCTGCGAAGCGGCATACAAAATCATCGCCCGCCTTCAGAGCACGCCGCTGTATTTCTGCACCAACAAGCAGCATCCGGAGCTGATTCAGTCGCTCAATAAGGCGATGGACGAAATCCATCTGCTCGCTCCCTATTACGAACAAAAGCTCGATCAAAAATACTACGGAAATGTTTACACCCAGACGGCCTTGTCCGCCGTAGAACAGGCTTACACAAAATCAGCGGCTCCCATCGTGGTAGCGATCTCTACGGATATGGCTCCTTCGGAATACTACGATAAGGACAGCGGTGAATACCGGGGCATCATTCCCGACACGCTTGCGCTGGTGAGCGCGTATACCGGACTGTCCTTTACCTTCGTACCCAGAGAAAGCACACGGATACTTAATGAACAGTTGATGCTTGGTGAGGTGCAGCTAGTCGCCTCCGTCGCGTGTGTGGACGGTTACTCCTCCTCTCTTGAAATGACGCCGACCCGCCCGTTTTATGATGATGGAATTGCGGTTGTCGCAAAGGATATTGATTTAGCCAAATCCTCTTTTGACGGTACAATGATTCTCAAGTCGGGTTACCCGTTTTTTGAATGGATAGCCGAAACCCGCGGCTACACAAACTTGTGCTACGCCAATTCCTTTGACGCCTGCTTGGACGCGGTAGAAAAAGGCGACGCGTCCTTTACGCTGATCTCCGGAAACAGCGTAGGTATCCTGCTTGACCATGCCTATTATGCGGATTTGAATTATTACTTTTTCCCCGATGGCAGCAACAAATTTGGTTTTGGCGTATCTAACTATGCCAATCCGCTTCTGTTGTCCGTACTCAACAAGGCAATAGCCTCCATCACCAATGAACAGCGTA
The DNA here is from genome assembly GCA_964573365.1 of uncultured Oscillospiraceae bacterium. Classification (GTDB taxonomy): domain Bacteria; phylum Bacillota; class Clostridia; order Christensenellales; family CAG-138; genus JAQVRG01. The sequence continues at coordinate 5,155 of CAZNJN010000066.1, forward strand.
CTCAGATCCTGATCAAAGGCATCAGCGCCGCTGCGGGAAACGCGACACTGCGCGATTTTACCGCAGAACACCGACCCGAGCTGCTGGCGGCGGTAATCTTTTTTTCGCTGCTCATTGGACTGCTGGTGACATGGAATTTACGAAAAATCAAAAAGATCAACGCGCGGCTTCGCGCTGAAGCGATCCGCGCTGACAAGTCCAGCTCAGCAAAAAGCGACTTTCTCTCCCGCATGAGCCATGATATTCGCACGCCGCTCAACGCGGTGCTTGGCTTTACGGCTTTGGCAAGGCAGGAGGGCGGCAATCCGTCCGTAACAACCGATTACCTTGAAAAAATCGAGGACGCCGGCCATTATCTGCTTGGCCTTATCAACGATGTGCTGGATATGTCCAAGATTTCCGAGGGTAAGCTTGTGCTCAATCTCGAGCCGTATTCCTATTATGAGTTTGAATCGAGCATCCGCACGATCCTCTCTCCGAAAGCGGAGCAAAAGGGTGTGAAGCTGCTCTTTCATTATCAGATCACGGCGCCGGAAACCGTTTTGTTCGACAAGCTGCGGCTCCAGCAGGTATTTGTCAATCTCATTGGAAATGCGATCAAGTTTACGCCCAGAGGCGGAACGGTGGAGTTTTCTGTCGTTTCCGATGAGCCGACGAAGGATGGGCATCTGCCCTTGACCTTTTCCGTTCGGGATAACGGCATCGGCATGAGCGAGGATTTTATGAAAAACAAACTGTTTCACGCCTTTGAACAGGAGCGAAGCGGCGAAGCGCAGTCTGAAGCGGGAACCGGACTCGGCTTGTCCATTGCAAAGCAGATCGTCGAACAGATGGGCGGCAGCATCGAATGTGAAAGCGCACTGGGAAAAGGGACGGTCTTTACCGTCAAGCTTTGCCCTGTAATGGGACCAAAATACGAAGAATGCTCACAAGAATCGCTCGTCCCTCATGGGAATTTGAATGGGAAGCGCGTACTGCTCTTTGAGGATAATCCCATCAACGTCCTGGTCGCGCAAAGACTGCTTGAAAAAGCCGGCTGCACGGTTGATACGGCCAAAAACGGGATCGTTGGCGTGGATTTGTTTACAAGCGCCGAAGTCGGATATTATGACATTATTTTAATGGATATTCAAATGCCAGAGCTTAACGGACTGCAGGCCGCAAAAATCATCCGCGGTCTTGCTCGACCGGACGCGGCAACAATTCCCATTATTGCCATGAGCGCCAACGCCTTTTTTGAGGATGTGCAAAAAAGTCTTCACGCGGGAATGAACGAGCATTTAAGCAAGCCGATTGACCCGCAAAAAATGTATGAAACTTTGAGTAAGCTGCTGTTCAAGAAATCATAAAGAAGACGCCGTGAATACAAATCCCTTGCTGATCAAGCGCGCCCTCAGGACGCCGGCTTTGCGCTTGTCTGTTTTTTCTCTTGCACATCTGTATTTTTCGCGTTCTTTACCCCGATGACGCTATAGCTTGTGACCGCAATGAGTATAAGCGCCGATCCGAAAAACGCCCACTTTCCCGGCAGCTCGCCTAAAAACAGATACACCCATATCGGATTCAGGATGATTTCCAGCGTCGATATGAGAATCGCCGCTAAGGCCGGACAGTCTCGAAGCGAAAATGCATAGAGAATATACGGCAGCGCGTAAAAGACTACCGCCATAAGCAAAACAAGCGTTATGTTTTTTGTATTCATCGCGTTTGGGGTCAAAAACAGCATGGGCGCGCCGATGAGTCCCGTAAGCACAAAGCCCCATAGTATTCCGGAGAGTCTTTCTTCCTGACTGACATTCTCCGAGATCAGAAACATGCCCCCGTAGCTCATGCCAAGAGCCAAAGCAAGCAGGTTGCCGATAATATTGCCAAACGTAAGCTCGTCGCAAAAGAAAAGCACAATGCCCGTAAGCGTCGCCGTCACAACGATGTAATCGGCACGCTTATATTTCTTTTTATAAAACAGGGCGGAAAAGAGAATAAGAAAGACGGGAGCAGTATACTGGAGCATGATCACATTGGCCGCGGCAGTCAGTTTGTTCGCCATCAAGCAAAAGATCGCGGCGGCAGCTACGCACAGCCCCATCAGCAGACATCTTTTGCTATGCAGCAGCGCCGTGCCGCACACGCGCATGTAGATGAAAAGCATAAGCGCGCTGATCAAGCCGCGACAGCCCGCAAGCGCCATGCCGTTCCAAGAAATCGCTTTGGCAAGCAGGCCTGTAAAGCTCCATAGCATGACGCAAAGCGCCATCAGCAGCATTCCCCGCGTTTGTTTTTCCATCGTCCCGCCTCCATACCGGATGATTCGCCCGTCATTATGCCCCGCATGTATCTTGTATAGTATAAGCTACACGCTTTTTTCAGGCAATATATTTTCACTCTAAATTCTATGCAGAGCGCTTTATAAAAGCGCATGAACTAAAATCCGTCCTTGCGTTCTGCTTAAACGTGCTACGATTGATTCTCCCGCGTTTAGATGGTACACTGATTTTGATCAAGTACAAATGGAAGGGATTTTATATCAAGTGGATCTGTTATTTGATACACATGTACAGGAAATGAAATATAACGTTCTTCTGGAGATCGCAAAGCTTGCGTATCGTGACGAGCTGAACCCGTCCAAGCTGCTCGAGGTAGCGCAAACCATCATCCCCGATGGCAAGCCGCGCTTTCGCTGCTGCATATATAAGGAAAGAGCCATCATCAATCAGCGGGTCGGCATGGCGCTTGGCGGCGCGGATGACGGCACTGTGGTCGGTATGCTGCCGATCGCCTGTGACGAATGCCCTGTAGATGGAATACAGGTTTCCGCCGCATGCAGAGGCTGCCTTGCGCACCGCTGCATGGACAGTTGTCCTAAAAAAGCGATCTCCATTGTGAATCATCATGCCGAAATCGATAAAAGCAAATGCGTGGAATGCGGACGCTGTATGAGCGTATGCCCCTATTCTGCGATCGTAAGGCACACCCGCCCCTGCGTAAACGCCTGCAAAACCAACGCCATCCATATCAATATGGAAACCCACAAGGCGCAGATTGATAAAGAAAAGTGCATTTCCTGCGGCGCATGCGTCTATCAGTGTCCCTTTGGCGCGATCACCGACAAGTCCAGCATTTCGCAGGTGATTTCTCTGCTTCGCGGTTCAGAGGAAAATCAAAAGTATCATGTATATGCCATCGTCGCCCCCGCCATCGCCAGCCAGTATCCAAACACCACGCCGGAGCAGGTGGTAGAGGGGATACGGGAGCTGGGTTTTTATGCGGTCGCCGAAGCCGCATGGGGCGCCGATATGGTCGCCTGGCTCGAAGCGAAGGAGCTTGTGGAAAAAAGGTTTTTGACCTCCTCCTGCTGCCCTGCTTTCGTCAGTTACATCAAGAGCGCGTTTCCCTCGCTCGCCAAGGATATTTCAAGCAACGATTCTCCCATGACGCAGCTCGCGAAGTGGCTGCGCGCAACCGATCCAAGCTCTCATACGGTTTTTATAGGCCCCTGTATCGCAAAAAAAGCAGAGGTGCGCAATACTGAAGCAAAAAACTATGTGGACTACGCGCTTACCTTTGAAGAAATGCAGGCTATGTTTTCCGCGAAAAATATTGACGTCACACAGATGGAAAAAGCGGATCTCGATAACGCGTCTATTTATGGGCGTTTATTTGCCCGCTCCGGCGGACTTGCCGCCGCGGTCGAGGAGGCTCTGAGCGAGCAGGGCGTTTCCGAAAGCGACTTTTTGCTAGACGCCGTTTCCTGTAACGGCATTTCCGAATGCCGCGCGGCGCTGCTCAAGGCGCAAAGCGGCGTACTCAAGGAGAATTTCATCGAGGGCATGGCCTGCGAAGGCGGCTGCATCGGCGGCCCCGCTTGTTTGAGCCACAGCTCCAAAAGCGCCGCGCGGGTGGACGCCTACAGCCGCTCCGCCATGGAAAAATCAATCAGCGACGCAGTCAAGCTGCTCAAGCTGGGCAGTTTCTAGCGCCTTGTTTAAGCTTTTTTTCTCACAGGATGCCGTATCACGGTCTTTAGCTTTTCACTGGCCGTTTTGCGCGCGTCGCTAAGATAGATCTCGTGATGCAGCCGCTTTTGCGAAAAGTCGTTTTCATAGCCCTTTTCTTCGATATAGCGATCCATCAGCGCGATGGTCGCGGGTTCATCGTCGTATGCGCCAAGGTGCATACACTGTACGCACAGCCCCTCCTCGATGGCAAGAAACTCAGCGCTTGAAAAATCCTGTTTTTTCTTCCTTGCAGCTTCTTCGATCGCCCAGTTAAATTCCGCCTTACTCACAAATTCCGGCAGTCGAATGACGGAGATCCACGCAAAATTTTCCTTATGCGCATAATCGATGCCGTCTATCCCCTCCTGCCACCAAAACCCTTCCAGCGGCGGCACAACATAGTCAAAATATCCGTCGATGCGATGATCGCCCATCTTGCTCATCTTGATCGTAAAGGCGACGCCGTAAAGGGTATTCATCGCCCTCTTATAATCGCCGTCTTCTTCGTTCGGATTGCCCCTCCCGCGCACGGCGATGAAGTTCATCGCAGGTACCGTCACGATGGACGGCTTATTCTTTGGGAGGTAGAACTCCTTATACTCTTTTTTGAAATCGAAGGTTGGCATAATAAACTCCTTAATAGCTTGATGTTGCTTGATTTATGGAGGTTAGCGCTCTGTATTGTCGCATAAATCTGCTAAATCTTGCTTGAAGATAACAGACCACAAGCAGCAAAAGGATTATATATCACTCTTGCGGCGGTTGCAGTCGGCACACAGCATTTGACAGTTTTCAGCGGTCGTTCTGCCGCCTTTACTCCATGGGCTTATATGGTCGGCTTGCATTTCTTCGAGTTCAAAATGCCTTTTGCATTTCGGGCAAATGCCTTTTTGCCGTTCGTATGCCGCCCGTGCCATTTTGGGGGTAAAGGGGGCTGTAGCAAAACAGGCCAAAGAAAAACGGAGCCAAGTCGTTGCGAAAGCAGCGACAAAGGCTCCGTTTTCTGGTAAAATTGAATTGTGAAAAAACAAACTTACCAACCAAATTATCGTACAAATGCACGAAATGTGCAACTAAAAATCGACGAGGTATTTGC
>CAZNJN010000067.1:0-10243 GCA_964573365.1 uncultured Oscillospiraceae bacterium
ACATGATCCTCGCCAAAGGTGGCAAGCTCCTCATAATACTTGGAATTCGGCGAGGTCGTGCCGGCCTTGATGATGTTGCCCTTGTAAAGCTCCAGCTTGACTTCTCCGCTCACATCCTCCTGCGTCTTATCGACAAAGGCGGAAAGCGCTTCGCGAAGCGGGGTAAACCACTTGCCGTAATAGACGATCTCGGCAAACTTCTGCGCCACGAGCATTTTATAATGCAGGGTATCGCGGTCTAAGCAGATCTGCTCGAGCGCGTCGTGCGCGGCATAAAGGATGCTGCCCGCGGGCGTTTCATAGACGCCTCTCGCCTTGATGCCCACCAAGCGGTTCTCCACCATATCCGCTAAGCCTATGCCGTTTTCGCCGCCGATGGTGTTGAGCGTTTCCACCAGCGTAACGGGATCGAGCTTTTTGCCGTCGAGCGCCACGGGAATGCCCTTTTCAAAGGAGAGGGTAACAAAGGCGGATTTGTCGGGCGCTTTTTTCGGGGATACGCCAAGCTCCAAAAAGCCTTCCTTATCGTACATCGGCTCGTTGGCAGGATCTTCGAGATCCAGTCCCTCATGGGAAAGATGCCAGAGGTTCTTATCCTTGGAATAGTTGGTCTCGCGGTTGATCTTGAGGGGGATGTTATGCGCCTGCGCATACTCGATCTCCTCCTCACGGGACTTGATGCTCCACTCACGCCAAGGGGCAATGATCTTCATTTCGGGCGCGAGCGCCTTGATGGTCAGCTCAAAACGTACCTGATCGTTTCCTTTTCCCGTGCAGCCATGGCAGATAGCGTCCGCACCCTCCGCCTTTGCGATCTCTACGAGGCGTTTGGCGATCGCGGGACGCGCAAAGGCAGTACCCAGCAGGTATTCCTTCTCATACACGGCGCCCGCCTTTAAGCTTGGATAAATATACTCGGTGATGAATTCTTCCTTCAAGTCCTCGATATAAAGCTTGGAGGCGCCCGTCTTGATCGCCTTTTCCTCCAGTCCGTCAAGCTCCGTACCCTGTCCCACATCACCGGAAACCGCGATTACTTCGCAGTTGTCATAGTTTTCCTTGAGCCAGGGGATGATGATGGAAGTATCCAGACCGCCGCTATACGCCAACACGACCTTGCTTATCTTTTTCATGATGTAGCCTCCATGCAATTATGCTGTATATTTATGTTCGTTTTTTGTATAATAATACAGTTTATATGAATTGTCAATACCCTTATGCGTAGATTTTGTTTCCGCTTTGTTTACGGATTCATCTTGGATTATCATTTGCCAAAGCGTATGGCATGACGTATAATACGAATAAGTGTATAGACTGATACGCTTAGTTTGATTTGTACAGACAGGAGAAATTGAAGTATGAAGCATAGGTCTTCCGATTATAAACACGCATACAGTATTTTCGCATTGCTGCTCGTTGCGCTCATGCTCCTTGCAAGCGCATGCAGCGCCGCTCCGGCGGCCTCCGCACCCGCGCAAACCGAAGCGCCCGCAAGCACGGAAGCAGCTCCCGCTCCCGCCGAAGATGCAAGTGCGCAAGGCGACGCCGCTTCCACGCTGTCTTCAAAGGCCGGCGCGATCCTAGGCGTATCGCTTTTCAACCGCAGAAGTCAAGGTCAGCTTGATTTGGAAGCGGGACTTCGCAGCGCGGCGGCTGAGCTGGGCTTTACGCTGCTCATTGAGGATGCGGATACCGACCCTGCTCGTCAAAACGAGCATATTCAAAGCTTTATCGATAAAAAAGTCGATCTGATGATCGTCAATCCCACCGATCCGGCAAAGCTCAGCGAAAAGCTCCTTGCGGCGGACGCTGCCGGCATACCCGTCGTCACGGTGGAGGTCGAAGCGCCAAACTGCGGCGTTGACGCGCATTTCGGCTTTGATTACACAGAGGAAGGTGCGCAGATGGCGCAGTGGCTCGGCGATTATATCAACGCCAACATGGGCGGAACGGCCAGCATCGGCGTGATCGATTTCGCCTCTTGTAAAAGCATCTGTCAGGTCAAGCTCGCGCAGTTTGAAAAAGACCTTTCGACCATCTGTCCCGGCGCGGTCTTAACGGCAAAATATGACGGACAGGGCAAACGCGCCGAATCGATGGACGCCTGCGAAAAGCTGTTAAAAAACGATCCGGAATGCAATGTGCTCATCGTATTTAATGCCGATGCGGCCGATGGCGTAAGAAGCATTCTGGAAAGCTCAAAGAAAGAGAACGTCTTTATTTTCGGCAGCGCCTACGGCGATGCGGTGTTTGAAGCCCTTTCTCAAAACGACGCGTACTACAAGGCCTTTGCCGCCGACCAATATTATCAGTCGGGTGTGGACGCGTTAAAAGCCGCGGATCAGCTTCTAAACGGCGAAACGCCCGAAGCGAGAACGATTTATCCCGCCATGCTCCTTAGCAACGAGAGCATCGGCGAATACGACTATCAAGCCATCGCCGCAAAGCGCAAGGACTAAGCGCCATTTTTACACGGACAGAAAGGATATGAGCATGGAACAGCAAAACGTGATTTACTTTGACAACAGCGCGACCAGTTGGCCAAAGCCCCCCGCCGTGGGAGAGGCCATGATGTATTATCTTAACGAGGTCGGCGCAAATCCCGGCCGCAGCGGTCACAGCCGTTCGGTCAAGGCGGGACAGATCGTTTACAGCGCGCGTGAAAATCTCTGCAGGCTTTTCAATATCGACCTTCCTCAGCAGATCGCCTTTACGAAAAATATCACGGAAGCTCTTAACTGCGTTTTCTTCACCATCCTAAAGACCGGCGATCATGTGATCACCTCCAGCATGGAGCATAACTCCGTCATGCGTCCGCTGCGCCATCTTGAAAAGACCGGCGTAATCGAGCTGACGGTTATCCAAGCGGGCGGCGACGGTATCTGCGATCCCCTTGATTTCGCGAAGGCCGTCAAGGCCAATACGCGCATGGTCGTCGTCAATCACAGCTCTAACGTGACGGGCAGTCTGCAAGACGTCGCCGCCATCAGCAAAGCCGTCAAAGAAAAAAACGAGGGTATCCTCTTTGTGATCGACTCCGCGCAGAGCGCCGGCGCGATCCCCATCGACGTAAAGGCCATGGGCATCGATATTCTCTGCTTCACCGGTCATAAGAGCCTTTTAGGGCCTACCGGTACGGGCGGCGTTTATCTTACGCCCAAGGTCACACCCGTCCCCTTTATGCACGGCGGTACAGGCAGCCTTTCGGATATGGAGGAGCATCCTCTCTTTATGCCCGACGTATGGGAAGCGGGCACGGGCAATCCTCTCGGACTTGCGGGGCTTAACGCCGGTCTTGAATATGTGCTGAAAAAGGGCGTCGATACAATCCGCGAGGAGGAGGCCGCGCTTACCCGTTACTTTATGGACTCGATCAAGGAGCATGAAGCCGTACAGATCTACGGGCCTATGGACGTTTACAAAAAGACGCCCGTAACCAGCATCAATATCAAGGGCATGGTCTGCTCCACCGTCGGCGAACAGCTTAACGAGGCCTGCGACATCATGGTACGCACGGGACTTCACTGCGCGCCCGGCGCACATAAGACGCTTGGCACCTTCCCCACAGGCACCGTCCGCTTCTCCTTCGGTAATTTCTCCACAAAGGATGAGGTGGACGTCGCCATCAAAGCAATACTTGCGCTTGCGGACTACGAAGCAGCGCATAAGGAGGTTTAATTATGGATCAGAAAGAAATCGGCGTCGTCACTTTTTTCTCCTCGCAGCATGCCATCCGCGCCGAGGATACGCTCAAAGCGAAAAACTACAGGGTCAGCCTGATGCCCGGCCCCAAGGAAATCAGCCCCAACTGCGGCGTCGCGCTGCAATTTGAGCCCGAGTATAAGGACGAAGTAGAAGCCATTCTTAAAGAAGCCGACATCCTCTTTGAAGCGGTGCATCTTTATACGCCCGCGCAGGAAAAGGGCTTGCTCAAAAAGCTGCTCGGCCGCTGAACCGGAGGAACCCTATGCGTTTTAGAATCAATGCCATGGCGGCAGGTATGATCATCGCCGCCACCGCTGTTTGCGCACAGGCGCTTTTGGGCTTTGCGCCGCCGGAGGCATACGGCATCTGCCTTGTATGCCACGGTCGCGATCTTTTCGCCCAGATCGGCCGCGCCCTGTTTTCTACTCCTATCGAAATGTCCGAGATCGCGCGCGAAGGCCCCATCGTCACCGTATTCGGCATTCTCCTTGGCGCCTTCTTGGGCGCGCTCAGCGGAAAAGAGTTCCGCTGGCAGTGGGTCGAGTCCAAGTGGTTTGCTTTTGTATGCGGCATGGTGGTTTCCATCTGCGCGCTTATCGTGTCCGGCTGCCCCATGCGCATCCTTATCCGCACCGCCTACGGTGAGCTTAACGCTCTTTTTGCGCTCCTCGCGCTGGTGCTGGGCTGCGTCGTAGGTACGATCATTTTGAAAAAGCAGAGCCGAAGGGGGAGCAAGCAGCAATGAAGACGCTTTTCACCAGTCTCTTTGTCGGCCTTATCATCGGCTTTGTCGCCCAGCGCTCGCGTTTCTGTCTTGTCGGCGGAATCCGCGACTATATGATCGTCAAGGATAAGTACCTGCTCAAGGGCTTTGCTTCGCTGCTGATCACGGCGGCTGTGCTGTTTTTCATTTTTCATGCCATTGGCAGCTTTGATGAGTCCATGCCCAATTACCCTCAGTTTATGAAGGGCAACTCCATCACCGTCGATCAGGATTATTCCACCTGCGCCTGCACGAATTCCCCGCAGTTCGTGCTAAAAACGGACACGGGCTATGAGATCAACTGGAACGGCATTCAGTTCAACAAGCTGATGGTCTTCACGATCCTAGGCGCCTTTGTGATCGGCGTGCTATCGGTGCTTGTCGGCGGCTGCCCCTTGCGTCAGCATGTCAAGGCCGCCAGCGGCAATAAAAGCGCGCTTGTGTATGTAGGCGGCTTCTATATCGGCGTCTTGATCTACATGCTGTTTTTAAGCGGCTTCTTTAAGGCGCTTTTTGAGCCGAAATGAGAAGTCTGCAAAGCTGTAAAGAAACAACCCTACAAGGCACAGCCGCAAGGCCGTGCCTTTGCTTATGAAAACACCAGTTATGCCGCTTTATCGATAGGCTAGGGCTATATCTTGCAAATTCATGCGGTTTGAGATAAAGTATATTGTTAGTAAAATGTTATATTCATTGATCTGTATAGTAAGGAGTCATTCGTATTATGGATTTATTTTCAAAATGCAACATGGAACCGCGTGTGATCGAGATGCGTGAACGGGGTATTTATCCCTACTTTCACGCGTTGGAAACCCGTCAGGACACCGAGGTCATCATGGAGGGCAAGCGCCGGATCATGCTCGGTTCCAATAATTATCTGGGCTTAACCGTGAATCCCGAGATCATACAGGCCGGTATAGACGCGCTCAAGCAATACGGCACCGGCTGCTCCGGCTCCCGTTTTCTAAACGGCACGCTCAAGCTGCATCTGGAGCTTGAAGCGGAGCTTTCATCCTTTCTCGGGCAGGAGGCTGCCGCCACCTTTTCGACCGGCTTTCAGTCAAATCTCGGCATTATCAGCGCCTTGATCGGGCGAAACGACTACGCCGTCTGCGACCGTGAAAACCACGCGAGCATCTACGACGGCTGTAAGCTCAGCTATGGGAAAATGCTGCGTTATCGCCATAACGATATGGATGATCTGCGTAAGCTTCTGCAAAGCATCCCCGAGAGCGCAGGAATTCTGATCATCACCGACGGCGTGTTCAGCATGAGCGGCGAAATCGCCAATCTGCCGGACATTGTTTCGATCGGAAAGGAATTCGGCGCGCGCATCATGGTAGACGACGCGCACGGTCTTGGCACCATCGGTAGAAGCGGGCGCGGTACTGCGGATTATTTCGGCTTGACGGATCAGGTCGATATCTATATGGGTACTTTTTCCAAGTCGCTTGCAAGTCTTGGCGGCTATGTCGCGGGCTGCGAAAAGATCGTGGACTATATCCGCCATGCCTCCCGCCCCTTCATCTTTTCAGCGTCCATACCGCCAGCAAACTGCGCCACCGCGCTTGCCGCGCTGCGCTATCTAAAAACGCACCCGGAAATCGTAGAGAGACTGCAGCATGTGTCCGAGCATATGCGCGAAGGGCTGCGTAAAGCGGACATCCCCTTCCGCGCTACCACTACGCCAATCATCCCTATTTATACCTATACGCCGGAAGCTACGCTTGAGATCGCTCGCGCTCTCTATGATAGCGGCGTTTACGTCAACCCGGTGCTCCCGCCCGCCACGCCCGCCACGGAATGCTTGCTCCGTACAAGCTACATGGCGTCGCACGAGGATGCGGTGCTCGACGAGGCGATCGGCATCTTTACGCGCGTGCTGAAAGGAAGAAAAAATGGATAAAAAAATCGCGCTCGTAACCGGCGCCAGCAGCGGCATCGGCAAGGCGACGGCTGCCTTGCTGCGCGCTTGCGGTTATACGGTATATACGCTCTCCCGCCACGAAACAGGAGAAGCTGCGCACCTGATCGCGGACGTTTCCAATGCGGAGTCCGTAAAGGGCGCCCTCGCGCAAATCGCCGCGCGCGAAGGCCGCCTCGATCTGCTTGTCAACAATGCGGGCATGGGAATCTCCGGCCCCATCGAGCTTACGAGCGAGGCGGATGCGCATGCCATTTTTGACGTAAACTTTTTCGGTATGCTTTCCTGTGTCCAAGCTGCCCTTCCGTATCTTCGCAAGTCGAAGGATGCGCGCATCATCAACCTCAGCTCGGTCGCAGCACCCATCTCCATACCCTATCAAGCGTTTTATTCGGCCACAAAGGCGGCCATAAGCTCGCTTTCCAAGGCGCTTGCAAACGAGGTTAAGCACTTTGACATCAAGGTCAGCACCATTCTGCCCGGCGATGTGCGCACCGGCTTCACCGGCGCGCGCCGCAAGACCCCCGACAACGGCCTATATCCCAAGAGCGATCACGCGGTCGCAGTCATGGAGAGTGACGAGCAAAACGGTATGCCGCCTGAGACCGTAGCTAGGCTCATCGTGAAGGTCGCCGCAAAAAAGCATCCCAAAATCCAGTATGTCGCAGGCACAAAATATCGTCTGTTCTGCGTCATTGCAAAGCTTCTTCCCGCCAATCTGTGCAACATCCTAGTAGGCAAAATCTATTCTTAATCGTTTTTACGAAACGCGCATGGGCGCCTGATTTTTCTTTCGCTTAACGCGACACTTCATAAGGGAGGAACACACTATGACTTTTAATTCAAACAGCCCGTTTCTGTTTGTGCTTACAGGCATCGTCATTTTCTTCGTGCTCGTGCAGTCTCTATTTTTTCTTATCCGTTCAAAAAAACGAGCGCTAGAGCTTGGCATCAGCAAGGAACGGCTGAGAAAGGTAGCTTTGAGCAGCGCGCTCTTCACCATTCTTCCCGCCCTAGCCATCCTTCTAGGCGTTATCACGCTCTCAAAAAAGCTGGGGCTTGCTCTGCCTTGGCTTCGCCTTTCCGTAATCGGCGCGCTCACCTATGAGCTGCCCGCCGCGGAAGCGGCCGCGCAGGCCGTCGGCACAAGCATCAGCGAATCCTCCGTGGCCTTGAGCGCCAGAGAGTTTACAACCGTCGCTTGGGTGATGACGCTTGGGATTTTCCCCGGATTGATCTACAATCCTTTAATCTGCCGCGGTATTTTAAGCGGCGTAGACCGTTTCAAAAACAGAGACAAGCGTTGGGGCGAAATTCTGATGGACGCTCTGTTTTTGGGCATGATCAGCGCCTTTTTGGGTATGGTCTTTTCAGAGGTCACAAAGGGTCTTACAGGCTGGATACCGGTGTTTGTTATGCTCGCTTCCGCCTGCGTCATGGGACTTTGCGGTCTATGCGTAAAAAAGCTGCGATGGAAATGGATGGAGGATTTTGCGCTTCCGCTGTCCATGATCGCGGGGATGGCGCTGGCCATTCCGATTACAAGCTTTGTCACGGCGCTTACGGCTTAAAGAAAGGAGTCGCCAAATGAATCAAAAAAGAATAATGACCTACGACGAAGGCACGCATTACTACGGACGGCTATGGATGTGGTTTATGGGGCTGCTTCTTTTGGGCTGGCCCATCGCCGTCTGCATACGCTATAACGCATGGCCCCCCTTTGACGCACTTCTCAAGGGACTTTTGAGCGTTGCCCCAATCTACTGGACGGTCGGTATCATCGAATCGCTGACCTTTATTCCCATGCTCGGTGCGGGCGGAACCTATATGGGCTTCGTAACGGGAAACCTGACCAGCTTAAAGGTACCCTGTGCGCTTAACGCAATGGAAATATCCGATATTAAGCCCGGTACGCCCGAGGGCGAGGTGATCGCTACCTTTTCCATCGCCATATCTTCGATCATAACGACCGTTATCATCATCATCGGGGTGCTGCTCATCGTGCCGCTTACACCCATCCTTGAATCTCCCGTGCTCTCGCCCGCGTTTGACAGTATCCTTCCTGCGCTCTTTGGCGGCCTTTCCGTAGTATTCGTGGCAAAAAACGTCAAGCTGGCGCTTGCGCCCATGCTGCTGATGCTGCTTGTCTGCATCCTTGTCCCCGCCGCCGCAAACGCCATTTCGCTCTTAATACCGATAAGCGTACTTCTTGCTATCGGCGTAGCGCGCGTCTTATATCTGCGGGGAATTCAAAAATAGATCGTTTGTTCTGTTTGTTGGTGGTTAAAAAGCTTTGCTATTTATGATTATGAAAGAGGCTCGTCATGATTGGAACAATCATTCTTGTTATCGTTGCAATAGTGATCTTTATTGTGTTGATACGAACTGCGGCCTTCCACCCCAAAACGTGTGAAAAACCGCTGCCCGTTAAGGAAGACGTAGATGAACGGCTATGCGTGGAGCGCCTTTCGGCAATGATCCGCTGCAAGACTGTCTCCTCAGACGATCCTGCCTTGGAGGATGCGGCCGAATTTGAGAAGTTTTATGCGCTTTTGCCAGCGCTCTATCCAAAGCTACACGAGACCTGCACCCAAAAGCGGATCGGGCGCGGGCTTATCTATCACTGGAAGGGAAGGAAAAGCGGCGATCCCGCAGTGCTCATGGCACATTTTGACGTAGTCGCTTCGCGCGATTCAAACTGGGAAAAGCCCGCGTTTGAAGGCGTCGTTGAAAACGGTGTGCTATGGGGACGCGGCACGCTCGACACAAAAGGAACGCTTGCTGGTATCCTTGGCGCCGCGGAAGCGCTGATCGGGGAGGGTTACACGCCCAAATACGATTTGTATCTCTGCTTTTCCGGCGATGAGGAGATCGCGGGGCCTTCCGCTCCCGCTATCGTCAGCTGGTTTGAAGCGCAAAAGCTGCACCCCCGCTTTGTCCTTGACGAGGGCGGCGCTGTGGTTGAAAAGGTTTTTCCCGGCGTGCAAGAAAGCTGCGCCTTGATTGGTACGGCTGAAAAGGGACAGTCAAGCTATCGTTTTAGTGTCGAAAACATGGGAGCGCAGGCACATGCCTCCGCTCCACCCCGCCACACGGCGATCGGACGGCTATCGCAGGCCTGCTGCGCCGTAGAAGCGCATCCTTTCCCTATACATCTCACGCGTCCGGCGCTGGAAATGTTTGATACGCTCGGGCGTCATTCAAGCTTCGTGTTCCGTATGCTTTTTTCAAATCTTTGGCTTTTTAGGCCGTTGCTCGACCTATTCGCCAGAAAAAGCGGCGGTGAGTTTAACGCCCTGCTTCGCACAACGGCCGCCTTTACCATGATGCAGGGCAGTAAGGCGCCAAACGTTATGTCCTCGGATTGCAACATGGTCGTCAATATGCGGCTGGTCGGGGGTGAAAGCGTAAAGAGCGTAGGCAGACGTTTAAGCGCCCTGTCAAAAAAATACGGCGTCAAGGTAGAACAGTTTGGCTCATGCAGCGAGCCGTCGGTGATCTCGCAAACAGGATGTGAAGCATGGCAGCTTCTTGCGCGTGCTGTAGGCGAAAGCTGGCCCGACGCGCTTATCTCGCCGTATTTGATGGTCGCGGGCAGCGACTCGCGGCATTACGGACGCATCAGCGAGCATGTGTATCGTTTTAGCGCGATGCCGCTTTCCGCCGACGAACGCCGCATGATCCACGGTGACAACGAGCGTATCCCCTGCAAAAAGGTAGCCGATACAGTGCGGTTTTACATAAGGCTTATTCGAAAGCTCTAATTGTAATCTTATACCATTCTGTTTGATGATAAAAGCTAAGGAGCCGCCGGAAAATCCGGCGGCTCAAGCATTGACGTATCAGATGCG
>CAZNJN010000068.1:0-1321 GCA_964573365.1 uncultured Oscillospiraceae bacterium
GGGATTGGGTACGGCATGAAAGTACCCGTTTTCTTCCCAGCGGTCATAAAGCTTTTGCTCTACGCTGCTGTGTTCATAGCTTTTCGGCATATCTGCCATAGAGAATCATCCTCCTTGCGAAAAATCGTTTACTTTGTTTCCGTATATTAAAGAAACAAAAAAGCCCGCCCGTCCATCAAAGGACGAGCGGACTCGCGGTACCACCTTTGTTGCATGTCTTTAGTTTATGAAAGACAGCCAACTTGCTTCGCTTTAACGCAGCGTCACGGCGAAATTAGGCGCACTCAAACATTGCGCTTTTGCTTCGCGGCTCCCAAGCGACCTTCCCCCTGCTCCTTGCAAACCGCCCTCACAGCCGATGAGGCGGTCTCTCTTTTGCGGTGCTGCTCAGGTACTCCTCTTGATCATTGCCCGATATTGTGAATCAGTATAGCGTTAATGCTCCGCTTTGTCAATCAGTCTTTTTGCGGAACGATATCCCAATTGCCGGTGATGGGGATGGTGTAAAAATCATAGCGCAGTGCGCGGAAGAAACAAATCAGCATGAAGATGAAGCCGGCAATGCTGCCAACGCCGCCGACGATCCAGCCGAGGAAGGGTACGATGCAGCAAACGGCGCAAAGCAGATACCAAAGGTTGAGCGCGACCGCTTGATTAGCATGCTTGCGAACGTAGTTGGAATCACCGCCCAGAATAAGCGTGAGGAAAAGGAAAATCAAGCTTAAATAGGAAAGAGCAGTAAGAATGCGATAGCTTTCAGCTTCGGGACTGGGCGCGACGGGCTTGGGCTTCTGCGGCTTTTGCGGGGGTTGCTGATACTGTTGCTGCTGCTGGTATCCCTGCTGCTGATATTGCTGTTGATACTGCTGCTGTTGCTGCTGATACCCCTGCTGCTGATAATTTTGCTGATAGGGCTGATACGTCTGCTGCTGAGCCTGCTGATATGCGCCGCTTGCCGCGCCGGCGGCTCCTGCCGCTGCTGCTGCGGATGATGCACCGCACTGCGGACAAAAACGGGTATTATCGGGAATGCTTGCGCCACATTCACTGCACTGTGCCATTTGTTTATACCTCCAAGCAGAATTCATTATGATAATCTATTATATCGCAAAATTTGGATGCTGACTACTGAAAAAAGAATTAAACCCCGCTTCGCAGTCCCTTTGGAAAGTGATTCTTGATCACGCCGTTTGACGCCTTTCCAAAGCCGAGCGGATACCCCTCTACACAGATGGAAACGTAACCGCTGAAGCCTTGGGCGGGAAGCGTTTCGCCGCGCATAAAGCTTTTGATGCGCGGATCATCCGCCGAACAGGAGAGC
>CAZNJN010000068.1:1331-10229 GCA_964573365.1 uncultured Oscillospiraceae bacterium
GCCGTGGCATTGAAACAGAGCATGAGAGGGGGAGAAGCGTCCCTTTATGCACTCGCCTGCCTCCACGCCCGCGCAAAGGATGCGAAGCGCAGCGCCTGGAGCCATATAGCGCGAAGGCAAAAGAAGAACCCGCCCATCGGGCAAAACGTACAGCGCGGAGAGCGAAAGGCGAGGAAAAAGCTCATCAAGCGCCGCTGCCGCAAGACGGTTTTCTGCGGATTCCATATGCCTTTGCGCTGGTTTTTTCATAGGCGCGGCGCTTGCTTTTGCAGCGCCATCGCGCGTGAGAAGCGCATAAAACTGCCCCTCTCCTTCGCCGCGCTGCGGATAGAGACGCCGCGTTTCCAGCAGAGAGAAGTCGGGACGCGCGCATAAAAAGCGTTCTACGACCTCCTCGTTTTCCTCCCTTGAAAAGGTGCAGGTCGAATAGACGAGCCTGCCGCCCATGCGCAGCGCGCGCGCTGCACACGCGAGGATGGCGCTTTGCCGATCTGCGCAGGCGCGCACATGCTCTAGCGACCATTCGCGCACCGCAAGCTCGTCCTTACGGAACATTCCCTCTCCCGAGCAGGGCGCATCCACCAGAACGGCGTCAAAGCTTTCTTCATACGCCGCGCAGAGCGTTTCCGGTTTGGCGTTTGTCACCACCGCGTTTTCCGCGCCCATGCGCTGCAAATTTTGCAAAAGGATCTTCGCGCGCGCGGGGACGATCTCATTGGCGACGAGCAGACCCTCATGGCCGATGCGCGCGGCGATCGCGCCAGATTTTCCGCCGGGCGCGGCGCAAAGATCCAGCACGCGCATACCCGCTTCGGGAGCGAGCGCGCGCACGGGTGCCATGGCGGAAGGCTCCTGCATATAAAACAGACCCGCAAGATGATAGGGATGATTGCCGATACCGACGGTGTTTTCACCAAGCACAAAACCGTCCGGCGCTTCTTTTAGCGCTTGAAGCGACCAAGGAGAGAGCGAAGCAAAGGCTTGCGGACTCAGCTTGAGGGTGTTCACGCGCAGCGAGCGCAGAGGCGGCTGCTCATAGCTATGCAAAAAGGAGGAGTATTCATCGCCGAGGATGCTTTGCATCCTTGAAAGAAACTCCGGCGGCAGGGACTTCATACAGACCTCCGTACTCGCAGGGCTAGAATGACCAGTAGCAATGAAGTAAAGAGAAAAGAGAGAAAAGCTGGCGTAAAATCTCCGGTATTGGCGCCCGTAGGCGCAGGATAGCTCATTTTCCTTTCAAGCTCGTCGGCCGTCTTATCAGACTCGATCGCGTCAAGCGCGAGGGCTTGATAGGAAAGAGAGTCGAACACGATGCCGTCGACTCTTTGATTGGAGGCTGGCGCGCAAAGGACGCTCATGCCGTCGGCGTCTGTCTCGTTATATACGCTTGATGCTGAATCATGCGCGCTGATCCAAACATCCGCGCCGCTAAGACGGGGCAGAAGATCCTCGCTGCGCCACGGACTGTAAGCTTCCGACGAACCCGTATGCGCTAAAACGACGATGCTTTCCGCGCCCTGCGCCTGTAGCTCGTCGATCGTCTGCTGGATCAAAATATCCAGGACGTCGCCGTTGAAGATGCACGCTTCGAGCTTATCGTCCGCCACGTCTGTTTCAGTGAGCGGGGAACAAAACGCGACTACGCCTACGCCGTTATAGAGTGCCGAGGGTAAAAAGGTCATTTCGCCTTTCTTTGTTGTGCAGTTGCAGCAAAGCAAATCGAAGTTCGCGCCCATGCCAAGATCAAGCAAACGCGTGACGCCGTAGGAAAAATCCGCTTCGCCTACTGCGTATGCCGTATAGCCGGCGGCGTTCATGAGCGCGAGGGTATCCATGCCCTCGCTTTTATCATCAAAGCCGGAGGCATAAAAATCATCGCCCAGAGAGAAGGTGAGTACCGTTGCGCCAAGGCTCTCATACCGGCTTGCGTAAGCCTTCAGCGCCGCGTAGGGGGCGTCTTGCGAGCTTTCCGAAGAACCGCAGGTATAAAGAAGCACGGTTTTTCCGCTGTAATCCTCTGCGGCGGCAAAAGCACCCGATGGCAAAAGAAAGAGTAACAGAATCAGCAAAAGGAAGCATATGGTTCGCTTTGAGAAATCCATGTCCGTGTTTCTCCATCCGCATTTTTCTTTTAGTATACCATATTATACAAGCCTTGTTTTCATAAAAATATCTTGACAATGTGCATTAACTGTATTATTGTATGTAATACAAAGTATACGGAAAGGAGAGCAGTATGCTGATTGTTTTAGACTTTTCATCGGATGTACCGATTTATCTGCAAATTCGCAACGCCGTCGTTCAGGGCATTGCGGAGGGCAAGCTTGTTCCGGGCGAAAAGCTGCCGCCCATCCGCACGCTGGCGGAAGAAACAGGCGTCAATATGATGACGGTGAACAAAGCTTATCAAATGCTCAAGCAGGAGGACTTTATTTCGATTGACAGGCGCACAGGCGCCTATGTGGGCGATAGAATGCAAAGCCCGCTTTCCGCTTTGGAGGGTGGCTTGAAACTTATTCTTTTGAAGGCGCGCGCAAGCGGCGCGAGCCGAAAGGACATTCTAAAGCTGTGCGAGACGATTCTTGATGAAACGGAGGCAAAACAACAATGACATGGCTTTATGCGCTTATGATCTATCCCGTGCTGCCGCTCATGTATGTGCAGATGCGCAACGAGGTAAAGGCGAAAAAGAATATTATTCTGGGCGTAACGCTGCCCTACTCTGTGCTTGGTGATCCGGAAACGGAGCTGCTTTGCGCTGCGTATAAGCACACGCTGCTTGTATGGCTGATCCTTTTGCACGCACTTTTTGCCCTTTGCCTTTTCCTTGGAAAAATGTCGTATATCTTCGGCGGCACGATGCTTTGGATGATGGCGGTGCTGGGCGTTTATTTCGGTATTTATGTCCGCTATCACAACAAGCTTCACGTATGGAAGCTTGCGCAGGGCTTATCTCCTGCGGGTGAGGCTTCGGCTACGGATATTCGGGTGGATATTGAAACCCTTTCCAAAAGCGCGCCGAAAAACTCCGTATGGTGGTATGCTTTTCCGATAGCCATATCGCTTGCGCTGCCGCTGTACTTCTTCTTTGCACAACCGCAGGCGGCGGATCGCTTGCCCATGCTGATCGGCTCTGCGACGATTACGTTCATGATCGTGCTGTGCATGGCGACGGATATTGCGCTGCGCCGCAGAAGCGAAGCGGTGAGCGAGGAAAGCGAGATCAACACGGCGCTTACGCAGGCAAGGCGGGGGCATTGGCGTCGCTGCTGTCTGTGGTGCAGCTATCTTACCGCCTTTATGGGCGTCCTGCTTATTCTCATGGTGCGCAAGCTGATCCCCGAGTTTTGGGGAATGGCCGGTGTGACGCTCTATGTGTTCGGTATCCTCTATATATCGCTCAAATGCGAATTTGCGTGCAGACATGCGCAGGAACGCTTGGCGGGCAAGCTGCTAAACGCGGTGGATACCGACGCACAGTGGCCCCTGGGAATGTTTTATTATAATAAAAAGGATCCGCATTTGCTTGTTCACGCGAGAGTCGGCACAAACTCCACCTTTAATCTCGCGCGGCCGCTGGGCAAGCTCATTATGGGGTTTTGCGCGCTCTGCATTCTCTCGATCCCATTGATTGCCGCATTCTTAATTTCGGAGGAAACCTCGGGAATACAGATCAGCGCGCAGCAGGAGCAGCTCACACTCAAGCATGGCTTAACGAGCAAAGAGATTTCTCTTGCTGAAGTAAGCGACGTCGAGCTGCTTGAAACACTGCCTAAATCCTACCGGGTCATTGGTACGGGCTTGCCGAACCTGCTCAAAGGGACGTTCACGATGGAAGGCTATGCGAAAAGCTGTTACTTTTGCCTTGATCCCGGCAAAGCGCCGTTTGTCACCTTCCTCTCGGGCGGTGAACGCTATGTGTTCAACTATGAGGACGTAAAGGATATACCGGAACTCGGCATTCAAAAATAAAGCTTGCAAAAACGCACCTGCCTTAAATAAGAGGCAGGTGCATTGCATTTTGAAAGCTTATGCACTTTGACGTTTTGAAACAAACACTTCACCGAGCACACCCGTGATGACAAAAACGAAAGCGATCAGCGCGATTATGTCGGGATATTCACGCAGAAACAGCGCGACCCAAAGAGGGCCAAGCACCATCTCAAGCGGTGAGATCATCGCAGCAGTCGAAGCATCAATGCTCTTTAAGCCGAGAAAATAGGTGGCATAGCCGCCGCCCGTCTGCACAACGCCAAGTAGCAGCAGGATCGGCCACTGCGCAGTGGGGATGGCGGTGAGGCTTGCGGGAAGATCGCGCACCAGCAGCGAAAGCACGACGAGCGCCGTAAGCAGGTTGGAGGCGGAGGTCAAGCCGATGGGATTAGCGGATTCTTCCGCAGTGCGTTTACTGAAATAGGTGAGCGCAGCAAAGGAGAGACTCGAGCAGGCGGCGACGATGTTGCCCGCCATCGATACTCCCGTACCCTTGGAAAACATGAAAAGCAGCATGCCGAGCATCATAATGAGAAGCGGCCAGAGCCGCGCAAGCGACAGCTTATCCTTATGCTTGCCCTCCCAGAAAAAGAGCCAGACGGGAGCGGTGAACTGCATGGCGACCGCAATGGGGGCGCTGGTTCTGCGAAGCGCCACCACGATCAGCGTGCAATGAATCATGTAAAAAAAGACCATGCACCATGTGTTGATTGAACGCCATCGAATGCGCCCGGGACGCAAAAAGGGCAAAAGCGCAAGCCCTGCGATCAAGGCGCGAAGCCCCGTAAGCAGAAACGGATCAAGCGCGAGGCTCTTGACCAAGGGCGAATTCAAGCTCCAGCACAATGCGGAGAGCGTGACAAGAACAATTCCGCGGTTTACACCGTTCTGCTTTTTTTCCGTATTGATTTCCATCATTTACTCATATCTTCATTTGTTGCGTTGTCAATGACGTTATAGGTTACAGTATTGTTGCCGCTGCCGACCGTTCGGCTGGACACCGTGATCTTATCGCTGGTAAGGCTGTCGGCGATCGTGCCATCCGCTTTCACCGTCCATTTGGTAACGCTCTCAAGCGTATCGCCCACAGCTTTGGCGGAAATATCACCGTCATAATAATAAATGGAAATATCGCCGCTGCTCCATTGATAAAGACGCCAAGAACCGCCCTCAAGATCGATGCCCGCTTCTTTGGCAAGCGCTACGACCTGCGCGCTGAAGCCGCCCAACAAGGAGCTTTGGGGAACCGGATAATCCAAACTGCCGTTCACTCTAATCTTTGTCTTTATATACTGGGCGATCGCGGAGTTTCGATCTTTGATCTGGAGTGCCAGCGCGTCGTAGGCTGCGCTGCCGCTTATGGCGCCGCCGTGCCTGCTGCACTGCACATAACCGACGGAATCGCTGACGCGCACCCACGATAAAGTGCCGCCCGATGGGCAAATGTAGTTTTTGACCGCATACGCATCATTGGTAAAGGCGTCGCTGAACGCGGCGCCGGCGTCGGCATAGGTGCTGCCGTCGGCTCGTCCGCACATAAAGGTGGAAAGCGTCACGCTTTGCAAAGATCGACGGTTTGCAAGGCAGGTCGCTTCGCGGCTTTTTTCAAGCTGGGCGGAGAATACCGGAATGGCGATAGCAATAAGAATCGCAATGATCGCGACCACGATCAGCATTTCCATTAAGGTAAACCCCTTTTTTGTGCGCGATGAAAACATCATAGTTCCCTCGGATTTCCAATGAGATTGTTCTAAGCTGATTATACATGATTTTTTAGCGTTCCGCAAATTTAGAGGTATTGACAAATAAAAAGTCTATTCGTATAATTAGTTATACTTTTCATACTTTGAAAAATGAGGAGAGAGCAGTGAAAGAGAAAATTGTGATCATCGGTGCAGGCGTTGCAGGCTTAACTGCGGGCGTCTATGGCTGTCTTGCGGGTTACGATGTAGAAATTTATGAGAAAAACGCGGTTCCGGGCGGCGAATGTACGGGCTGGGATCGGCAGGGCTACCATATCGATAACTGCATTCATTGGATGATCGGCACAAGGGATAACAGCGACCTGCACGATATATGGAGAGAAACGCACGCGGTGGAAAGCCAAGAAAACGTGCATGATTTTCCCTATATGTATGTTTCCGAGCTCAACAATGAACGCATTACGCTTTGGAAGGACATTGAGCGCACGCGGCGGGAGATGCTCGCCCTTTCTCCCGAGGATACGGAGGAAATCAACAGCTTGATAGAGAGCTGTCTTTTGGCAAAGGATCTGATGATCCCTGCGAAGGTTCCGAGTGAGCAGTGGAGCATCGCCTATGCGATGGGTATGCTCACAAAAGCTAAGGGCTTGTTTTCACTGATGAAAAAGTACAAGGGGATGGACACGCAGGATCTCATGAACCGCTTTAAGCACCCGCTTCTTCAGTGTGTACTTCGGGATTTCTGCACAAAAGAATCGGGAGCCACGTCCTTCCCGATGGCCTATGGCAATTTTGTGGGCGGCGACGGCGGCATTCCAAAGGGCGGCTCGCGCGCGATGGCGCTGCGCATGGCCGAAAGGTTCCGCTCCTTAGGAGGGAAACTGTTTTTATCAAAGCCTGCTGAAAAACTGAACGTGGAAAATGGACGCGTAAAGTCGCTGCGACTGGCCGATGGGACAGAGGTTACGGGCGATTGGTATATACCCGCCTGCGACGCTTCTTTCACCTTTGAAAAGCTGCTTGATCCTTCCTACGAGGACGCGGTGTTTCAAAGCTTTTTCACTAAACCCGAGGTTTACCCTGTGTATGGTATGTTTCAGGTGGCGATCGCGGTACATAGCGAGAAGGATCTGCTTGAGGGGGACGTCAATATCGATGTGAGAGATCTTTGTACGCAAAGCTGGATGGGCGAGCGCATGGTGGTAAAAAACTATGCCTATGAGCCGGATTTTGCGCCCAAAGGCAAGCAGATCATGGAAATTTTGTATGGCGGGAGCGATAGCTGCTATACATATTTTAAGACGCTCTATGCAAAGGATCGTGCCGCGTATGATGCCGCCAAGCAGGAGCTGGCAGAGAGCCTGCTCAAGCGCGTAGAGGAGCGCTGGCCGCTCTACGCGGGCAAGCTGGAAATTCTGGATGTGTGGACGCCCGTTACCTACGAGCGCTACTGCAACGCATACAAGGGCTATAATCAAGCCTGCATAATCTCAAAATATGCGGATAAAAACAGCACGCCCAGCCCGTTTTTGAAGGGAGCGAAAAACGTGGTGCTTGCGGGTCAATGGCTTTCACCTCCGGGCGGGCTGCCGGGCGCTGCGATCACAGGCAGGTTCGCGATCGCGCGCGTCAAACGCCGTTTCCGCTTTAACCGGATCAATGTGGAGCGGATCGCGCTTATCTTGCTTGGAACGCTTGGATTCCTTCTTCCAAAACTCTTAGCCTAAGCCTAATCCAGCGAGCGCCGAAAGGCGCTCGCTGTTATTGATTGCACATTTCCCGGGGAATATAGAAAAAATCCGCTTTGATACGCTAGAAATCCTGTCTTTCTATTGAAAAGCGCGCACAAAGCACTTATCATAGCCTAAGAGTCGCAATGCGTCATAAAAAAGCTGAAAAGACAGGACGGATGCTCGAATGGATAAAAAGAAGGCGTTTGCGCTCTATGGCGCGCTGATCGCCGTATGCTTCTGTATGCGCTCCCCTATGGGGCCGGTAGGGCCGCTGGTCTCCCAGATCAAAGAATCTTTAAGCCTCAACGCCGGCTTTGCGGGCTTACTTACGACCATTCCGCTGCTGTTTTTTGCGCTTGCCTGTCCGTTTGCCTTCAAGCTGATGAACCGCATAAACGATAAGGTATTGATCCCCCTCTGCCTCGTTTTGAGCTTTGCGGGTCTGCTGTGGCGTTCCTATGGCGGCGTCACGGGTCTGCTTGGCGGCACGGCGCTTATCGGAGTGGGCATAGGCGTACTCAATGTCGCCGTTCCCGTCTTTATTCGTATGAATTTCAAAGAGCGCATCGGCGTGGCGATGGGCGTATATACCATGTCGATGAATCTGCTTTCAGCACTGAGCGCGGGCTTTTGCATACAGCTTGCAAAAGCACTTGGCGCATGGAACCACGCGCTGGCCGTATTCGCGTTTTTTCCTGTTGCCGCGCTTCCGCTGTGGCTCTACGCGTCGCGTGTCGGCTTTGAAAACCGCGCGCCCGCGCAGGTCGTTTCTCTTGCAAGGACGGCAAAACAGGCAAAAAACTGGTTCATCGGAATCTTTATGGCTTTGCAGTCGATCCTGTTTTTCTGCCTGATCGCGTGGCTGCCCTCCGCACTTAGCGAACGCGGCGCGGCGCGGGAGGATACGGGTCTTTTGATCCTGCTTATGCAGCTTGTCAGCCTGAGCACGAACTTTTTAATGCCTGTGCTTATGCAGCGTTATCCCCGAAAAAAACCTTTGCTTGCGCTTCTAAGCAGCACCGTTTATGCGCTTGGCTTTGTGATCTTCCTCTTTGCCAGCCCCTCTGCCGGTATGTTTCTTTGCAGTATTGTCCTTATGGGCTTGGGCAGCGGCTTTAGCATCAGCTATGCGCTCACGATGATTACCATGCAGGGTAAAACAAGAGAGGAAACGGCGGGCGTTTCCTCGTTTGCACAGGGCATCGGCTATTTGCTTTCCGCGCCCGCTCCGGTTTTACTGGGTATGATCGTAGATGGGACGGGCAGTTTTCTTCTGCCTATGCGACTCCTCCTTTTCGTTTGTCTGCCGATGGCGCTTGTTGGAATGGCGGCAGGTAAAGAAACCGGTGTAAAGCAAGAAGAAAGAAAAGCCAAGGAATAAGCTTATAGCTTTAAGCGTGCCTGAATGCGCGCGCGTAAAAGCGCGGCCTCCGCAGCCAGATGCGCGCCTATGCCGCCCAACTTGG
>CAZNJN010000069.1:0-9852 GCA_964573365.1 uncultured Oscillospiraceae bacterium
ATAAAATCGTAAAAATAACGGTGAGCCAAAGCGAATCCAGAAATTGAGGCTTAGAAAAAAGCGTGATGTAGTTTTTCAGTCCCACAAAGGGTCTGTCGGTTGAGGCAAGATCCCATTTGAACAGACTAATGACAAATGAGTAGATCAGCGGATACATAACCACCCCGAAAATAATGATGAGCGATGGGGTTATGTAACGCCAAGCTCTTGCGTTTTCTGTCTTTTGATCCATTTCCCTTCCCTCCGTGTATCCTCCCGTTTTATCGCGCGAAGCGTCCGCCGCCCCCGCGACGGACGCTTCACTTCAATACGGGAATCGTCTTGTCGATTGTCGATTATCCGATGAGCTGCGCGGCCTGCTCCGTAGCAGAATCCATCGCGGCCTGTGCATCCGCGTCGCCGCTAAGCACGGGAATGGTCTCTACCTGCAAAATCTGGGAAAGCTCCGCGTACCATGCGTCGGTTGGACGCGATACGACATTCTTAAGCTGCTCGCCAAAGGTGCTTAAATACGGATTTGCCGCGTTAAGCTCGCTGTCCTGATAGAGCGAAAGGTAGGTGGGCAAAACCTGCTGCTCCATATAAAGCTGCTTCTGGTATTCAAGCGCGGTCAAGCCGCTGATAAACGCCCAAGCCGCATCCTTATGGCCGGAGTTGCTGGGGATCGCCAGTGTCTCTGAGCCATCGACGGTATAGCTTGTAACATTTGCGGGGATCAAGCCCGCTTCGATCGATCCGATGACCGTAGAGGTTTCGGGATCACTAACCATGCTGGTTAAGCCGCCCCAGATGATCGCGTATGCGCTTCGTCCTTGGCAAAGCTCCGTCGCCACCATGGAAGGATTGCTCGAGAAGGAGCCCGGCGAAACAAAGCCCGCCTTATTCAAATTCGCGAGAATTTCCAGCATGCCGACCGCCTCAGGACTGTTGAACACAGCCTTCCCGTCCTTGATTACCTCTGCGCCATTGCCCGCCATCCAAATTTAAGCGTAACGCTTACCGAGCATGTCGCGCAGACGCCCGTCATGCTCCCAGAGTGATCGCTTTTATTTGTTGAGCTTTTTGGCGTCGTTTCGCGCGATAAGCGAAACGGCGCTTTGGAGCGCGGCTAAGCATTTCGCGCTTGCCTCTTGACAATCTGCAAGCGGAATTTATACTGAAAGCAATGATTAGTTTACTGTATTAATCATGCTATTGAAGCTAGGCGGTCGTACTCATGCAAAGTCAACATGGTATCAACAGTGAAAACGTAAAGATCAATAACCGCGCGCTTGCGCTGCGGCTCCTCTTTGCGAACGGCTCCATGTCGCGCAGCGATATTGCCGACGCCCTACAGCTTACGCGAGCAACCGTAACAACGATCTGCAACGACTTTATCGCCCAAGGCATACTCCGCCAAATGGAAAGCTCGGAGCAGTCTGCCGCGGCCGGACGCAAAAAATGCCCCTTGGTCATTCGTACCGACAGCTACCTCGTCCTTAGTGTAAGCATCGATGCGGATTGCAGCTATGCGGCCTTATGCGATCTTCGCGCTCGCGCTCTTTCATCCGTTTGTCTGCCCATGCGGCAAAATGAAAAGCCGGAGGCTTTTTTCGCCCGCGCCGCTCAAGCCTGTATCAAGCTCGTATGGGAGCACGGCGCAAAGCCCTCTCAGGTTCTCGGCTGCGGCGTGGTGGTTATCGGCCCTGTCGATCAGATCAACGGCGTGAGTCTTAACTCCTTTGAGATATGGGATCGTCCCGTTCCCGTCAAGGAGCTGCTTGAAAAAGAGCTGCATATGCCGGTATGCGTGGAAAGCAACGTCTGTGCCGCGCTGGAGGCGGAGCTGCTTTATGACCAGCTTTGGGCAAAAAACATACTCGCCGTCAAATGGGGGCCGGGCGTAGGCTCGGCTTCGGTCATTAACGGCAGCATCTATAAGGGCTATGCCTTTCGTTCATCGGAGGTCGGTCATAACCGGATTGCGGGCTGTGAGACGAAGTGCCGCTGCGGCAAGAGCGGGTGTCTGGAAACGCGTCTTTCGCTCAACGCCGTATACGGCTATGTCGCCACGCAGCTTAAAGCTTCCCCCTCCTCGCCGCTCTCATGCTTTGCCCTTGCAGAGGGACTACCGAGCGAAGCCAATCTTGGCGTCTATCTCCGCTTTGATGACAAGGCGTTTCGCCAATACCTTGCAGGCCTCACGCTGCAGCTTGCAAACGTATTGAGCAACGCCGTGGCGCTCCTCGCGCCCGAGCGGGTCTTGCTCTACGGCAGCTTCTTTGACGCTCCCTTTATCCTTGAAAGCTTTAAGGAGCAGCTTCTTGCTCTCAACGATTCACTCTCCTCCGACAGGCTCAGCTACCTCCCGCCGGAAAAATGCGACCGCTTCACCGGGGCTGTCGCCATCGCCGTGCGCTCTCTGCTCGTCGAGGCGGGCGGCGTCCCCGCCATCCGCGCCTAAGCTGCTTTTTTCTAAGGAAGCTCTGATTCAATGAAGAATGGTAGATAAGCGAGATGATTTTCTGACAGAGCCGCTCCAAAAACGCAGGCGTAGCGGCGCTACGCCGAGGATTTTGGGGCGAGCTATGACGGAATAATCAGCCGCTAACTGCTGTGCTGAATTAATCAGAGGTTCCCTAACGCGCGGATTGATTTTGTGCGCAGCAAAATATAGGAGTATTGATATTATGGTAAAAAAATACGGTACCGTCGTAATCCTCGCCGCCGTCTGGTCGTCCCTGTTTCTTGTGATGAACACGCTCAACAAGCTCTTTTCGCCCTTTGCTGTGGGCAGCATCGTGCGCTTTCTGACGCTGCTGCTTTTAAGCGCGGCGCTGCTTATGCTTGGGCGTTTTTCCGACCTGCGCCAAAGCGATAAGACCCTGATCCTAAAGCTGCTTGGCGTAGGTGTGCTTGGCTATCTGCTGGATCTGAGCTCCTTTATCGGCTTTCGTTATTCAAATGCCGCGACAGGAACCGTGCTGCTTAAAACAGATGTGCTGATGGCAAATCTTCTGTCCATCGTGTTCTGCAAGGAAAAGTTCCGCGCGCGCGACTGGGGGCTTACTCTTATGATGCTGCTGGGCGTCTGTCTGGTTCTTGGTGTGAACCCGAAAAATTTGTCCTTTCACTCCTATGATCTCTATTTTCTCCTGAGCGCCCTTTTCGTTACGCTCAACGCCTTTTTAATACGCCACATTCAGCATACCTACCAAACGCCAAACCATGTGATCGCCTACTACAACAATTTCGTCACCTTTGTGCTCTTTACCTTGAGTATGCTTCTAAGCGGTCAAGGCGCCGATCTGCTTGCGGCGTATGAAAGCCGTTCGCTATATTTGCTGTTCATCATCGGCGGCGTAAGTCAAAGCCTGATCTATGTTTTATATTATAAGAGCCTTGGCGTACTGCCCGTATGGATCGTGAAATCCATATTGCTGCTTATTCCGGTCTTCACCATGCTCTTTGGCTTTCTCTTTCTCCATGAAACGCCCAGCGCTTCTCACCTTATCGGTTCGGCCATCGTGCTTGTAAGCGCCGCCGTGCTGATCTGCTCGCACACCGCGCCCGGCAAAGAGGCGGATATTTCGTCCTAAACGCGCTTTCTAAAACCACTTTTTTCGCTTGAACCAAATCAGCAGCACAGCGCAAACGCTTATGCTCAAGAGAATCACGCCCGTATAGCCGTGCTCCCACGCAAGCTCCGGCATGGACTGAAAGTTCATGCCGTACCAGCCCGTAATGAGCGTGAGCGGCAAAAAAATAGAGGTAATCACGGTAAAAATACGCATGAGGTTGTTTTGCTCCAGATCGATCTGCGACTGGCAGGCCTCGCGCATCTGCGTCACATAGTCCCGAAGGTTCAGCACGCTTGCGTAAAAGCGCGCCACGCGGTTTCCTACGATTTGGAAATGGCGCGCCCCATCCTCGCTGAAAAGCCCGCTGTCGTTTGCCGAAAGGTTGTCCAGTATCACGTCGAGCTGCTCATAGTAGCGTTTGAGACGGAGCATCTCCCGCCGGTACTCATAGATGGTACGCAGATAATCCGTCCTCTCTCCGCCAAGCGCCGTAGCCTCGGCGTCGGTAATTCTGTTTTCATATTCGTCAAGACGAGCCATGTCATTTCTGAGCAGCCCGACAAAAAACAGGTATAGAGCCCGTTCGTTCGTTTCACCTTCCCGAAAGAGAGCGCTTGAGCGCCGATGTGCGCGTTCATCTTCGCAAAGAAAAAACAGATCGTCCTTATCGATGTAAATGAGGATCTGCGATACGGCGGTATCGTCCGAATGAACGTCATACCAGTCAAAGGACATCAGATCAAAGCTGCCAAAGCCTTCAAAGGTCTCGATCTGTCCTTCCATGATATACTCGAGCGTATGCGGCTCAAAGTACTGCGCATAGGACTTGATCTCTTTGATATAAAGTATTTTTTGCAAGCGTTCCTCCGCCAAAAAAGGCACGAATTCTTTTACGATAGTATACCACAGTCAAGCGCAAGGTTTCCAGTTTATTTCCTCGCACACTCAATAGAAAAAGCTCAGACCGCCGGTAAAGCTTTGCCGGCGGTCTGAACTCAAGAGCCTGCGCTTTGGGCGCGATTAGATCCTAAAAGAAATCCTGGATCTGCGCGATCAAAACAATGACCATGACTACGGGTACGATAAACTTGAAGCAGAACTCCATAAGCTTATAGGCACGCAGCTTGACGCCGTCAGTTTCCGCCACTTCGTCCGCGATCACCTTGATGCCGAGTATCCAGCCGATGATGATGGACATGATCATCGCGCCAAGAGGCATCATAATGCCCTCAGAGAGACAGTCGAACAGATCGAGCCAGCAGTCAACCGCTACAGGAATGTTCTCTGTGATGCCCAACAGCGTCGCGGGAATATCGATCATCGCGCCGCCTGCGCGTCCCGCGCCCAAGCCGTCAAGCGCGACGGGAATGCCGACCACGAAAATGATTGCCGCAATGATAAGCGTGAGCTTTTTGCGGTTTGCGTCCACGCCCTTTTCGATCCGCTTGTCGATAAGATAGGTCGTGCAGACCTCAAGAAGCGAGATCGAGGAGGTAATCGCCGCAAGGAATACCAGCAGGTAGAACAAGAAGCCCATGAACGCGCCGATAAAGCCGCCCATACCAACGTTAAAGACCTGCTGCAAGGTTACGAACAGCAAGCCGGGGCCGGCGCCGTAGTCCATGCCGAAGGCGGCGCAGGCAGGCATAACAGCCATACCGGCCATGATCGCCATGAGGGTATCCGCCACGGGGATGATGATCATGTTGGATTCAAGGTTCTGCTCCTTGCTAAGGTAGGAGCCGTAGGTAATCATGCAGCCCATGCCCAGCGACAAGGAGAAGAACATTTGTCCGGCAGCCGTTTTCAGTACCGTAAAGAAGTTTTCGCCAAGCACTGAAAAATTCGGCACAAACATGAACTTGTAGCCCTCGAGCGCGCCGGGCTGGCAAGCCACATACACGATGACGATCACGAGGATGCCCGCCAAGGCAGGCATGGCAAACGAGGAGAACTTCTCTATGCCGCCCTGGATGCCGCCGGCGACAATGATAATGTTAATCGCCATGAACAGCGCGTAATAGAGCAGCATGGAGCCGCCGTTGGTCGTAAACGCGCCGAAGAATTCTCCGCCGCCAAGACCCGCAAAGCCGTTCCCGCCAAACATCTGTGCCAGGAATCCGAACATGTAGCGCAAAACCATGCCGCCAAGCACACTGTAGAACGAGAGGATGAAGAAGCCGGACGCTACGCCCATGTAGCCGACCCATGTCCATTTTTTACCGATCGCAGCATAGGTTCCTACCGCGCCGCGCCCGTATTTACGGCCAAGGGTCAATTCGCCCAGCATCGTGGCAAAGCCCACGAACACCACCAGTAAAAGGTACACGAAGAGGAATGCGCCGCCGCCGTTTTTACCCATTTTATATGGGAAGCCCCAAATGTTGCCGAGGCCCACGGCACTGCCGATGGCGGCCATCAGGAAGCCAAAGGTTGACCCCCATTGTCCGCGTTTGTTTTCCATAAAAAGAACCCTCCTTATTCGTTTTTACGAGATGATATACCTGCTTATATAGATGAATATACAGGCAAAAATAGAATAGGTGAATTTAGAAAGAAAGTCAAAAATGTGTATTTTTACAAAAACAGCAAGAAAACCCGACATTCTCTAGGTTTTCTCATTTCTTTCCCACCCTGCTCCAAGGCGTCAGCGCCTAAAGAGAGTGACAAAGTTCCGCCATATATCGTTAAGAATCCGAAAATGATACGGGAATGTGTGTAATGATTCCGTTAAGGATATGCCTTTTTTTGTTTACTTTATCACAGAATCGTCAGTTTCACATTCAAGCGGGAGCGTAAAGAAGAACATCGCGCCGCCGTTAGATGCGTTGCGCGCGTCGATTTCACCCTCATGCGCGTATACGATAGCCGCGCAAATTGAAAGCCCTATGCCCATGCCGCGGTTTCGGTCGCCTGTGCTTGCCGGATCAAGGTGTCCGTGAAAAAGGCTTCGGATTTTTGCCCCGTCTATTCCCTTGCCGTGGTCACGCACTGAAAAGACCGCGCGGGCGTTCTTTTTTTTCACCTGCACCTCTATGACCTCGTCCGAACCGCTGTGATAAATCGCGTTTTCGATCAGGTTGATCAAGACCTGCTCAATCAAGGTTCCGTCCATCGGAACAAGCAGCGCCTCCCTTGGCGCGCTGATGCTGAGCTGTTGCGCGGGAAAGCGTCTTCTGATCTGTGTGACGGCCTGCGCGAGAATCTCCTCCGCCATCTCCGGCGTCTTATGCACAGAAGCCGTCCCGTCCTGAATGCGCGTTACGGAAAGCAGATTCTCCACCATGCGGATCAGCCATTGCGAATTGTCGTGTATATCGGTGAGCAGCGCCCTGCGCGCCTCCTTGTCGATCGTCTTTTCATCGTTATCAAGCAGCGCAGCGCTCGCCCCCGATATGGAGGTAAGCGGCGTGCGCAGATCGTGTGAAATCGCGCGCAGCAAATTGCTGCGCAGCTTTTCCGTTTCCGCTTCGATACGCGCATGGTCGCGTTCACGGTAGCCCGTGACGAGTGTGCTTGTGATGACGGAGGCGACAAGCAGAGTAAGAAAGGTAATGGGATAGCCGGTCTGCGAAAAATCAAATTCCCAATAGGGCGCCGTGAAAAAATAATTCACGCCGAACACGCTGATCAGCGACGCCGCAATCCCGTAAAAATACCCCGGGGTCACGCAGGCGACGACCACGACAGCCAAAGTATAAATAATGGAAACGTTATTGTTTTGTATAAAAAAGCGGTGCAAAACCATACTCACGCCAGTCGCACCAAGCATAATGAGCGCGAAGCTCAACATCGATTTCCATTCAAAGCGAAAAGCGCGCACACGCGCGCAGAGTTCTCTGAGCAACTTTTTCATAGCCCGTATTATACCACATGTACATATTCTTTTCATAGCCTTGCATATCTGCAATCCTTCTCGCTTACCAGTATATGCCTCATAAGCGTTAAAAATACGTTAAGTTTTATATGCCATCCGACAATATTCCGCAATTTATGAAATTTAACGCTCTTTAACATTTCTTAACGGAACTTAAACGGAAAGAGGGCTGAATTTTTGTTAAAGCCATGTATAATGGAATAGATGAATTTACAAGGAGGCTTGGTGATGAAGAACCTGCCCGTCGTTCTGGTTGTGGAGGATGATAAAGCAATCGTGCATCTGCTCACAACGATTCTCGGCGCCAATGATTACCGCGTGTTGCAGGTGAAAACAGGCAGAGATGCGCTCGCCGCAGTCTCCTCGCACTGTCCGGATATCGTGCTGCTTGATCTGGGGCTGCCCGATATGGACGGCATCGACATCATCAAGACCGTCCGGCAATGGTCGCAGGTTCCCATTTTAGTGCTTTCGGCGCGCAACCGCGAAAAGGAGAAGGTCGAAGCCTTGGATCTTGGCGCGGATGATTATGTTACCAAGCCCTTCGGCACGGCGGAGCTGCTTGCGCGGATTCGCATCGCGCTGCGCCACACCAGCTCTGAAAGTCCCGATATGCCAAGCGGCAAGGCCTACAACGGCCAGCTCTGCATCGACTATGACAAGCGCCGCGTATACATAGGCGAGCGAGAGATCCATCTCACGCAGATCGAGTACAAGATCGTGATGCTCACGATGCTCCATATCGGCAAGGTTTTGACCTATGATTTCATCATCCGCTGCGTATGGGGCGCAAGGCCGAGCGTCAATAACCAGATCCTAAGGGTCAATATGGCAAATATTCGCAGAAAGCTGGAGGAAAACCCCGCCGACCCGCATTATATCATCACCGAAACGGGCGTAGGCTATCGCATGATCGACTGCGCCAACGAATAAAGCGCGTTTCCCCTTTGCTTTGACTATCTGCAATCCTTCTCAATATTGTTAAGCAGGAGCAAAGCATATGGAAATTTCCCCGTGGTTCGTCATGTGCCTGGGTATGGGCACGGTGTTTGTAGGGCTGTATGTCCTAATCCTTCTCACGCAATGGATGAGCGCAATCATACGCAGGATTGACGCCCGTCATAAGGAGGGTTAAGCCATGCAAGCTGTATTGGACTTTTTTCAGAGCACCGGTTTCGCGATCCTTTTTAACGATCCCCGAAATCTGGTTATGATCCTTATTGCCTGCGTGCTGATGTATCTGGCGATCGTAAAGGGCTTTGAGCCTCTTTTACTTATCCCGATCGCCTTCGGTATGCTTTTGACCAACCTGCCTGGCGCGGAAATGTTCCATTCGGACTATTTTCTCAAGGTAGTGGACGGGCATACGGTCGTTGACTGGGCGGCGCTCGGAAACGGCGCGGGGCTTATCGACTATCTGTATCTGGGCGTAAAGCTGGGCATCTATCCTTCCCTTATCTTTATGGGCGTAGGCGCGATGACGGACTTCGGCCCCTTGATCGCCAACCCCAAAAGCCTGCTGCTCGGCGCCGCCGCACAGCTCGGCATTTTCATCACCTTTATCGGCGCGATCTATCTTGGCATCGCCTTCCCCGACATTTTGCCCTTTGGCGTAAAGGAAGCCTCCTCCATCGGCATCATCGGCGGCGCGGACGGCCCTACCGCCATCTATGTCACGCTGCGCCTGGCGCCGCATCTGCTTGGACCTATCGCGGTCGCCGCCTATTCCTATATGGCGCTCGTGCCCGTCATCCAGCCGCCCATCATGCGCGCGCTTACCACCAAGGAGGAGCGCTGCATCGTGATGCGTCAGCTTCGCCCCGTTTCCAGAGCGGAGAAGGTGATTTTCCCGATCGTCGTTACGATTTTTGTCGCGCTGCTCCTGCCCTCCGCAGCTCCCCTGATCGGACTGCTGATGCTCGGCAATCTGTTCCGCGAGAGCGGCGTTACGGAGCGGCTTAGCAAGACCGCGCAGAACGAACTGATCAACATTGTCACCATTTTCCTCGGCATTTCCGTCGGCGCGACCGCCACGGCGCAGGCGTTCTTGAACCTGCAAACGCTCTCCATCCTTGTCCTAGGCGTCATCGCCTTTGGCGGCGGTACGGCGGGCGGCGTGCTCCTTGGCAAGCTGATGAACAAGCTGAGCAAGGATCCCATCAACCCCCTGATCGGCTCCGCGGGCGTTTCCGCCGTTCCGATGGCGGCGCGCGTATCGCAGGTCGTTGCGCAGAAGGATCGTCCCGGCAACTTCATCCTCATGCACGCCATGGGTCCCAATGTCGCGGGCGTGATCGGCTCCGCCATCGCGGCGGGCGTCTTCCTCGCCCTGTTCCAGTAAGCACAATAAAGCAGCACAAAAAAAGGGGCTGTAGCAAAATGAAAAGCTACGGCCTTCTTTTTGTACGGAT
Organism: uncultured Oscillospiraceae bacterium; assembly: GCA_964573365.1. Classification (GTDB taxonomy): domain Bacteria; phylum Bacillota; class Clostridia; order Christensenellales; family CAG-138; genus JAQVRG01. The sequence continues at coordinate 9,849 of CAZNJN010000069.1, forward strand.
GCAG
>CAZNJN010000070.1:0-9590 GCA_964573365.1 uncultured Oscillospiraceae bacterium
GGTTAAAGTCGGATCAACCACCGCAATATCCGGCGTTAAAGCATAGTCAGAAATCATGCAGTAGCTTTGATTTTCCGCAACATTATACAAGACACACAGTCCCGTAGCCTCGGCGCCCGTTCCGGAGGTCGTAGAAATCGCCACGAATCGAGCCTTGGCGCGCAATTCGGGAAAAGAATCCGCGGTTCCCAAGGTTTCAAGGCGCATCCATGGATGCTCATAGAGAATCCACATGGCTTTTGCCGCGCTGATGATCGTCCCACCTCCCAATGCAACGATCCAGTCCGGCTTGAACTCACACATCGCCTTGGCGCCGTTAGCAATTCTTACCGCAGTCGGCAGAGTATCCGCACTGATCACCACACGAATCGTCATACCGGTATCCTGCAAATATGATTGCACGGCATTGATAATATCCGCACGCTGCTCATTGTGGTTTCCCGCCACCAGCATAGCGCGTCTTCCGCGTAAGCTCCGCAACACCGCTGCAGAGCCGCTGCCATAATAAATATCTCTGGGTATTGTAAATCGCGCCATATCCACACCCGCTTTTTTATTAAGCATGTGCGATATGGCGCGATCTTATGCCGTATACTCAGTCAATCAATATGCTTTCGCGAAATACATGATTTTCTTGGCAGGTTTTCCGCAGTGTATACACACTTCACCAAGATCATGCTCCGTCTCGTTCTCTTTGAATGGTTCACAGCGCGTCGTCGCACCCGTAGCAGCTTTGATCGCATCCTCGCAGCCGCTCTCGCCGCACCATGCGGCGCGCACAAAGCCCTTCTGCACGCCTTCCTTGAATTCTTCAAAGTTTCTGGCATCCACGGTTTTGCCTTCTCGTAGTGCCAGCGCTTTCGCAAAAAGGCCGTTATGAACTTCATCAAGCTCATGATTGAGCGTCTGCGCCAGATTTTCCATGGGTACAAACTGTTTTTCGAGCGTATCGCGCCGCACAATCACAACCTGCTTGTTTTCAATATCCTTGGGTCCAACCTCTAGGCGGATCGGAACGCCCTTCATTTCCCATTCGTTGAATTTCCAGCCAGCGCTCTGATCCCGTGCATCCAGCTCCACGCGGATCCCCGCTTCTTCAAGTTCATGATAGATGCGATTTGCTTCATCCAATACGCCGTCCTTGTGCATCGCGATCGGTAAGATCACGACCTGAATAGGCGCAACACGCGGCGGCAGCACCAGTCCCCTGTCGTCCCCGTGTACCATGATGAGTCCGCCGATCATGCGTGTAGACGTTCCCCATGAGGTCGTAAAGCAATATTCCAGCTTTCCTTCGCGGCTCAAATATTGAATATCATAGCCGCGCGCAAAATTGTCGCCCAGATTATGCGACGTACCCATCTGCAAGGCTTTGCCGTCCTGCATCATCGCCTCCATGGTATAGGTGGCGACCGCTCCTGCAAACTTTTCTTTTTCGGATTTTCTTCCCGTTATAACAGGAATTGCCAATACGTTTTCGGCAAATTCCCGATAAACCTCAAGCATCTGCATCGTTTTAGCCTGAGCTTCCTCAAAAGTTTCGTGCGCCGTGTGTCCCTCCTGCCACAAAAACTCGCTTGTACGCAGGAACGGACGAGTGCTCTTTTCCCAGCGGACAACATTGCACCATTGGTTCATCAGCACCGGTAAATCACGATAGGACTGTATCCACCGGGAATACATAGAGCCGATCACCGTTTCGCTTGTGGGGCGAATCGCCAGCCGCTCGCTCAGTTGTTCCGTTCCGCCCATCGTAACCCACGCCACCTCCGGCGCGAAGCCCTCTACATGCTCCGCTTCCTTGAGCAGAAGGCTCTCCGGAATAAACAGCGGGAAATACGCGTTTTTTACGCCGGTTTTTTTGAAGCGCGTATCCATTTCATGCTGGATCAGTTCCCATACGCCGTAACCATAAGGCTTGATAACCATGCAGCCTTTGACGTCGGAGTAATCGACCATATCCGTCTTTAGGATAACGTCGGTATACCACTGCGGAAAGTCCTCGCTGCGCGATGCGATGTGCTGTACAAATGCTTCGTTGTTCTTTGCCATATCGTCCTCCAAATATTACAATGCAGCCTTACTGCAAGATCTCCTCAATGAGCTTTTCCAGATATCCGTCGTTGCTCTGCGCTTCCTTCTCGTCATCCAGTACGGAATCGACAATCTCATCTACCGTCCAAACATGCCCATCCTCATCGTCGCAATGCTGCGAAGCATTCTCCTGTTCAGCCGCGTTTGCGTCGTTATCGTTCGCTTCTTCGCCGCCTTCGGGCAGTTTTATTTCTTCAGCCTGTTTGCTTTCCCCGTCTTCCTTTTCCGGGAGCTCGCGCTGCTCGATCGCATAGATGCTTCGCATAAGCTCGGAAGGATTCTCATAGCTCTCGGGCGTACTTACAGGCTGCGCGTGCAGTGCCTTGAGCATATCGTTGATTTCCGTATCTGTTTCCTCTTTGTTTTCGGGGATATGCAGTTGTTCGCTCAAAGTCTTCAGCGCTTCCAGTCCCGTCGCGCATCTCTCTGCGACCCAGTTCAACTGCTTATTCATCTCGCTCGTATTCCTGATGTAATCCTGTCTTGTCGCTATCGCCTGCGCCAATATCACGTCAGTCCGCTCTTTCGCGTCTTGAAGAATGGCTTCGGCTTCCTTTTGCGCACCGGTCACAACGGCCTGTGCTTCATTTTTTGCCTGTTCCTTTGTGTATGCAGCGTTCGAGCCGGCCTCATCCAGACATTTTTGCGCCTGCGCGGTGATTTCCCTTGCGCGTGCTTCCGCTGCCATGATTTTTCCGCTGCGCATCGCCTCGATCTCCGCCATAGCGGAAACCACGTTTCCTTCACGAGCCTGCAAACCTTTGATTTGTTCGTTAGCGGCATCAAGGCTCTTTTGAAGGCTCAGAATCTGTGTGTTCCGCTCCTCGATCTCCTGCTGCTTCTTTTTCAATTCCTCATTTTTTTCAGACAGTAAATTCTCAAGCTCTTTTTCTTTTTTGCGCAACATAACCGGCCTCCTATAGCTCCATTTTTTGCTGCATTGCATCCTCTTTTGGCACAAATCCCAGATGCCGGTAGCCCGCGGAAAGTACGATCCTTCCGCGCGGTGTACGGGCGATCAAGCCAAGCTGCAATAGGTATGGTTCATATACATCCTCTATTGTAGACGCATCCTCGTTCGTTGCCGCCGCGATCGTATCAAGGCCGACCGGGCCGCCGCCGAATTTTTCAATCATCGTCGCAAGCATACGCCGATCAACAGCATCCAGACCCAGCTCGTCGATCGAGAGCATTTCTAGGCCTGCTCGCGCCGTCTCAAGATCGATTCTCCCATCACCCAACACCTGCGCGTAATCCCGCACCCGCTTCAAAAGCCGGTTGACGACGCGCGGCGTCCCGCGTGAGCGGAAGGCAATTTCCCAAGCGCCCTCTGTGTCTATTTCCATATGCAGGATCTGCGCGCTTCTCTGTATGATAAGCCGTAGATCCTCCGCCGCATAATGCTCTAACTGCTCTTTAATCCCAAAGCGGTCACGCAGCGGAGAGGTCAAAAGTCCCAGTCTGGTCGTCGCACCTATTAAGGTAAACTTTGGCAGATCCAAGCGTATGGAATGTGCCGACGGGCCTTTTCCTATAATAATATCAATCGCATAGTCTTCCATCGCAGGATACAAAATTTCTTCCACATTTGCATTCAAGCGATGGATCTCATCAATAAAGAGCACGTCCCCTTCCGTCAGGTTCGTTAAAAGTGCAGCCAAATCGCCGGCGTGGGTAATCGCGGGGCCGGACGACACACGCATATTTACACCCATTTCATTTGCCACAATCGCCGCGAGCGTCGTTTTGCCTAGACCGGGAGGCCCGTAAAACAAGGCATGATCCAAGGATTCTCCCCGTTTTTTTGCCGCCTCGATATAGATGCGCATATGCTCTTTGACATTTTGCTGTCCGATATATTCATTCAAAAACCGCGGGCGAAGGCTATATTCTATTTGCTCGTCCTCTTGGAGCATAGATGAGGTGATTAGTCTTTCTTCGCTCATTTCCCGTTCCTCTTCACGATCTCGCGCAGCGCAAGCGGAATAAGCTCTTCAACGCGCGTGCAGGTCTCTGTCACCGCGCCTACGGCTCTACCCGCCTGCAAACCATCATAGCCTAAAGCGACCAATGCCGCTACCGCCTCCGTCCGAATGTCCTTGTCCCGGTTTTCTTCATCCTTATGCGCCGTTGCGTTTGGCAAAATGTCCTCATCGCTGATTTTTTCTTTTAGCTCAAGAAGCACCCTCGCCGCCGTTTTTCTGCCCATGCCGGATACTTTATCAAACGCCGCAGCATTTTCCGTATAGATCGCACTTGCGATATCCGTCACTGTAAGCGTACTTAGAACACTTAACGCAAGCTTAGGACCCACGCGTGATACGCTGATCAGCTTGCGAAACATCTTTCTCTCGTCATTGGCGGCAAATCCGTAAAGCGCCACCATATCCTGCGCAATATGAAAATAGGTAAGCAGTTTGGCGTCCTGCCCAAGGCGCAGCGTTTTTTTTGTTTGCGCGCTGCAAAAAAGCTCATACCCCACGCCGGCGGCCTCTATAACCACGCTTTCCGGAGTTATTTCACTTACTGTTCCATGCACGAACGCAAACACGCCTTTACCTCCTTACCGTATTCTGAATTCTTCCGCACAGGGGCCTATCGTGTTGGCATGACAAATCGCCGCTGCCACCGCATCTGCCGCGTCATCGGGCTTGGGGGCTTCTTTCAATTTTAAGATGATCCTTACCATCTGCTGTACTTGCTTTTTATCTGCATGTCCGTCGCCGCTCACCGCCAGCTTGATCTGCATGGGCGTGTATTCATAGAGCGGAGCGCCGTACTGCTGCGCCGCAAGTATCGCCACGCCGCGTCCTGCGCCAACCTGAATCGCCGTCGTTACATTTCTGGAAAAAAACAGTTCCTCAAAGGCGATAGCGTTCGGCTTGTGCGTCTTGCATAGAAGCCTTACGCCCTCATACAGCTTTTCTAGGCGCTGCGGAAACGGCTCCCCGGCTTTTGTCTCAATGACGCCGAAATCCACCGGGCGTATTTGTGCGCCGTGCGCCTCAAGCAAGCCATAGCCCAAAATCGCGTAGCCCGGATCAATTCCCAATACGATCAATGCGATGCCCCAAATCTTTAGATTCTAAAACAGTATAACATGCCGTATTCCAAAAGAAAAGAAATAGAAGTGGGCCGGCCTTTCTCAGCTTTCTATATTTTCTATGTATTCGTCGATTTGTGCAAGCGCGTCAAACACCACGCCCTTTTCAAGCTCCGTCTTAAGCTCGATGGGAATATCTTCTGCATCGATAGGAAGCTGCATGAGCTGTTGATTTTGCATCGTCTCCTCCGACCGTTTCGTGACAACCAAAGCGCCATCTGCAATGACAAGCAAATAATGAGCGGGACAATAGCCGCTATGCACCTGTGAAAGCACGACCCGTTCAGGTGAAAAGCTCTTGATCGTATAGGCCGGAAAGCTTTCCTGCAACGTCTTTGGAGTATAACCCTCAAGCATGTCCCCCTCCTTTTGCAGAACATGCGCGCAGTCTGTAAAGCTGTCCTCCCATATGATCTGTGTCGCGTCGTTTGTTGCTTCCGCCCCGTCGCTGTTTTTATTCTGCGCCTGTGCTGCGTCGCTCTGCTGAATCAGATTCTGCGCAGTTGCTTCGGATACGGGCGCAGCGGTAAACGCCGGCGTATCAATCTGCGTCGTTCTTTCTTCTTTTCCCTTTTGCTTTGATAGGAGAGTACCCAGCAAGATGCCCGAAGATAGCAGCAAGATACCCACGAGGATCAGGATACTATAAAGTTGTTTTCTTTTTCCCTGTTCAAAAATATCCATATGGTAAGATTTCCCGTATGGATCGATTTCTATACTGTTATTGTAATGATGTAATGAGTTTGGTAAAACGAACGCGGTTTATCCCAAGATAAGCAGCAAAATAACACCCGGAATTCCCAAAATGCCCACGAGCAGCGCGTTAAATGCGGAAAGCTCAATATTGACGCCAAAGTTACCGCCGACAAAATTGAATACCACAAGAATCAAAGCGCCGATGATCGCGTTGCCGACTAAGCGGAATACCACCTTTGCGGAAAAGCGCAAAAGCTTGCACACAACCTTTAAGATCAGCAGTCCGATCAAAAACGCCGCTATGCAGACAATCACCGTCGCAACTGAAATCAACCTTCTTTTCCTCCGCTGTGTTTAAGTAAAAAAACGTATTTTCTCCGCGCCGCCTCAATGCCGTATGCCGCGTAGTCAATCAGTTCGGGATCGCTAACGCTTTCAAAATACGTCACGGCGTTTTTCCATTCCTGCAGCGCGGCTTGGATCGTCTCGTTTTTGTCCTTTTCCTCTCTTGCTTTAAGAAATCGCATACTCGTCCTCCGTACAGTCTTTGTTACGAGTATGCACCAATATCTCTTATTCTATAACGTTTCCTTTTTTCAAAAGGCACAGGATGGCAAATATAAGGATTGTGTAAAGCGGGATCATCACTGCCTGATTCACCAGCCTTGCATATACGATCTGCCACGGCGAGCCATACAGGTAGACGAGCAGCGCCGTATTCATGCCTACGCTGCAAATAAGCTGGCTTACCGCAATCGCAAAGAATAGACGCAGAAAGCCCGGGTTCTGCTTTTTCATAAAAAACAAGCCCGGAATCAGTCCAAAGCAGATGCCGACCAATGTGAACCACGGAATATAGGCGCCCTTAGGAAAGATCATCGCCTGTAAAAAGTCCGTAAGTCCTCCCACCATGCCGCCATAAACGGGGCCGTACATGACGCCGGATAAAATGACGGGCAGCACGCCCAGTCCGATTTTAAGGGTATAAGCACCCAAAGGCATAAGCGGAATGCTCAAAAGTCCTCCGAGCACCACGCCAAGCGCGACCAGAAGCGCGCAGATCACAAGCCGTCTTGTATTTGAGCTTGCCACAATAAGGGTCTGTTTTTCCATAAATAAATCTCCTCCTGTAGTATGCTTTCTCGTACCACATAGAGGAGGTGTCGGTATGGCTTATGCTTCTCCTGTATGCAGCAGCGGGATGCGAACAGCGAACCGCAGATTTTGCATCTTTCGTCCACCCGACAACTCCCCGTCCGGGCGGCACTCACGGCATAAGCCGTTTGACGCACGCTGTCCTACTCTGCTTTTTTGTTATTGTATATCCGATCAGAAGCTTTGTCCAGTTCGATTATTGCACGGCGCTGATCTCATAGCAGGCGCGCACCAGACTGCCCATCGTTTCTTGATCCAGATAGTTTATGTAAAACTTATCCGAAAGTCCGCTCATCAGAAGCTGCGTCGTGGGCAAATCCATCAGCGCCCTGCTTTTCTTTTCCAGCAGATCGTAAACCCACAAGGTATACGGATAGGAGTCCTGCTCGCTTTCTTGCGTCGCGCTGTCCGTTCCTTCTTCCTCGTTTGCGCTGCCAGAAAGTCTGTTTTCAAAGTAATACAGCTTTGTACAGTCGCGCGACCAGAAAAAGCTGTATACCGAAAAGGCGTCCGTGACGTCCTCGAAGAGTCCCGTTTCCATATTCATAATGCGGAATATGTTTTTTTGGTCGCTTGCCTCAAAGTCGCCGGCGGCATTGTTGATCGCCATATATCTGTTGTCCGGCGAGAGCACAAAATTTGCGCCCTTTGCAAATACCTTTCGCACCCCGCCGCCCGGCTTGATCCGGTAGATGATCGCGCCCTCGTTCATATCCGTTTCCACAAAATACAAATTTCCGTCGCAATAAGCGATATCGGCTTCATCCGCGCCGTTTTTATCAACAAGGCTATAGCGTTTTGCCTCGTCCGGCACGTTAAAATCATATTGGTGAAGCTGCATGTTTCCCGATCCGCTCACCGCATAAATCGCCGATCCCAGCGCATCCCATGTATAAGCGCTTACCATATCGCCAAAGCCGACCTCCGTAAGATCAACGAGCATTTCTTTTGCCTCGACATCGAATACATAAAGATGGGTGCTTTCCGCCGCGCGCTCCAAAACCGCGAGCTTTCTTCCGTCGGGAGAATACGCCGCCGATTCGACTGTCTCAAACTCATAAGGAAAAAGGCGTTTCTTCTTGCCTGTCAGATCCATGGTGTAAAGCTGCTCATAGCTGTAGCTGTCGCCCGTAATTTCATCATCGGTAATTCGCTTGGTATAAAGTACGCCGTTCTTTTCCGGCAGGGTGCAAAGATAAAGCCCATCCTCCAAAAATACCTTTCCGAGCTGTTCTTCACCGTTGATCCTGCAAATATTCTGTTCATGTACGGCCTTCAAGTCCATATCCGACGAATACGTCGGGAGCTCGCCATCCTTAATTTGCGCGGTATACCACTGGGATTCCACGCTGCCCGCTGTAAGCGCCGAGGTCTTTTTTTTATAGCTTTCCGCCTCCATCGGCGTATCAAAGGGCTTGGAGATCAGCACAATATGATCTTCTCCCAGCGTAAGCGTCGGAAGCATATCCATTTCCCTTGAGATCGCCGCGTTACAATATTCGCGGTAGAGATCGGCCACCGCGTAATAGTGCGTGTCGCTTTCCATCACGTCCGCGATCCCATCCTCGCTGCGGGCTTGCTTTTTTTCCTCCATCCGCATACGCACGACCAATTCTCCATCCGTTTCGTCAATGCGAAACGCGCACGCGCGGTTCAGTTGAATAAACACGCTCACCGTATCGCCGTCGCTCAGGATATGCTGGAAATAGCCGTCTATATCAGAAAAGCCTTCAAAATCGGCGGTGCGCGTATAGTCCCAATAGGCGAGTGCGGGCAACTCGATTACAAGTCTGTAGGGCGTGTCGAGCAGGTAGATCTCATAGGCCGGAATGCTCAGCAGCGCTTTTTCGTCCTCGCTGCCCGAAAGGCGGCTGCCCTGAACAAATGAGAGGCGCAGACAGAGTTCTCCATCCTCTACAAAGCCTGTGAGTGATCTCAGGTTTGCCTGTTCAAGCGGAATTCCGCCCCTTAGCTGCGTCCCGATTGGCGTATATCCGTCGGGCGTCTGCGTTTTTTCAGCAACGCCAAAGCTCTGTTTTTCAGCGCAGCCCAAGAGCAGAGCGCATGTAAGCAGCAAAGCGAAAAGCCGAATCCGTTTTTTCATCATTTTCAACATGCCCTCAGTATAGCATATGCTGTGGTTCTTGCGAAGCTACATACCGCTTTTTGCCAAATTTTTTCTATACATTGTTTTCATTTCACTTTTGGAAAAGGCTTTGCAAGCAGAGTGTGATTTGCTATAATGTATTTTGTATATGTATGATTATCCTACCATGAGGAGGAGTATTAAAATGAAATGCAGAAACTGCGGCGCTTTCAACGAGGACTATATGGAATACTGCGAAAACTGCGCGGCTCCGCTAACCCCCGATGCAAAGCAGCCGAGCGCGTCTGAGCATTATGCCAACGAAGCCGATCATGCCGCAAACAGCGAAGGACAAGCGTCCTGGGGTTTTGTTCAGGCGCCGCGTTGGATACAGCCCGAGTTTGACGCAAATACCATCAGCGAGGATGACATCCCCGCTGACTTTCACGGCGGCAG
>CAZNJN010000070.1:9600-9824 GCA_964573365.1 uncultured Oscillospiraceae bacterium
ATCCGTACAATCCGCCGCGCCTCAAAGCAACGCCCCGGCGCAAAGCTTTACCGGCGCGCCTTCCTACAACGCACCCGCTTATAATGCTCCCGTTTACAATGCGCCCTCCTATGGCGCTGCGCAGGCGCCGCAAGCGCCTGCCTTTGATGGACAGGGTTCGGGCGCTGCGTATCAAAACGCTCCCGTTTTCAGTGCGCAGCCCTATGGCGGCGCGCCCTTGAATG
>CAZNJN010000071.1:0-984 GCA_964573365.1 uncultured Oscillospiraceae bacterium
GACCCCAAGCAGCTCGACGCGCTTTTGCATCCGCAGTTTGATCCGCAGGTGCTCAAAAAAGCAAAGGTGATCGGCAAAGGCATCGCCGCGTCTCCTGGCGCTGCGGCGGGGCGCGTGGTATTTAGCACCGAGGCGGCGCAGACACAGGTTCGCCGCGGTCATAAGGTCGTTTTGATCCGTCAGGAGACCAGCGCGGAGGACATCGAGGGTATGGCGATTTCCGAGGGCATCTTGACCGCCCGCGGCGGCATGACCTCACACGCGGCGGTCGTAGCGCGCGGCATGGGAACCTGCTGTGTCGCCGGCTGCAACGAGCTGCAGGTCGATGAGGAGAACAAGGTCTGCTCTATCGGCGGCAAGGTCTACCATGAAAAGGATCATATTTCTTTGGACGGCTCCACCGGCACGATCTACGACGGTAAGCTTTCCACCGTGGAAGCTTCTGTTGGCGGAGATTTTGGCCGTCTGATGAGCTGGGCCGATAAATATCGCAAGCTGCGCGTGCGTACCAACGCGGATAACCCGCATGATACCGCTATCGCCGTTCGCTTTGGCGCGGAGGGCATCGGCCTTTGCCGCACCGAGCACATGTTCTTCCAGGAGGATCGTATTCCCGCTATGCGCGAGATGATCGTAGCGAAAAGCGTGCAGGCGCGCCGCGACGCGCTCAATAAGCTATTGCCGATGCAGCGCGGAGATTTTGAAGGGATTTATATGGAGATGGGCGAGCATCCCGTCACCATTCGTTTCCTCGATCCGCCGCTGCATGAGTTTTTGCCTAGCCGCCTTGAGGAGATCGCGGATCTGGCGGGACGGATGCATATGAGCGTGGAGGAAGTGCAGCAGACGATTGAGAGTCTGCATGAGTTCAACCCCATGATGGGGCATCGTGGCTGCCGACTGGCGATCACCTACCCCGAGATCGCGGAAATGCAGACGCGCGCCGTTATCGAAGCGGCGATTAACGTCAGCCGCAAGACCGGC
>CAZNJN010000071.1:994-5178 GCA_964573365.1 uncultured Oscillospiraceae bacterium
TATGATTCCGCTGGTGGGCGAGGAAAAAGAGCTTTCCTACGTTAAGACGATCGTTGACAAGACCGCGCGAATTGTTATGGACGAAAACGAAATGGAAATCCCGTATCTTGTCGGTACGATGATAGAAATTCCCCGCGCGGCGCTCACGGCGGACGAGCTGGCAAAGGATGCGCAGTTCTTCTCCTTCGGCACCAACGATCTTTCTCAGATGACCTTCGGCTTTAGTCGTGATGACGCGGGTAAGTTCCTCGACGCCTACTACAACAAGAAGATCTACGAGTTTGATCCTTTCGCGAGACTTGACATTCAGGGCGTTGGCCGCTTGGTCGAAATGGCCGTTAAGCTTGGTCGAAGCACCCGCCCCGATATGAAGATGGGCATCTGCGGCGAACAGGGCGGCGACCCCGCTACGGTGCAGTTCTGCAACGATATCGGCTTAAACTACGTTTCCTGCTCACCCTTCCGTGTACCGATCGCGCGTCTTGCAGCGGCACAGGCTGCGATCAAGGGGGAAGCAAAGAAGGAAAAAGCAAAGGCCTAAGAGTAAAGGCGCAGAGAGTACAGAAATACGAAAACGCGGGTGCAGATCCGCGTTTTCTTCTTTTTGCACCGGAGAAAAAAGGGATTCCGGCTTTTGCGTAGAAATATACAGAACAGAAAAGAATAGGAGGATGGGTATGGATCAAAGGATACAGTACCGTGAGCACTGCGAGCAGATCGAAGCGCAGACGCTAAGTCCCTTTGCGATGCTGTCGGTAAATTCGGCCGGTAGAGAGCATCCCATTCCGCCCTGTCCGGTCAGGACGGTTTTTGTACGCGATCGCGACCGCATTATCCATTGCAAGTCGTTTCGGCGCTTAAAGCATAAAACGCAGGTGTTTCTTTCTCCGGTGGGGGATCATTACCGGACGCGACTGACACATACGCTGGAGGTCAGCCAAATTGCGCGTACAATTTCGCGCGCGCTGCGACTCAACGAGGATTTGACGGAGGCGATTGCGTTAGGACATGACCTTGGGCATACGCCCTTTGGACATGCGGGAGAGAGCGTGCTTGACGAGCTGGTGCCGGGCGGCTTTTCCCATAATGTGCAAAGCCGCCGTGTGGTGGAGAAGCTTGAAAATAACGGCGAAGGCCTGAATTTGTGCTTTGAGGTTCGCGACGGGATCGAAAATCACAAAAAGAACAGCCATGCCGCCACGCTTGAGGGAGTAGTCGTAAGCTTTGCGGATCGTATCGCCTATATTAACCATGACATAGACGACGCTATACGGGCGGGAATACTGAAAAATGAGCAGCTTCCTCAAAGCTGCGTGCAGACGATCGGCGCGACGCATGGCGAGCGGATCAACAGCATGATTCTCGACATATTGCAGGAGAGCTTCGGGAAACCGGAAATCAAAATGAGTAAAATCATGTATGAGCAATTCGACCTTTTGCGCGACTTCATGTTTGATAATGTCTATTTGAACAAGGAGGCGAAAAAAGAGGAGGGAAAAGCGAAAAAGCTTATCGAGGTGCTGTACAAGCATTATCTCAAGCACCTTGACGAATTGCCCGAGGAGTTTAGAAAGTATATTGACGAGGATGGAGCCGAGCGCGTCGCCGCCGATTATATCGCGTGCATGACAGATCGATATGCGGTGCAGGATTATAAAAATATTTATGTGCCAAAAGATTGGATTTGAAAGCAGGAATTCAAGAAAATATGTCGAATAATGCTATCGGCGGATCGAAATGAGGAGGTGAGCTTGTCATGCCGATGTTTCCTGACGCATGGATGAGCGAACTCCTTGCAAAGACGGATTTTAGCGCGCTTGTGGGCTCCTATGTTCCGCTTAGACCCAAGGGCGGGCGACTTTGGGGCTGTTGCCCTTTTCATAATGAAAAAACGCCATCCTTTTCGGTCGTGCCGGACAAGCAGTTTTACTATTGCTTCGGCTGTCATGCGGGCGGCGGACCGATCCAGTTTGTGATGGAAATGGAAAAGCTCAACTTTGTTGAGGCTGTGAAGTGGCTTGCGCAAAGGGCGGGAATGGAACTGCCGGGCGAGGTGGACGATACGGCGCTTCGCCGTGAGCACGCGCTGCGGGAGCGTATATACAGCGCAAATAAGCTCGCGGCGCATTATTACCATGATATGCTGCTTAGCGATAAAGGAAAAGGCGCGCAAAGCTATCTGCTCAAACGCGGACTTGACGCACGTACGGTGAAGCGTTTCGGTTTGGGCTATGCGGCGGAGGGCTGGGAAAACTTAACGGAGTATCTGCTTTCCAAGGATTTTTCGCGCGAAGAATTGATTCGCGCCGGCTTGGCGGTCAAAGGAAAGAAAAACGGAGAGTGCTATGATGCCTATAGAAACCGCATCATCTTTCCGATCATTGATACCAGCTCGCGCATACTTGGCTTTGGTGCGAGGACGATGGGCGATGAAACGCCCAAGTATCTCAATACAGGCGATACGCCCGTTTATAATAAGCGGAGCAACCTTTACGGACTGAATCTGCTTAAACGGCAGAAGCTGGCGGATATCATCATGGTCGAGGGCTACATGGACGTGATACGCCTTGTTAAAGCGGGCGTAAGCAACTGTGTGGCGGGCTTGGGTACAGCGCTTACGCAGAATCAGGCGCGGCTATTAAAACGCTATGTGCCGCTCGTGTATCTCTGCTATGACGGCGACAGCGCGGGGCAGAATGCGGCGCTTCGCGGTATTGACATTCTGGCAAAGGAGGATCTGGACGTTCGGGTGATTGTGATTCCCGGCGGACTTGATCCCGACGACTACTTGAAGCAGAACGGCAAAGAGGCGTTTTTCTCGCTTAAAGAGAAGGCGCTGCCCCGAAACGCCTTTAAGCTTGAGACCATGGCGGCTCGCTATGAGCTTGACCATCCCGACGGACGGGAAGGTTTTGCCAGGGAAGCGTGTACGCTGCTCGGCAGCCTTGAACCCGTTGAACAGGAACGCTACATGCCCTTTATCGCGCGAAAGACTGGCTTATCCGAATCGACGATACGGGCGCAATGCGGCTTGGCGCAAAGGATTGACACGAATAGCGTTACCAATTATCGGCATACTAAAGCAAGAGAAAGCGTGAAAAATGGCAAGACTGACAAGCTTATGCAAACCCTCCTTGCCTGCATGCTGCACTCAAAAGAAGGCGCGGCGGCGGTCGTAACGGCTATGGCGGACGGAAAGATCGCGTTTCCTACGACGATCGCCGGCTTTGCTGACAGACTGCTGGGCGCTTATATGGAAGCGGACGCCTTGGATATTGCCCTGCTTTTAAGCGGTGCGGATGAGCAAAGTGCCGAAATGGCCGCCGCGGCGCAGTCTATGGAAGCAAAAATCACGAATCCGGAGGCGATTGCAAGGGACTGCGTTATGTCGCTGCGAAAAGAGGAAATCAAATTGCGACTGACCGCCTTGAGCCAGAGCTCGTCCGCCGGAGACGAAACGGCGCTTGAAAAAACGATGGAAGAAATCAAAGCGTTGCAGCAAGAGCTTGCGGCGCTAGAAAAATAGACCTATTCGCACGAACCGAAAGGAAGGAAAAGGCTTTGAGTAAAAACATACCGGAAGCTCCTAAGGCAAGCAAAGAGATGACGCCGCTTCATCCAAAGGTTGAAGAGCTGATCAACCGAGGAAAGGCCAAGGGCGCCTTGACCTATAAAGAGGTCATGGACACGCTTGAGGAGCTGGATCTTGATACGGAGCAGGTGGAACAAATCTACGACCGCTTCGAGGTGCTCAACATTGACATCGTTGAAGAGATCGAAGTCGCCGAGGATATCAGCGAGGAGATCGCAGAGGTTGAAACGGACGTAGTCGCCGCAGAAGGCGTTGCGATCGACGATCCTGTGCGCATGTATTTGAAGGAGATCGGTAAGGTTCCGCTGCTGTCCACAAGTGAGGAGATCGACATTGCCAAGCGCATGGCAGAGGGCGACGATGACGCGAAAAAAAAGCTCGCCGAAGCCAACCTTAGACTTGTCGTATCCGTAGCAAAGCGCTATGTGGGGCGGGGAATGCTTTTTCTTGATTTGATTCAGGAGGGCAATCTGGGCTTGATCAAAGCGGTTGAAAAGTTTGATTACCGCAAGGGCTATAAATTTTCCACCTATGCGACATGGTGGATTCGTCAAGCGATCACGCGCGCCATTGCCGATCAGGCGCGCACAAT
>CAZNJN010000071.1:5206-9289 GCA_964573365.1 uncultured Oscillospiraceae bacterium
AACCATCAATAAGCTGATCCGTGTTAACCGTCAGCTTTTGCAGGAATATGGACGCGAACCTCGTCCGGACGAGATCGCAAAGGAAATGGGCATCAGCGAAGAAAAGGTGCGCGAGATCATTAAGGTGGCACAGGAGCCTGTCTCGCTTGAAACGCCGATCGGTGAGGAAGAGGATAGCCATCTGGGTGATTTCATCCCCGACGACGACGCGCCAGCGCCTGCGGAGGTGGCGGCCTTTACGCTTTTGAAGGAGCAGCTCATGGAGGTGCTCGATACGCTTACCCCGCGTGAGGAAAAGGTACTTCGTCTGCGCTTTGGCCTTGACGATGGAAAGGCGCGCACCCTTGAGGAGGTCGGCAAGGAATTTAACGTTACGCGCGAGCGTATCAGGCAGATCGAAGCAAAGGCGCTTCGCAAGCTGCGTCATCCCAGCCGCTCCAAAAAGCTGAAGGACTTTTTGGAATAAACGATAAATCCCACGGCGGCATACCCGTAAGAGCTAGCTCAAAGCGGCGGCATGGGAAAATATTCCCCGTGCCGCCGCTTTATGCCGCTATTGACGCAGTTGACGGATCAAGGCGTCAAGGCGTTTCTTTTGTTCGTCGTTGAGCATTGGGGAAACCGTTTGGGTCATTTCCTGCAAGGAACGATCATCCATGGCTCCGGATTGACGAAAATTCAGCAGCTCGTTCATAAGCTGCCCTTCGTTCATCCCGCTGTAGTGCTCGATGGCGCTTTGCGCATCCTGCACGCTTTGCGCGTCAATATTCTGCGGCGCCTGCGTTCCCTCAGCGGCGGAAGTCGGTTTTCCCTGTTTGCTGCTCCAAAGATCGCGTTTCATACACAGTCCTCCCAACTTTTCAGCTATGACATATCTATGCAAAGGAGAACGGGAACGTGCTCTCAAGCATACACTGTATAAAAGAACATAGCAAAACCATAAACACGGGAGGAACAAGCATGCAGCGTATGCCGCCGACAATGCCGCCACGGCAGAACAATCAAAACGGAAACGGGGCAGCGGCCTCGCCCGCACTCAACATGGCGCGGCGCATTCGCAGCGAGCAGGGTGCGGAGCAGGCACGCCAGTATTTAATGGATATGGAGCCATATCTTGCGCCGGCAGAACGGGCGCATATCGCAGAACAGGTGGGCGTCACTCTCCCGCCAAAACAAGGCGGCGCCGGGAGTATGCCAAATGCTGGCGCGGCAAATTCCATGAATGCGGGGAATCCTTTTTCCGCCTTGGGAGCTATGCCCGGAGGCGGCGGTAACGGCGGCGCAAATCCTATGCAGCTTTTACAGATGCTCTCCGGTATGCAGGGCGGCGGAAACGGCGGAGGATTGGGCAGCCTTGGCAATATAATGGGAAACATGGGTGGTATGGGGGGCATGGGCAATATCATGCAGATGGCACAGATGATGCAGACGCTCGGACCGCTGATGCAGGGCGGTAAGAAGTAGCTTGCACCTCATGCGCATTGACATGTATAATAATGGAAAGTGTGATTCGTGTGAAAGGTGAAACGACGTATGCGCGAGAGTAAAAAAGCAGCGGAGGAGCGAAGGAAAGCGGCGCTTGCGGTTTTGAAAGAGACCTATCCCGAGGCGGCGCCGCAGCTCGTTTTCACAACGCCCTTCGAGCTTTTGATCGCGACGATGCTTTCAGCCCAGTGTACGGACAAGCAGGTTAACAAGACGACAGCCGTGCTCTTTCCCAAATATAATACGCCTCAAGCTTTTGCGGCACTTAGCGAAGAAGAGCTTTCGCCTTACATCAAAAGCTGCGGCTTATATAAAACAAAAGGAAGGAATATCCTTTTGGCCAGCCGTATCCTTGTAGAACGGTATGGCGCAGAGGTTCCGGCGGATCGCGACGCGCTGATGGAGCTACCGGGCGTAGGCAGAAAAACAGCGAACGTGGTGGTTTCAAATGCCTTTAAGATACCGGCGATTGCGGTTGATACGCATGTGTTTCGCGTGGCGAACCGGATCGGCTTGGCACAAGCAAAGGATGTATTAAACACCGAAAAGCAGCTTATGGAAAATATACCCAAAGAGGATTGGTCGGACGCGCACCACTGGCTCATTTTCCATGGGAGGCGCGTATGCACGGCAAGAAATCCGGCTTGTGAAAGCTGCCCCGTGCGGGAATACTGTAGCTATGAAAAGAACAAAGATAGGAAGTAAGTATGCAGTTTGTTGATAAAGCAAGGATCGTTGTAAAAGCAGGGGACGGCGGGGATGGCTGCGCGTCCTTCCATAGAGAAAAATACGTTTCGCGGGGCGGTCCCGACGGCGGAGACGGCGGTCGCGGCGGGAATGTGGTATTTTATGCCGATCCAAGCATGAATACGCTTCTGGATTTCAAATTTCAGCGGCATTACCGCGCAAAAGCCGGCGAGGCGGGGCGCGCGGGGATGCAAAGCGGCAAGACAGGAACGGACATGCTGATTAAGGTACCTGTGGGTACGCTCATACGCGATGTTGAGAGCGGAAGGATCGTGGCGGACATGCACGAGCCGGAGACAGAAAGAATCATTCTGCACGGCGGACGCGGCGGCAAGGGAAACGCACGCTTTGCTACACCCACAAGACAAAGTCCGCGTTTTTCGCAGCCCGGACAGAAAACGCTGGAGCGCGAGGTTGAGCTGGAGCTGAAAACGATTGCGGATGTGGGTTTGGTGGGGCTGCCGAACGTGGGAAAATCGACGATATTATCCGTTTTGACCTCGGCAAAGCCCAAGATTGCAGATTATCACTTTACCACGCTTACGCCGAATTTAGGCGTCGTCAGGCGCCACGAAAAGACCTTTGTGCTTGCCGACATTCCCGGCTTGATCGAAGGCGCGGCAGAGGGTGCGGGACTTGGACATGATTTTTTGCGGCATGTGGAGCGTACCCGTATGTTGGTGCATGTGGTGGACGTATCCGGCTGCGAGGGCAGAGATCCTCTGGACGATTACCGAAAGATCCGCGCGGAATTGAAGGGCTACAGCGAGCGCTTGTATGCTCTGCCGCAGGTGGTCGCCGCCAATAAGATGGACTTGACCGACGCCAAAGAGAATCTGGCGATTTTGCAAGACGAGCTGAAAAAAGAGGGCGTGAAGGTATTCCCCGTTTCGGCGGCGACTGTGCAGGGCTTTGACGCGCTGCTTGACGAAGTGCAGGCGACGCTTGCAAACTTGCCAAAGAGCTATGTGTTTGAGGAAGATGAGATCGTTGAAACGCATAAATACGAACCGGGCTTTCAAATCCATATGGATGGGAATGTATTTGTCGTGAGCGGCGGCAGCGTCGATTATCTTTTGGATACGACCTATGCGGAGGACGAGACCTCCATGCGGCGTTTTCAGCAGTTTTTGCAAAAAGAGGGCATCATTGACGCGCTGCGGGAAAAGGGAGCGGCGGAGAATAGCGTGATTCGCATGGGCGAATGGGAATTTGATTTTATCGATTAAGGAGAACGGACATGTTAACGAGCAAACAAAGGGCGACGTTACGCTCTATGGCTAACACCCTACAGCCGATCTTTCAGATTGGCAAGGGTGGGGTCAATGAAAATTTGATCAAGCAACTGGATGAAACGCTTGACGCGCGTGAGCTTATCAAAATCAGCGTGCTGGAAACGGCGGAGATTAACGCAAAAGAGGCGATTGAGCTTCTTTGCGAGCAGCTTCGCGCGGAGCCCGTGCAGACGCTGGGCAGAAAAATTACGATATTCAGACGCAATCATGAGGAACCCAAGATTCAATTCTAAGGCTTCATGCTATTCCCTTGGAACGGGCGCGCTTTTATCGATCCACCAGCAGAGCGAAGCAAAGCTCATGCACATGACCGCCATCAAGCGGTAATAGAGCGTATATTGAACGAAAAAAGAAGCGGCGAACAGGACAAGCGCAACGGCAAGGTATCGTTTTACTCTACCGGAAGCAAAGGGTTCGGCGCTTTTTTTGCGTTGCTGCTTTTCCTCATCCAGTTTATCAAGGATATAGGCTTCGATCGCCTCGTCATCCGGCCATATATCGGCTTCCTTTGCCATGGCGCAGAAGACTGCGTCGGTTTGGAGAATAATGTTCGCGT
>CAZNJN010000072.1:0-3573 GCA_964573365.1 uncultured Oscillospiraceae bacterium
ATTTGACGAACATGCCCGCGATAAACACGCTCTCCGCCTTGCCGCTCTCAAAGTTGGAGCAGGTCTGAAAGCTTTCGCCCGGCGTGCTGCTAAAGCAGTTGAGATTTAAGCAGTCGTTCCAGTCGGCCCTGCCGATCAGCGGCAGCTTGTGCGGTCCCTTATGCGTGATCGTATAAAATACGCTGCGTCTTAAATGCTCAAAGAGCGGCTTTTCGCTTCCCCTTACGTTATTAAAGGGTACGGGCGTCTGCAAAATAGCCGCATCGCCCGTTTCGCGGATATAGGCGCTGGTGCAGGCGACGAGCCAGAGCGGGTCGTCGTTGAAGCCGGAGCCGACGTCCGCGTTGCCGCGCTTGGTGAGCGGCTGATACTGGTGATAGGTGCTGCCGTCCTCAAACTGGATGGACGCGATGTCGATGATGCGCTCCCGCGCGCGCTCGGGGATCAGATGCACAAAGCCCAGAAGATCCTGGCAGGAATCGCGAAAGCCCATGCCGCGCCCCGTGCCGCTCTCGTAATAGCTGGCGCTGCGGCTCATGTTAAAGGTCACCATGCACTGATACTGGTTCCAGATATTCGCCATGCGGTCGAGCTTTTCTTCGCCGCTCTGTACATGAAAGCGCGAAAGAAGCGCCTCCCAGTACGCCTTGAGCGCTTCAAAGGCGCGCTCCACCTGCGCGTCGGTCGAAAATTTTTCGATCAAGGCGTGGGCGCGCGTTTTGTTGATGACGCCCGCTCTCTCGAATTTTTCCTCCGCCGGATTTTCGATGTAGCCGAGCATAAAGATAAAGCTCTTTTCTTCGCCGGGCGCGAGCTTCAGCTCGATGCTGTGACTGGCGATGGGCGCCCAGCCCGAAGCCATGCTGTTTTTGCTTTTGCCGCGCCGTACGCATTCGGGCGCGCTCCAGTCGGAAAACTCGCCAAGGAAGCTGTCGCGATCCGTATCGAAGCCGTCGATCGGACAGTTGACATGGAAAAAGGCGTAATGATCGCGGCGCTCGCGGTATTCGCTCTTATGGTAGAGCGTGGAATTTTCTATCTCCACCTCGCCGATGTTATAGTTGCGCTGAAAATTCGTAGAATCGTCCACGGCGTTCCAAAGACACCACTCGAGCGCGCTGAAAAGCGTAAGCCGCTTTTCGCTTTTCCCTTCGTTTTTCAGCGTCAAACGGTTGATCTCGCAGTTTTCGCCCTGCGGCACAAAGCAGCAAAGGTGTGCGAAAAGCGCGTTCTTCGCGCTCTCAAAAATGCTGTAGCCCATGCCGTGACGGCAGGCATAGCGGTCAAGCGGCGTTTTCGCGGGCATAAAGCCGGGGTTCCATACCGTGTCCCCGTCCTTGATATAGTAATAACGGCCGCCAAAGTCCGCCGGTACGTTGTTATAGCGGTAGCGCGTAAGACGTCTGAGCTTTGCGTCGCGGTAAAAAGCATAACCGCCGCAGGTGTTGGAGATCAGGCCGAAAAAGCCGTCGTTGCCAAGATAATTGATCCACGGCAGCGGCGTTTTCGGCGTGGTGATTACATATTCCTTCGCGTTGTCGTCAAAAAAGCCGTAGTTCATGTCGCACAAGTCTCCTCGTCAGCTATGTAGAATAGAATCAATGAATATAGATAACTTAATCGTTTTCGTATTTCTGTTTTCAATCATAACAAACTCCTCCATAAATTGCAAACAGTATTTTTATTTTTTGTGTTTATTTTCTATATCTATGCTGTTTTCCTTATTATATGCCCCATTGCTCCTCATTTCCGTTTATGGAAAATAGTGCTTGACTTCTCAATTTTGCGCGTATATAATGAGCTTACGAAATCGATTAAGTGTTCTTTCACCGTTTCATGGCTCATTTTCCCCCGGCCTTCTGCCGCAAACGATTTCGGAATCCTTATTTTTACAGAATCATGGAGTTTAGAGAGCGATGGTTACGCAAAAGGATATTTCCACTGCCTGCGGCGTTTCGCTGGCGACCGTGAGCAAAGCGCTCAGCGGCCAATCGGATATCGGCGCGCAGACCGCTCTTCACATCCGCGAGGTCGCGCAGCGCATGGGTTATCTGCCCAACGCAGCGGCGCGGGCGCTCAAGACCAATCGCTCCCACAATATCGGCGTTCTCTTCGTGGATAATACAAGCTGCGGACTGCGCCACGAATACTTTTCGGAAATTCTCGACTCGCTCAAGGTCGAAGCAGAAAAGCTCGGCTACGACATCACCTTTATCAGCAAAAATATCGGCGCGCTTTCCATGAATTATTACGAGCACGCCAAATACCGCAACTGCGACGGCGTCGTGATCGCTTCGGTAGACTTCAAAGACCCGGATGTGATCCAGCTTGTGGAGAGCGAGGTTCCCACCGTCGCAATCGATTATGTGTTTGACAGCCGAAGCTCCATTCTTTCAGACAACATCGCGGGTATGCGCGACATCGTGCGCCATGTCTATGAAAAAGGACATCGCCGCATCGCCGTGATCCACGGCGAGGATACCTCGGTCACCCAAAAGCGGCTTGCGAGCTTTCGCAACACCTGCGCCCAGTGCGGCATAAGCGTCCCCGAGGAATACGTCAAGCACGCGCAGTACCATGACCCCAAGTCCAGCGGCCTTGCAACGCGCGAGCTGCTCTCCCTTCAAAGTCCGCCAAGCTGCATTCTTTATCCCGACGACTTTTCCTTTATCGGCGGCATGAACGAGATCGAGCATCAGGGGCTTTCCATTCCCGAGGATGTCAGCGTCGTAGGCTACGACGGCATCCTGCTTTCGCAGGTTCTTCGCCCAAGACTCACCACCTATCGTCAGGACGCGGTAACCATCGGCACCTTAGCCGCGCAGCGCGTGGTGGACGCCATCGAAAATCCCAAAACCTTTTTGCCCGAGCAGATCGTCGTCGCCGGCTCCCTCTGGGCGGGCGACACCGTAAAGGATCTTTCCAAAGCTTGATTTGACAGGCGCAAAGCGTCTTTCAAATAAACCAAAACGCAACACGCGAAAGCGTTTGCAAAAAAACAAATCTGTTATGGAGGAATCGTCATGAAGAAATTGGTCGTATCGCTGCTCATCGCAGCTATGCTCCTGTCCCTGTTCGCATGCGCAGCGCCTGTCGCGCCGGCCGCCGAGCCTGCCGCTCCCGCCGCCGAGCCCGCCGCCCCTGCCGCAGAGCCCGCCGCCGAACCCGCTGCGGAACCCGCCGCCGAGGAAGGCAAGGTATTCAACATCTATGCCTGGAACGAAGAATTCAAGGGCTTCTTTGAAAAGTATTACACCGTTCCCGAAGGCGTGACCGTCAACTGGATCATCAACCCCAGCGACGGCGGCGTATATCAGGATAAGCTCGACGCGGCGCTGCTGAATCAGGAAAGCGCTGCCGACGACGACAAGATCGACATGTTCCTTGCTGAAGCGGACTATATCCTCAAGTATGTCGATTCCGACTACACCCAGGATGTAAGCTCGATCGGCTTCACCGACACCACGCAAATGTATCCCTACACCGTGCAGGCCGCTTCCGACGCCAACGGCGTGCTCAAGGGCGTATCCTTCCAGTGCTGCCCCGCCGCGCTGATCTATCGCCGCAGCATCG
>CAZNJN010000072.1:3583-9204 GCA_964573365.1 uncultured Oscillospiraceae bacterium
AACAGAGATGCAGCTAAGGAAGTTCTCGGAACGGATGATCCTGCTGAAGTACAGGCCGCTCTGGATTCCTGGGCGAAGTTTGACGAAGTAGCCGCCACCGCCAAGGATAAGGGCTACTACATGACCGCCTCTTATGTAGAGACCTACCGCACCTTCTCCAACAACACCAGCACTCCTTGGGTAGACGCAAACAACAATTTGCAGATCGACCCCATGATCAAGGATTACCTCGCGCAGGCCGGGACCTATCTCAAGAAGGGCTACACGCTCCCCGCCGATATCTGGGACGATGAAAAGAACGTCCAGATGTTTGCCGACGGCAAGACCATGTGCTTCTTCGGACCCGCCTGGTACTACAACTTCTGCATGGGCAACGCGCAGGATCCCGAAAAGGGCTGCAACGGCGACTGGGCGATCTGCCAGGGCCCGCAGGCTTACTTCTGGGGCGGCACATGGCTGCTCGCAGCGACCGGCTCCGACAACCCGACCATGCTCAAGGACGTCTTTGAGACCTTCACCACCAACGAGGACGTTTGCTCCAAGCTCGTATCCAACGAGATGCAGTTCTCCAACAACATGAACGTCAACAACAAGTTTGCCTCCGACGCGTCCTACGGCAACGAGTTCCTTGGCGGCCAGAACGACACCGCCGTGTTCGCGGAGCTTTCCAAGAACATCAAGTTTGAGAACAAGACCATGTATGATCAGCTTCTCAACGAGCGTATCCCCGGTTGCTTCCTAGACTACTTCCTGGGCAACATCACCGAGGAGCAGGCTTACGCCAACTTCTATAAGTACGTCAACGAGAAGTACCCCGAAATCGTGACCCCCTCATAAGGTAGTAAAGCACCGTAACGACTGCGGCAGAGGGAAACCTTTGCCGCAGCTTCTAACTAAGAAGGATGCAAGCAAAATGACTCAAAATCTTTTTCTGGGGGGCAGCTTATGAAAAGAGAAACGACGAACCTTACACCGATGCGGCATAAATCCGTGAGCTATGCCAAATGGGGCTATATCTTTATCACGCCCTTCTTTCTCGCTTATATAGCCTGTTCTCTGATCCCGCAGCTTTTGACCATCGGCAACAGCTTCTTTGAAAACTACATGAGCGGGCTTAAGCATATAGGGCCGAAATTCGTAGGGCTGCAAAACTTCGTTAAGCTTTTTACGCCCGATTCGACCGGCTCGATAAGCCTTTTGCAATATGCCGGAAATACCTTTATCCTCTGGGTGATCGGGGCGATCCCGCAGATCGTCATCGCCATGGCGGTCGCAATTTTTCTCACCAGCACACGCTTGAATATCAAGGGTCAGCCCTTTTTCAAGGCCGTGTATTATATGCCGAACCTGATTATGGCGTCCGCGTTTTCCATGCTCTTTTACGCGCTCTTTTCTAACGTCGGCCCCGTCAATCAGCTGCTTGTCCAGTCCGGCTGGGCGGAAAACACAATCGACTTTTTTAATACGAAAATCACCGTATACGGACTCATCAGCCTGATGAACTTCCTTATGTGGTTTGGTAATACAACGATTTTGCTCATGGCGGGCATCATGGGTATCGATCAAAGCATCTTTGAGGCGGCGACGATCGACGGCGCGAAGCCTTTGCAGGTATTCTTCCGCGTGATCCTTCCCCTGCTCATGCCCATCCTCGTCTATGTCGTGATCACGGCCTTGATCGGCGGCATCCAGATGTTTGACGTGCCGCAGGTACTGACCAAGGGACTGGGTACGCCCAACCGCAGCGCCATGACGCTTGTCATGTACCTCTACAGCTTCCTGACCCCCAGCAAGAACTACGGCATGAGCGGCGCTGTGTCCGTCTGCATCTTCATCATCACCGGCATATTGAGCCTGGTCGTATTCCGCTCGCTCAGCTCGCAGTATAAAGGGAGGAAATAAATATGGAAAGCAATGTCGGCATCAGCTTAAACGAAAAGGGAAAGATACAGCTTTTGTTCTGCCGTTTGCTGGTCTACGCGATACTGGCGTTTTTGAGTGTGCTGTGCCTGTTCTCGTTCTATATGCTCATCATCAACGCCACGCGCTCCAACGCGCAGCTACAAAGCGGCTTTACGCTTCTCCCGCGCGAAAACTTCTTTTCCAACCTGTACAGCGCGGTAACGGACGCTTCCATCAACATTCCCCGCGGCATGCTCAACAGCTTTTTTGTAGCTTCGTGCAGGTGCATTCTCGCAACGTATTTTTCCGCCTTGACCGCCTACGGCATTCACGCCTATCGCTTCAAGGGCAGAGAGTTCTTCTTCATGTTCATCCTTGCCGTGATGATCCTTCCCCCGCAGGTCTCGGCGGTCGGCTTCGTACAGGTCATGTATAAGCTCAAGCTGACCAACAATTTTCTGCCGCTCATCCTGCCGGGCATCGCCTCGCCCATCGTGTTTTTCTACATGAAGCAGTACATGGAAAGCGTGCTGCCGCTGGAGATCGTCGAGGCGGCGCGCGCGGACGGCGCAAGCGAGTTCCGCATCTTTAACCAGATCGTTCTGCCCATGCTCAAGCCCGCGCTCGCCGTGCAGGCCGTGTTCACCTTCGTCGAGAGCTGGAACAATTACCTGATCCCCGCCCTGCTCCTTGACAAGGCGGAAATGCGAACCGTGCCGATCATGATCGCGCAGCTTCGCAGCGCGGATTATTCCAAGTTCGACATGGGCAAGGTCTATATGTTCATTCTCCTTGCGATCCTGCCCGTTATGGTGGTGTACTTCTTCCTTTCCAAGTCCATCATCAAGGGCGTCACCGCAGGCGGCGTCAAGGGTTAAGCGTAGCGCAAATTTTGCATAGCGTAAAAGCGGCGAGAAGCATCGCCGCTTTTTCTATGCGCAGTATATGGCGCGCTTTGTACAAAAGCTTTTCTTGCCCCCCTTTCTTTTTCACCGTATAATATCGATATATAGAGCAAGCTGTATTATTTTAGGATTTTCAAAAATAGACTGTTAGCAACAGCAAATGAAACAGAGGGGTGTATACATGTCCGCTAAGCCCATGGTTCTTTTGATCGATAACGACGCGGCAAACCGCGATCTTCTTCGCAGGATGCTCCGTGATGAATATGAAATGCTGGAGGCGGAGAATATCCGCCAAGCCTCCGCTATTTTGGAGCAGGGACGCGAGCAGGAGGCGATCGATTTGATCCTCTTGGGGCTTTCCATCAGCAAGGAGGACATCTTGAGCCTTTTGCGCGGCTGCGCGGAGGATAAGCTGCTTTCGCTCATTCCCGTGCTCGCCACCTGCAAGGAGAGCGCCGATTTGGAGGAATTGTTCTTTGCGGGGCTTGGCGATTTCTGCCTTTTCCCCTATGAGCCTGTGATCGTGCGGCGCAAGGTCTTTAACCTTGTCGCCCTTCGCACGGCGGATAAGCTCGTAGGCAAAATTGCCTATGACGAGCTGACCGGACTTTACGCGGAGCCGATCTTTTACCGCGAGGCGCAAAGCCGCTTAAATAACGACCTGGAGCGGGATTATACGCTGATCTGCTCCGACTTTGAAAATTTCAAGCTCGTCAACCGTCTTTACGGCGATAAATGCTGCGACGAGCTGCTCTGCGCCTTTGCCCGCCTCATGGAGAGTTTCGGCGGCAGCGACGCGATTATCGGCCGGCTTTCGATGGATAATTTTGCCATGCTCTTTCCGTCGCGCGAGGAGCTTTGCCTGCCCGACTTTGACAATCACCCTGTCGCGCCCTGCATTTCGCTGCGCTACGGGCTTTATCCCATAGAACAGCGCGACACAAGCGTCAAGGAAATGTGCGAACGCGCCCTCTGCGCCGCGCGTTCCTTCTCAGGCGGACACGGCGCACACTGTGTGCGCTTTGACCCCGTTTTTCAGCAAAAGTATATGCAGGAGCAGCAAATGGCGGCAGAGCTTGAACAGGCGCTTACAAGCGGCCAGTTCAAGATCTACTATCAGCCAAAGATCAATCTGCACAACAACAAGGTCTCGGGCGCGGAAGCCTTCGTCCGCTGGGAGCATCCGACGCGCGGGCTTTTGAGCGCCAGCGAATTTCTCCCCCTTTTTGAGCGCAGCGGCTTGATCCGAAAGCTCGACCACTTCGTATGGTCGGAGACCTGCGCGCATTTGCAAAACTGGATCTGCAAAGGGGTCTGCACCGTGCCGCTCACGGTCAACGTATCGCGCGCCACGCTCTACGATCCCGCCACGCCCCAAAAGCTGAAAGCCTGCGTGCGTGCGCACGGCTTATCCCCGCAAAGCATTTATATCGCGGTCAACGAAGCCTCCTACGGCGACGATCCCAAGCAGCTTTTTGAGGTCGTCACCCTTTTGAAGCACGAAGGCTTTATGATCGAAATGGACGGCTTTGGCACGGGCTATTCCTCCCTCTTTATGCTAAGCCGCCTCCCCATCGACGTATTGAACGTGGGGCTCGATTTTATTTCGCAGGACTTCAAACGGGAAAGCAAAAACGTATTCGGCTTTATCATCAGTCTCGCAAAATGGATGGATCTTCGCGTCACCGTAGCCTGCGTGGAGGATGAAAGCTGGATCGACGCGCTTAGGAGCATCGACTGCAACTACGCGCAGGGCTATTTCTACGCGAAGCCCATGCCCGGCGCGGCCTTTGAAACACTCTTACAAAGCGTCGAGCTTGATTTAGAGGATCGCTCCCTCAAATGCAGCGCGACGCAAAACGGCGACAACGAGTGCATAGCCGTTGCCGGCGGAAAACGCACGATGCTCGTCGCGGACGACAGCACGCTCAGCCGCACGGTGCTTGCGCGCATTTTCGGCGACAGCTTCAGCATCGCCGAGGTCGGCAACGGCGCGCTCGCGCTGGACTATCTGCGCTCGCACGGCTCAGAGGTCGCCATCATGCTCCTTGATTTGATCATGCCGGTCATGGACGGCTTTGAAACGCTGGAGCATATCCGAAAGGACAGCGAGCTTCGCAATCTGCCCGTCATCGTGATCGCCCAGCCGGGCGACGCAAGCGAAAGAAAGGCTCTCGCCTTGGGCGCGGACGACTTTATCGCCAAGCCCTTTGACGACGGCATCGTGATGCGCCGCGTCCATAACGTGCTCGACTCGGCGACGCTGCGGGAGCAGCGCAGGCAGATCGAGCATAAGCACGCCATTTTGCAGGAGGCCTTCATCGACTATCTCACCGGAACCTACAACCGGCGCGGCTTAGAGGGTACCTGGGAGCGCATGAACGACGTATGCGCCGGCTATTACGCGCTCTTTATGATCGATCTGGACAATTTCAAGCAGTGCAACGACGCCTTCGGCCACGACTTTGGCGACGAGGTGCTCAAGCACTTCAGCACGCGCCTTCGCCAGCTTCTTCGCGGCAGCGACGTCGTCGCGCGCATCGGCGGCGAT
Organism: uncultured Oscillospiraceae bacterium; assembly: GCA_964573365.1. Lineage (GTDB taxonomy): Bacteria > Bacillota > Clostridia > Christensenellales > CAG-138 > JAQVRG01. Next base: position 8,942 of record CAZNJN010000072.1, read on the forward strand.
GAATTTCTGGTGCTGATGAGCAACGTCGTCTCCCCCGACGCCGCCCTTGCAAAGGGCATACAGCTCTGCGCCGACTTAAAGTCGAATATGGAAAAGGCCGGCATGGGCGTGACCTGCTCCATGGGCGTGACCTGCTTTGACGTAAAGCCAACGAATATGGAGGACGTCATGCAGCTTGCGGATAAGGCGATGTATAAGGCAAAGCAGGAGGGCAAAAACGGCTGCTGCCTGCAGATGGAATAAAAAAAGACCAGCTATTTTGA
>CAZNJN010000073.1:0-8092 GCA_964573365.1 uncultured Oscillospiraceae bacterium
CTTCGCCGTGCTCAACGATGACGATCTGACGGTAAAGAATATGGCGCGTCTTACACGGGCGAAGATCATACCTTTTTCGCAAAAGCATATACTGGAAAGCGGCATGTGTTTGGAAGACGGGTATATGGTTTGGAAGCGTGGCGGAGAGCGCACGCGCTTGATCCGGACGGACGAACTGAAGATCCCCGGCGCGCACAACATTGAAAATGCGCTCTGCGCGGCGTCGCTCGCCATGTGCATGGGACTTGACGCCGAAGCGGTAAGAACGGGACTTCGAGAGTTTCAGGGAGTGGAGCATCGCATAGAGTTTGTGCGGGAGCTCTGCGGGGTGCGGTATGTAAACGATTCAAAGGGGACAAATCCGGATTCCACCATCAAGGCCGTAGAGGCGGTAAACGCGCCGATCATTCTGCTTCTGGGCGTCGGAAATTACGATAAGAAAAGTGATTTTCTGCCCTTGTTTCAAGCGTTTAACGGGAAGGTAAAGGCCGTGCTTGTTTCTGGCTGCAATACGGACGCGATATGCGCCGCGGCAAAAGCTTGTGGGTTTACTGCGCTTGAAAAATGTGGAGACGACCTTGCGGATATGGTCGAGAAGGCTAGAAAAATAGCCAAGGCGGGCGACACGGTACTTCTTTCGCCGGCGGCGGCAAGCTGGGGCGTTTTTGAAAACTATGAGGAGCGCGGACGTATTTTCAAGGCTATCGTGAACGCGCTGTAGAAATGGAAGGAAAAACGGTGGAAACGCGTAAGCAGACACAAAAAAGCAGCATGGATTTTACGCTCTTTGCAGTGGTTATGCTGCTGTGCGCGTTTGGCCTGATCATGGTTTTTTCGGCAAGCTACTACTATGCCCAGACAAAATTTGGAGATGGGCTTTATTATTTGAGAAGCCAAAGCATGTTTCTCCTGCTGGGACTTGTAGCGCTCATGATTCTCTCACGCGTGAATTATCATTTTTGGGATCATTTGAGAGTCCCCTTTCTGATTATCACGATGGTGCTTATGTTTGCGGTTGTGTTTTGGGGAGTTGAGAGAAACGGCGCGAGAAGATGGCTGAACATATTCGGGCTTTCCTTTCAGCCTTCGGAGCTTGCAAAGTTCGCTTTAGTTCTCTACATGTCCGCTTTTATGGCAAAGTGGCCGGAAAGAATGCAGAATTTCAAACGTGGAACCGTGCCGATGCTGATGATTATCGGCGCAATCTGCGTGCTGGTGCTGCTGCAAAAAAACATGTCGATGATGGTCATTGTCATGCTTACCGGCATCGTGATGCTTTATCTTGGCGGCGTGCCGATGAAGCATCTGCTATTACTGGCGCTTTGCGCCATACCGATCATGTACTTGGTCGCGTATCTTGAACCTTACCGTATCGCAAGGCTCAAAATATTTATGGATCCATGGAAAGATGAACTGGATACGGGTTATCAACTGGTACAGTCGCTCTATGCCTTTGGCTCAGGCGGCATATTCGGACGCGGACTGAATTTTTCCAAACAAAAAATGCTGTTTTTAACGTATGGAGAGAGCGACTTCATTTTTTCCATTATTGGAGAGGAGCTTGGTCTAATCGGCTGCATTATGGTGATTGCCGCTTATGTGTTTTTAACATATAGAGGCTGCCTAATTGCGATTCGCTGCAAGGATCGTTTCGGCAGTCTGCTCGCGGCGGGCATTACGAGCATTATTGCGATGCAGGCGGCGGTCAACATCGGCGTAGCGACAAGCTCCATACCTACGACGGGACAAACGCTGCCCTTTATCAGCGCGGGCGGCACCTCCCTGTTCATTTTTCTTTGTGCTACGGGGATTCTGCTAAATATTTCAAAGAATATGGAAGCGACCTAGAACATGAAGACATACCTTCGCATAAGATGAAAAGTGAGCTCATATGTGGAGGGTATTGCATGGCTAAGTTGATCGTTGCAGGCGGATATCCGCTTTCGGGAACATTAAGGATCACGGGTGCAAAAAACGCGGCGCTGCCTATTTTGGCGGCGAGCCTGCTGAGCGAAAGGGTAACGCTTGAAGACTGTCCTCATATTGTCGATGTGGATAATATGTTGGATATTCTTGACGCCTTAGGTGTAAAATCCTTATGGAAGGATGATGTGCTGGAGCTTGATGCGAAAAATGCGGACGGCTGTGTGATGCCCCAGCAGGTTTCTAAGGAGCTGCGCTCATCCATTTTTATGCTCGGCCCTCTGCTTTCGCGCTTTGGTCATGCCGTTTGCACCTATCCGGGAGGCTGCGAGATCGGGAACCGTCCAATCGATCTGCATCTGAAAGGACTCTCGACGCTGGGTGTAGATATTCGCGAGGAATACGGTCAGATCATCTGCGATGGAGCGCATATGCATCCTGCGGAGATCCATCTTGATTATCCCAGCGTTGGCGCAACGGAAAACATTATGATGGCCGCCTTGCGTCTGCCGGGGGAAAGCGTGATCTGCAATGCTGCGCGTGAACCGGAGATCAAAGACCTACAGGACTTTCTCTGTAAGCTTGGCTATGATGTAAGCGGGGCGGGAAACTCTACGATCCATATTAACGGACGCGAAGCAGATGTTCCTTCCGTAAGTCACCGCATTATTCCCGACCGGATCGTAGCGGGAACCATGCTCTGCGCGGCCGCCATGACCGGCGGCGAACTGACTCTTGAAAACGTTTATGCGCAGCATTTGGGCGCGGTGCTTTGTAAACTGCGTGAAAGCGGCTGCATGGTGCTTTGCACAAAGGATCGCATATTTTTGTCCGCCCCCGAGCGGCTCGACGAGATCAGTCTGATTGAGACATTGCCGTATCCAGGTTTCCCTACGGATCTTCAAGCGCAATTTTTTGCAATGTGTACCATGAGCAAAGGAACCTGCGTGATCGTGGAAAATGTGTTTGAAAACCGCTTTAAGCACGGCGCGGAGCTTGCGCGGATGGGCGCTGTTTATACGCAGAAGGATAGGATGATCGTCATTAGAGGCGTGCCGACGCTTGACGGAACCACAGTTACAGCACACGATCTCCGCGGCGGGGCGGCACTCGTTTTGGCGGGGCTTGCGGCAAAAGGAACAACAGTAGTGCGCTGTGCGGAGTTGATCGACCGGGGCTATGAAGACATGGAAGGCATGATACAAAGCTTGGGCGGACACCTCTGGAGGGAAAGCGACTAGAAAGGAATATCTATACAAACGCATGTTTTGGCGGCATAAAACAAGAAAGAGCCATATTTGGCTTACGGCAGATGAGCGAGGCGACGAACGTGAGTCCGGCGATCTTTTTGAGGAAGCGGATACACAAACCGACGCGCAGACGGCTTCTGCTATTCTACCTGCGACGAGGGAGCTTCAAATGCAAAGCGGCGATTTGCCCCATATACGGGAGAGCTTTGAAGGCGAGCAGCCCGTCGGGCGTCAAAGCGCGGCAGAACGGAACGATTCCTATATTCCTATGCAAAGCGAATGGAACGCGTGGGCGGAAACAGAAAATGCCAGCGCAGAACAACAAACGAAGCAGAATATGTTTGACGAGCGGGCGACACAGGAACAGCCGAGCAGCGAGAACGCCGAGAATACCGAGAACGTAGGGAACGCGCCCAATGTCGTCGAGCTTTTTCCTGAAGAAGAGCATGAAGCGCGAGACGAAAAAAAGCATAAGTATCTGATCCGAAGAATATGGGCTGCGGCGCTCGCCTTGATGATTATTGCGACTCTCGCATTCGGATTTTTTATGTTTCGCGTGAATGTGATCGAGGTAAGCGGAAATCAAACGATACCTACGCAGACGATTATCGAAACTACGGGGATCGAATACGGCGCCCACCTGCTGCTGCTTTCATGCAGCGCAGGAGAGTCGCGCCTATATGAAAATCCCTACATAGCAAAAGCGGAGATTACATGCTTGTATCCGGATACCGTAAGCATTCGCGTGAGTGAAAGGCATGAGGCAGCCGTGATCATCGGTCTCAATACCGCGGCGATCATCGACGAGGATGGCTATGTGCTGAGCATCAGCGAGCGCAATTCTTATCCGGAGCTTCTCAAAATCTATGGCGCGGGCGCTTCCGGCTATCAGGTCAACGGGCATATCGGTGATCTTGCCGACTATTCATCCCGCGCGCTTTCGCTTTTGATCGCGGCTGTAAAATCAAGCGGCATCCAATCGATGATCGAAAGTGCGGATATTTCCAATTCCCTGAACCTGACAATGCTTACAAGATCGGGCATCACGGTCAACATGGGACAAGCCGAGGATCTGGAAATAAAAATGCACAAGCTCGCGATTGTCCTGCCGGAAGTGGAAAAAATGGGGTATACTGATGGTACGATCCTCGTTTACAGTCATGGCTCGCCCGTATATACGCCCTTTGTCACTCCTGATTTGGAAAGTGAGGAGGAGGCAGACGATGAGAACGAGTACACCTATGTGCCCTCTGATACGGGGAGCACACCTGCGCCGGATGCGTCCGTAGACCCTTCGCCGGGTATAACCCCCACGCCCCAGATTTCGCCTGGGGATTCAGACTCCGCAGAATAGGCGAAAAGGGCAGAACGAGGGCAAAGAAATGTCAAGATATGGCAATTCTATTGCGCTTCGCGCCGACATGTGGTATATTTACTAGGTCTGGAAGTATGTAGGTAACTAGGAGAAAACATGAACCAGTATTCCGCGATCATCGACATAGGCAGCTCAAAGGTTCTCTGTCTGATTTGCAGTGCGAATCAGGGAGAAAACATGCTGGTTCACGGCGCGGGAATCAAGGAATACGGCGGATATAAAAAAGGCGAATTTGAAAGCGAACAGAGCTTTAGCGATGCGATCGTCGATGCGCTGGACATGGCGGAACGCGAGGCAAAGCACCGTGTCAGGGAGATCTCTGTAGGCGTACCGGCGCCCTTTATGCTTGTGCGCTTGCAGGATGGATTGCTCGATATAGGCGGAAGAAAGATCGACTATGAGGATATAGAACAGCTTCTTAATGCCTCTACCGCCTTTGATCAGCCCGAAGGCTATGCGCTTATGCACAGCACGCCGACCGGCTTTCTGGTGGATGGCGCTTTCAGACCAGACATGCCTATCGGTATTACGGCAAAATCGCTTTCCGCGCGCGTTTCGCATGTTTTTGTAAATACTCATTTTCAAAATCTGGTTTCCGATGCTCTTAAACGGATCGGACTGGATGCGGATATGTATATCGGCGTACCCCTGTCAGAAGCTTTGTTTGTGATTCCCGAGGCTGAACGCATTCACGGCGCGGTTTTGATCGATGTAGGAGCTACCCATACCGATGTCGGTTATGTGCAGGGCAACGCGCTTTTAGCCTGTAAAAGCATCGACGTAGGCGGCGTTCATTTTACGAGCGATCTTTCCTACGGGCTTCGGACGCAGATGGTGATCGCGGAAGGCATCAAGCGGCGCTATGTTTACGCGCTTGACTATCAGGACAACGTTGATCTCGTCCGCGTACCGGGGGGCGGCACGCTGAAGGTAGAACATGCGGCCATCCAGTTTATCATTGAAGCCCGCACCAAAGAGCTTGCCGATCTGATTATGCGCACGATGATGGAGATGGGCGTGCCGGTGTCTACCGATCTTCCGGTGTATTTGACCGGCGGTGGTATATCGCTGATGCGGGGAAGCTGTGAATTTTTAGAAGCGGCTATGGGCATACCGATTCAGGTGCGTATGCCATGGATGCCAAGACTTTCTTCACCCAACTACGCAAGCGGGTTTTCTGTTATGGATTTTGTGATCCACGCAAGCGAAAATCAGAATGCGGGATTGCTGCAGGGTTTATCAGGAAAGAATAAGTTTATGCGAAAACTCAGGGATTTCTTTATCAAATAGGAGGAGAAGTTATGTCGATCGGTCTGGAACTTGATTTTGACGCCGGACAGTTTGCTCAACTCAAGGTGGTTGGCGTCGGAGGGGCGGGTAACAACGCCGTGAACCGCATGATCCAGTATGGTCTGCGGGGCGTTGAGTTTATTGCCGTCAACACGGACAAGCAAGCCTTGTATCTATCCCGAGCGAACCAGAAGATTCAGATCGGCGAGAAGCTTACCAAAGGTCTGGGTGCGGGCGCAGATCCCGAGATCGGGCGAAAAGCTGGCGAGGAGAGCCGGGATAACATCGTTGAAGCGCTTAAAGGCGCCGATCTTGTGTTTATTACCGCCGGCATGGGCGGCGGAACCGGTACGGGCGCGGCGCCCATTGTGGCCGAATGCGCAAAGGAGCTTGGCATTCTTACCATAGGCGTCGTAACAAAACCGTTTTCCTTTGAGGGTAAGGTCCGAATGAACAATGCCGTAAACGGTATTACCAATCTCAAGAGCACAGTCGATACGCTTATCACCATCCCAAACGACAGACTGGTAGATACGGTTGGCAACGTCAGCTTGAGCGAGGCGTTTCGGATCGCGGATGACGTGCTCCGCCAAGGTATACAGGGCATCAGCGATTTGATCGCGGTACCGGCAATGATTAATCTGGACTTTGCCGACGTTCGCACGGTCATGAAAGAAAAAGGAATGGCGCATATGGGCATCGGTATTGCGTCGGGCGAAAAACGGGCGATGGAGGCTGCGAAGCAGGCTATCGCAAGTCCGCTGCTTGAAACGACGATTAACGGCGCCAGAGGCGTTTTGCTCAATATTACAGGCGGAAGCGATCTGGGCATTTTGGAGGTTTCCTCCGCGGCAGAGTTTATTCAGGAATACGCCGATCCCGAGGCGAATATCATTTGGGGCGCCGGTATCGACGAGGAAATGGGCGATGCGGTTCGTATTACGGTCATTGCGACCGGCTTTGATTCTGAAAAGGGTCCGTCCAAGCCGGTTTCAGTCGAACCCGAGATCAAGGCTGAACCCGCGAATGTACCCACACCCGCCAGAAAAGCACAGGACATTAAAGAGCCGCCGAATGTCGCGCGCAGCTATAGCAACTTTTTTGATAAGCCGCATGAGAAAAAACCGTCTTACAGCTCACCGCTCTCCGACGGAGAGGATCTTACGCCGCATTATACAAAAAAGGATATCCCTACGAGCAACTATAATCCTCGGGAAAAGAATAATCTGGATCTGCCCAGCTTCCTTCGCAATAAGGACTGAGAAGCATAATAACGAAGAAGCGCACGGCAACAAATGTACCGTGCGCTTTTTGATTGCATTTTGAACCACGAGGGTATATTCTAAAAAACAAGTTTTGATTAGGAGAGAATGGATTTATGGCAAAGACGATCATACCAAAGAATTATAGGGCGGACATGAGCCTGTATGAAACACAGGATGCAATCAGCTTTATCAAACGCTGCTTTCAGGACAGCCTTTCTCGCGCGCTGCATCTCAAACGCGTGAGCGCACCGCTTTTTGTTGAAAGCTACACGGGCTTGAACGACAATCTGAACGGCGTGGAAAGACCGGTCTGCTTTGACATACCGGACGCGAAAAAGGAGGGGCAGGTTGTTCATTCGCTCGCCAAATGGAAAAGAATGGCGCTTTACCGCTATGATTTTCGCCCGGGAAAGGGCATCTATACCGATATGAACGCGATCAGACGCGATGAAGAACTGGATAATCTTCATTCGATCTATGTCGATCAGTGGGACTGGGAAAAGGTCATCACACCTGAAATGCGAAACAAAACTATGCTTGAAAACACGGTGCGGGCGATCGTACATTGCGTATGCGATACGCTCGATCTGCTCAAGGCGCGTTATCCTCATATTACCACGGAGCTTCAGCGCGACGTTTACTTTATCACCACGCAGGAATTGCTTGAGCTTTATACGGATAAAACGCCCAAAGAAAGGGAAAATCTGATCGTCAAGGCGCACCCCACGGTTTTTCTTATGCAGATCGGCGGACTGCTCAGCAACGGGGAAAAGCATGACGGGCGTTCGCCGGACTATGACGACTGGACGCTTAACGGCGATATACTCTTTTATGATAAAGTGCTTGACTGCGTGATGGAAATATCATCTATGGGCATACGGGTAGATGCAAAGACGCTGGATGCGCAGCTACGACTTGCTGGATGCGATGACCGGCGTGAGCTTTTGTACCATAAAATGCTACTGCAAGGCGAACTGCCGCTCACGATC
>CAZNJN010000073.1:8102-9079 GCA_964573365.1 uncultured Oscillospiraceae bacterium
GCGGCATCGGACAGAGCCGACTTTGTATGCTGCTTATGGGTAAGGCCCATATCGGAGAAGTGCAGTCCTCTATTTGGGATGAAGAAACCATCGCGACTTGCAGGGAGCACGGGATTACCCTTCTTTAATTTTCGACATTTCACTTTTGAGCGTCGGTGATACCGGCGCTTTTTTTGACAGCTTATTCCTATATATACAGCAATAGTTCTACACAAAATCATTCCCCGCATATGCTAAAGTAAGCCATGTACATCGAGCTGTTTGTGCTGGATAATCTGGTGATGAATTTGCTTGTGCTGCGCTTGGCCGGAGCAATCTGCGGACGGCCTTGCGCAATATGGCGAACGCTTCTTGCCGCTGCCTTCGGTGCGCTTTATGCCTGTGCCACCTTGGAAGTTGGCTTCGCCTCGCATTGGCTTTTTAGAGTTCTCTGTGCTGGCTTGATGGCGCTTTGCATCCCGGGAAGCAGAGAGTGGAAACTCCTCCTATGCGCATGGGCATCGGTGCTGCTATCCGCCTGCATGATCGGCGGTCTCCTTCTGCTTTTCTCGTTTTTCCCAGACGCCAGTACGGACGGCGTTTATCGCTCGATTTCATGGCGCTGTGCGCTCTGGGGTGCGGCGGCTGCGGCTTTTTTACCTAAACTGTGGAGAAAAAGACGCGGCTGGCAAAAGCCGCGAAAGCTGTGTGTGGCCTTTGAGGGAGAGGTTTATACGCTGCCTGCAAGGATTGATACAGGCAATGTACTTAGAGAACCAATCAGCGACCGGCCTGTGATCGTAGCTCATATCCAAGCGCTCAAAGGAAAAGCAAGCATCCCGATCCCCGCGGCGACCGTACAAGGCGGAGTCATGCTCTATGCGATCAAGGCGGACTATATAACCCTTGACGGTATTCCCTCTGATGCGCTGCTTGCCTTATCTGACTATCCCTTGCACGAAGCACTGATCCCCCCTGCGGCGATTTCATTCTAAAAG
>CAZNJN010000074.1:0-8956 GCA_964573365.1 uncultured Oscillospiraceae bacterium
AAATCCATTCACTATGGATTTTTTATGTGTTCAATTTGATTTTACAATTTACCTCCAAAATATAAATGCCCGTATTTGCGAGATTGCTGTATACCTCATCAGGCTGCGGCTTTTCAAAAAAGCGCAAAACACGCAGATCCTCGCCCAAAAGCACCACTCCGTATTCCGTCGGCGCATCCACGCGCGTAAGCACGATGGTCACCTTCGCGTTCTGCGTTTGGTGAAAACGCAAAGCCGAGCTTATATCGATATCCGTCAGCGCGTCGCCCGAAAGGACGATGGTTTGATCCGTTTCCTCTCCCGCCGCGGCGCGCACACTGCCCGCCGTTCCCATCGGCCGGCATTCCTGTGTATAACGCATATTCAAGCCAAACGCACTGCCGTCGCCCAAATGCTCCCGGATGACATCCGGCATATAGCATAAGGTTGCCGTGACATCTTCAATCCCGTGCTTATGCAGCAGCGCTGCGCAGTAGTCAATCATTGGCCGCCCTAAAAGCGGAACCATGGGCTTTGGCATCGTGCAGGTAAGTGGCCGAAGCCTTTTTCCCTCGCCGCCCGCCATAATGATCGCATGCATAAAAAATACCGCCTTCCATAGGAATTGCGGTATTAGTCTTGCACGATCCATCCGAAAATATCATGCTATTTAATAGAAAAACGCGTTTCCGCCTATCGTGGCGTAATAGCTGCGGCCGCCCCAGCTTGTCCCCTTTCTTGCCGAGCGGAAAAACAGCACATTCTCGGGCATAATCAGATTCCCGTCTACAAAAATCTGCTGTACGGCGGCAATCGCGCCCGAGGAGGGCTTTACCGCCCGAAGCTGTGCCTCATCGTCGGCGGGCGTGAACTGTCCATTTTGGAATACCACTCCCGCAAGCGTATTCGGGAATTTCGAGCTTTTCCAGCGGTTATAAATCACGTTGCTGACGGCAAGATAGCCATCCGCGCCGGTTTCTTCATTTACGAGCTGCGCCACCAGATAAAGTTCTTCCGAAAGTGCCGTCGTGTTCGTGCTTGGCGCAGCGGTAACGAGCGGCGCCTGTGTCGGCGCGATCGTCGGCGCAGCGGTAGCTTCGGGTTTTTTCGTGGGTTTAGGCGTGGGCGATGGCGTCGGCTCAGCCGTAGGAACGGCGCCGATGCACACATATTCCTTAAGCATGAAGCCCTTTTTCCCGTCGATCTTCACATAGTACCAGTCTCCGCTCTCCCCGCGCAGTGAAAGTGAGTCATAGCGCTCGTATTCGCCGAGGATTTCATATTTTGTATCGGGTCCGCTGCGAAGATTGACGCTTTTTGCCTCAACATAACCCGTCTGCTTCTCCAGAGACTTGATCTCATATTCTTCCTTCTGGGCAGGGCTGTGGCTTGGTGTAATTTCCGGCGTGGGCTTCTCCGTCAAAGCGGGCGTTTCAAGCAGTGCTTCCTGCATAGATAAAGTTGGCTGCGGGCTTAAGATCACGCTGAGCTGTGCTTCGTTCGCTTCGCTCGGAGGCAGAGCCTCTCGAGCAGACGCAAGCATCGCGTCGCTTTTAACCGCGCTTTCTGAAACAGCCTCATCCTCGGGTACCTCAATATCCATCATGTCCTGTTCTGCCTTTAGCGCCTCCGCAAGAACCGGCTGCGCGGATAGACCGCGCGCGTAGTTTTCTGGCATCACAACATTGGCCGTGACCGCAACGGCACAGCCGCTCAAGGTAAGCGCAAAAACGATCCAGAGGCAGCTAAATACGATTTTCCTCATAGAATAAATCGGGTCAGATCCTCCCCGTTATACTCCTCAGCAAGATGCTCATTTACATAATTTCTGTCTACCACCACATCCACCAGTGGATGATCTCCGCCCGCATTAAAGGAAATATCGTCCAGCAGATTTTCCACGATCGTATGGAGCCTGCGGGCGCCTATATTTTCGTTTGTCTCGTTCGCTTTATAAGCGTACTCCGCCAAAGCGCCGATCGCGTCCTCCGTAAAGCTGAGTTTTACGTCGTCGGTCGCAAGGAGCGCCGCATATTGCTTTGTAATCGCATGCTCCGGCTGCGTAAGAATAAGGCGGTAGTCCTCCACCGTTAAGGCCTTGAGCTTAACTAGAATCGGAAAACGTCCCTGAAGCTCCGGAATGAGGTCTGAAACCTTGGAGACATGGAAAGCGCCCGCCGCTATAAAGAGAATAAAGTCCGTCTTTACCGGTCCGTATTTCGTATTGACCGTGCTGCCCTCAACGATAGGCAGGATGTCACGCTGCACGCCCTCACGGGACACGTCCGCGCCGGAGGTATTCTGCATACCCGCGATTTTATCGATCTCATCGATAAAAATAATGCCGTCCTGCTCCGCGCGCTCAATCGCCTCCCGCGTAAGCTCATCCATATCGATCAGCTTATCGGATTCTTCCTGAATCAGTATGCGGCGCGCTTCGGTGACGTTTACTTTTCTTTTTTTCTTTTTGGTGGGCAGAATCCCGCCCATCATTTCATTGAGGTTGATATCGATGCCCATGGCGATCATCGTGTCGCTGCCCGGGCTGCTTTGTTCGACCTCGACCTCTACCATTTCGTTTTCCAGTTTCCCCGCGCGAAGCTCGGCAAGCACCTGCTGGCGTTTTGTCATATGCGCCTGTCGCTCCCCCTCGCTCATTTCCGGCTCGCTATTTTGCTGACCCGCGCCAAGCAGGAGCTGCAAGGGATTTACATTCGCCATCGGATTGCTTTTTTGCAGAGGAACCAAAATATCGACTAGACGCTGTTCCGCATTCGCTTCCGCTAAAAGCCGCACAGCGGCGTACTTTTTTTCCTTGCAAAGGCGTATGGAGGCTTCCACCAGATCCCGTACCATCGAGTCTACGTCGCGCCCGACATAGCCCACCTCTGTAAACTTTGTAGCCTCTACCTTGCAAAACGGCGCGTCAACAAGCTTGGCAAGGCGTCTCGCAATTTCCGTTTTGCCAACGCCTGTCGGTCCCATCATGATGATGTTTTTCGGCGTAATCTCATCTCGCAGCTCCTTGGAAAGCTTGCTGCGGCGATAACGGTTGCGAAGCGCGATCGCGACCGCGCGCTTGGCGTCATCCTGTCCGATAATATACTTATCAAGGGCGGCGACGGTTTCTTTGGGCGTCATCATTTCATTCCACCTCCATCACGGTGAGCTGGTCGTTGGTAAACACGCAGATATCACTCGCGATCAAAATGGATTTCTCCGCAATCTCACGAGCGGAAAGCGCGGTGTTTTCTTTTAGCGCCTTTGCCGCAGCCAAGGCGTACATGCCGCCCGAGCCGATCGCCGCAATACCGTCGTCAGGATCGATCACCTCGCCGGTACCGGAAATGATCAGCAGCTCTTCCTGATTCGCAGCGATCAGCAGCGCTTCAAGCTTTCGCATCGCCTTATCGCTGCGCCAGTCCTGCGCAAGAGAGACAGCCGCGCGCTTTAAGCTGCCGCTGTGCTGCTCAAGCTTTGCTTCAAAGCGCTCGCAAAGTGAAAATGCGTCCGCGACTGAGCCCGCAAAGCCCACGACCACCTTATTATGATAGATCCTGCGCACCTTTTGCGCGTGCGCTTTCATGATCGTCTTTTCTCCCATTGTGACCTGTCCGTCGCCCGCAAGCGCGCACTTACCGTCCTTACGCACGGCTATGATCGTTGTTCCCTGTAAAGACATTCTATGCCTCCCATTTTCGTCGTTATGGATTAAAGGAATTTTCCCTTTTTCTCCGTGTCATTACCGTCATTTTAGCATATATGCTTTGTTTCCGCGCTATATTTGCCGTATCCTTTACATTCTGTTTGCAATAATGCCACGTAATTTTGTCAATGCGCGCGCCGAAAGCGCTTCATAGCGAAGCTTCTTTCCCTTTGGCGCGTCGGCAAGCGGGGAAAGAATGCCAAAGTTCATATTCATCGGCTGAAAATTCGTCCCGCTGTATTCACTTATATAGTGCGCGAGCGCGCCGCTTGCAGTCTCGGTGCTAAAATCCAAGGGCTCCTCGCCGCTTAAGCGCCGCGCAAGCTCGATCCCTGCGACCAGGCCGCTTGACGCGCTCTCGATATAGCCCTCAACGCCTGTGATCTGCCCCGCGAAGTACAATTCTGCCCTTTGTTTGCAGGCATAATCCCAGCCCAGCTTCCCGGGCGAAGCTAAAAAGGTGTTTCGGTGCATAACGCCATAGCGCACAAACTCCGCATGTTCAAGCCCCGGTATCAGGCCAAATACCCGTTTTTGCTCTCCAAAGCGAAGGTTGGTTTGAAAGCCCACCATATTGAACAGCGTACCCTCGGCATTATCCTGCCGAAGCTGCACAACCGCAAACGGTTTCTCGTCCTTGCGCTCGTCCCTCAAACCGACCGGCTTCAAGGGGCCAAAGGCAAGCGTCATATCCCCGCGCTTTGCCATCACCTCTACGGGCATACAGCCTTCAAACACCTTGAGCGTCTCAAACTCCTTCAGGGCTACGGTTTCCGCTTCCTGCAGGGCGCGCAAAAAGGCGTAATACTCCTCTCTGTTCATCGGGCAATTCAGATAATCGCTCCCCTCGTTATAACGGGAGGCTCTAAAAACCTTTTCCAAATCCAGCGACTCTTTTGTAACCACGGGGGCGGCGGCGTCATAAAAATGCAGTCCCTCCCCAAAGAGCCGCTCAATATCCGCAAGCAGCGCGCCGTCGGTAAGCGGTCCGGTTGCAATGATCGCAGGCTCCGCAGGGATGCTTTCAAGCTCCTCCTCGATTACGTTGATGTTGGGATGCTTTTTGATTTTCTCCGTAACCATCGCGGAAAAGCCTTCGCGGTCAACCGCCAAAGCGCCACCGGCGGGTACGCGCGTTGCGTCTGCGCAGGCGATAACCAGGGAATTTAGGAGCCGCATTTCCTCTTTGAGAAGCCCGGCGCCGTTCAAAAGCCCATCGGCACGAAGTGAGTTGGAGCATACCAGTTCGCAGTAGCGATCGCTTTTATGCGCGGGAGAATGCCGTTTGGGCTTCATTTCGTATAACGAGACAGTAATGCCGCGTTCAGCAAGCTGATACGCGGCTTCGCATCCCGCAAGTCCCGCGCCTACGACACAAGCTTTACGGTCTATATTCATTCCTCATTGTTTCCCTTCTTCGGCGGACGCGCCACATAGCCGCAGTCCTTTTGCGAGCAAATGGTATAGCCGCCGTGCTGTCCCAGCTTTTGTACCATCATCGCGCCGCACTTGGGGCATTTTTCCGCAACCGGCCGATCCCATGAAACAAAATCACAGTCCGGATACTTTTCACAGCCGTAAAAAGCCTTTCCCCTCTTGGATTTTCGTTTGATGATCTCCGCGCCGCACTTGGGGCAGGGTACGCCGATCTTTTCCACAATCGCCTTTGTGTTTCGGCAGTTTGGAAAATTCGGGCAGGCAAGAAACTTTCCAAAGCGCCCCATTTTATAAACCATCATCGCGCCGCATTTTTCACACTGAATATCCGATACCTCATCGGGGATCACGACCTTTTCGATGGTCTGCTCAGCCTTTTCAAGTGTAGTTGCAAACGGACCGTAGAAGTCACGGATCACGCTCGTCCACTCCTGCTCGCCCTCTTTCACAAGGTCAAGCTTTTCTTCCATACCTGCAGTAAACTTAACGTCTACGATATCCTCAAAATTGTCCTTCATGAGCTGCGTCACGACGAAGCCCAGCTCCGTGGGAATAAGCTGGCGTTTTTCACGAACCACATATCCGCGCTCGGTAATCGTAGAGATCGTGGGCGAATAGGTACTCGGCCGCCCGATTCCTTTTTCTTCCATCAGCTTGACGAGCGTCGCCTCGGTATAGCGCGGTGGCGGCTGTGTAAACTTCTGTTCGCTCTGTACGCTTTCCGCTTGGAGCTGCATCCCCGTTTCCAGCTTCGGCAGCGTCGTTTCGTCTTCTCCGGCGTCGTCGCGTCCCTCGGTATAAATGACCGTATAGCCGTCAAAGAGCGTGCGGATGCCATTAGCCTTATAGGTGCAGCCGGCGGCGTCAAGCATCACGGTGCTCGTCTCAAAATGCGCCTCCGTCATCTGCGAAGCTAAAAACCGCTCGTATATCAGCTTATACAGCTTGTATTGATTATTATTGAGTGAAGCTTTGATTTCCTGCGGCGCATACTCCATGCTCGAAGGCCGTATTGCCTCATGCGCATCCTGCGCGCCTTTTCTGCCTTTGTAGACATTCGGCTTCTCGGGTACATAATCCTTGCCGTACTTTTTCTCAATAAACGAGAGCGCCTGCTCCTGCGCTTCAGAGGATATGCGGCTTGAATCGGTACGAATGTAGGTAATAAGACCCGTCATCCCTCCGGGAAGCTCTACGCCCTCATAAAGCTGCTGTGCAAGGAGCATGGTAAGCTTTGTGGTAAAGCCAAGCTTGCGTGACGCCTCCTGCTGCAGGCTGCTCGTGGTAAAGGGCGCCGGCGCATGGCGAACCCGCTCGCCGCTTTTGATTTCCGTAACGACAAAAGGCGTGTTTTCGCTGCGCGAAACGACATCCGCGGCCTCTTGTTCGTTATGCAGCTCCGTCTTTTTCCCGTTAAAGCCATAGAACTTTACGTCAAGAGGCTTTCGGCTGCCCGCAATTTTCAGTGCGGCGTCGATCGTCCAATACTCCTCCGCCACGAAGTCCATGATTTCCTGTTCGCGGTCGCATAGAATGCGCACAGCCACAGACTGCACGCGGCCTGCTGAAAGTCCCTTGCGTACCTTAGCCCAAAGAATGGGGCTGATCTTGTAGCCGACAAGACGATCCAGCACGCGGCGCGCCTGCTGGGCGTCTACCAGATCCATATCGATCGCGCGCGCGTTCTTTACGGATTTTTTTACCGTATTCGCCGTGATCTCATTGAACTCAATACGGCAAGGAGAGTTCGGTTCCATCTTCAAGATCTGCGCCAAATGCCATGAGATCGCTTCGCCTTCCATATCAGGGTCGGTCGCGAGCAATACTTTCTTCGCGTTTTTGGCCTCTTTACGGATCTTTTCCAGAATATCTCCGCGCCCGCGAAGCGTAATGTATTTGGGTGTGAAATTATTCTCTACGTCTACGCCGAGCTGGCTCTTGGGCAAATCTCGAACGTGTCCGTTTGATGCGATCACCTTGTATTTTCCGCCTAGAAATTTACCTATCGTCTTCGCCTTGGCGGGCGACTCAACGATAAGGAGCATGTCTGCCATGCTGTTACCTCCGCTTTTCTACTTTCACAGAAAAAATGTATTTATAATTTGTACATTCTCCCTGACATCTGCCTTATTATTCCCGAAAACTCCATCACTGTCAAGACGGAATTTAACATTGGCACGGGATAGCCGCTGAGAATACATAGCTCGTCAAAGTTTTTTTCACCGTTTTCAAGTAGCTGACAAATCCGCTGCTGTTCCTGCGGCAGTCCCGAAAAATCACGCTTTATCGGAGGCTGCGCGCCGGTATGCAATCCATACTCCACGAGTATGTCCTCCACGCAAAGCGCCGCTTTCGCGTAGCCGTCGCGGATGTAGCGATTTGTTCCGCGGCTCTCTTCATCATTAATTCTGCCGGGTATCGCAAATACGTCGCGTCCCTGCTCCAGCGCAAAGTCCACTGTGATATTCGTGCCGCTTTTTTCTCCCGCCTCCACGACTAGCGTACCCTTTGCCAAGCCGCTTATAATGCGGTTTCGTCTGGGAAAGTTTGCCGCGATCGGTGGCGTTCCCGGAAGAAAGTCTGAAATGACCGCAGCGCGCTGCACAATTTCATCATATTCTTTTTTGCTGCTTTGAGGATAGATTACGTCCACACCGCAACCAAGTACGGCAACGGTCGGATACTCGCTCTCGCTTTGCAGCGCGCCGCGCGCCGCAGCCGCGTCGATACCATAGGCTAAGCCCGACACGACGCATACGCCGCTTTGCGCCAGCTCCTTACAAAAGCGCAGCGCTGTGGCGCGTCCGTATTCCGTACATTTTCGCGCGCCGATCACGGCAAGATGGAGAGCCTGTGTGTTTTTCAGTTTTCCTCTGATATAGAGTATTTCAGGCGGATCGTAAATTTCTTTAAGCAGGGCGGGATAGGCTTCGGATATCCGCGTAAGCGCATGAATGCCCGTTGCATGATAGCTCGCAAGGAGCCGATCGATTCGTTTTTCATCCGCCGCCGCGTGCAGCGCCTTGATGGGATTGTTTTTTGCAGACCCGGCATATACAAGCTGATCCGCCCGCGCGCGCGCAAAGACATCTTGCGCGCTTCCGTAGGACGCGATCAGCTCACCCATGCGCGCTCCGCTGCCGTGCAAAGCGTCATAGAGCCAAATTCTATACCGTTCTTCCTGTTCGCACGCTTTCATTGTTCTCGTATTTTACTCTCCATGCTTCTGTATTGCACAGCCTCAGCGATATGCTGTGCGCCGATTCTCTCGCTTTGATCGAGATCCGCGATCGTGCGCGCCACCTTCAATATGCGATGATATGCCCTCGCGCTCAAGGACAGGGCCGAAAAGGCGTTTTGAAGCAGTCTTTCAGCGGCCTGATCCATTTGGCAGTATCGTTCCACCAAGCGATTGTTCATTTGCGCATTGCAAAAAATATTCTCGTTTTCAAAGCGTTTTTTTTGCAGCCGCCTCGCTTCGTTCACGCGCGCGCGAATATGCGCCGAATCCTCAGAGCGTTCCGCCTTATCGACCATTTCGCTATACTCAACCTCCGTCATTTCCACATGCAGATCGATTCGATCCAGCAGCGGCCCGCTGATTCGGTTGCGGTATTTTTGGATTTGAGACTCCGTGCAGCGGCAAGCCGTATGCCGCGAGCCACAGTTGCCGCAGGGACAGGGATTCATCGTCGCGACAAGCATAAAACGAGCCGGATAGGTCGCTCTCGCGTTCGCGCGGGTGATCGTGATTTGACCGTCTTCAAGGGGTTGGCGCAGAGACTCCAGCGCTTCTTTCTTAAATTCGGGGAACTCATCCAAAAACAGCACGCC